>JBPRGD010000082.1:0-30323 GCA_051428125.1 Candidatus Wenzhouxiangella sp. M2_3B_020
CGCGGTCTCGTTCCGCGTCGCGCCGCAGGACGGCGAGGACTGGCACGAATGGGGCATGGCCTGGCTCAAGGAATACGTCTTCGAGATCGATCTCGAGCGTGCCTGCGTGCGACGCCACTGGGTCGCGGGACGCGACATCCCCGCACACATCAATTCCGATGTCGCGCTGTCGTCGCGCGAATTGCTGTTCTGCACGGGCGGCAGCCAGACCGTGATCGGCGTGGCGCTGGACGATCTCGCCAGCTGGCGGATCGTGGTCGACGAGAAGCCGGACATGACCGAGCAGCTCCAATACCCGCGCGAAGCGGCCTCGACCGTCACCGGGGCGCTCGCAAGGGGCAACATCTTCACCAACAGCCGGCTCTTCGCGGGCGCGCTGCAGGTCAGCCGGGGCACGCTGCTCGACTCGATCTACGGTTGCCAGTTGTCGGTCGACGAGAAGTTGCTGTTCACCGCCAACCGCGGGCTCAACCGGATCAGCGTCTACGACTATCCGGGCGGCGAGCTCCGCGTGCAGGCGCCGATGCCGCCGATCCAGGACTACTTTCCGTGGATGAGCGCCGGCGCGGATCCGCGTCTCGGCCTTCACCATTCGGTGCTGATCGGCTAGTCCGACGAGGTCCGCTTCGCGGCTTCCTCGGCGATGCTGCGGAAGTTGGCCGGGATCAGCGACGTCGCGATCATCTCGACGAGCGCCTTGACCGGGCCGTGGAAGCCGCCGACCACCGAGCCGAGATAGTCCGGTGCGATATCGAGGTTTCCGGCGAAGCGCGCGCGCGTTCCCCGTCCGCCCATCGCCGGAACGAATTCCGTCGTGCCCGAGCACTTGATCGCACCGCCGCCCAGCGACGGCTCGATGTCCCAGGTGCACAACAGCCTTTCGTCCTGCCACCGCGCCCGGTCGATCCAGTCGATCCTGCGCTGCCCGAGTCGTTCCTGCAGAACCGAAGGAACGGTCTGGCGCGCATGCCAGCGGCTGACGACCAGTTGCGCGCCGTCTTCCTGCCTGCGTTCCAGCTCATCGATCGCCTCGATGCCGTCCATGGCCTCGGCGAGTTCGGGCAGCCGGTCGCGCAGCGTCGCGAACAGGCGCTCGGGAGGGGCCTTGAGAACGACGAGCGTCGAAAACGCCTTCAAGCTGCCACCCGTCCATGCCGGAGGCGATGGATTTCATTGGCGAGGCGGATTCCGGCGCGCAATTCGCGCGAGACGTGCCGACTGGCAACGAGCCAGGAGATGGTCCGCGCCAGCGCCTCGTCCGCCGGCCGCGGCGAGTAGCCGAGCCGGCGGGCGTTGCTGTCGTCGTACCAGTAGTACCGGCCGAGCATTCCTGCCTGGTGGCGCGTGGTCGCGGGCTCCCTTCCGCCGAGCCCGGCGGCCATTTCCTCGAAGCCCGCGGCCAGCCGGGCGAGCGCGGGCGAGAGTTCGACGGATGGCCCCCCGACCCCGGTCAGGTGCCCGATTCGTTCATGGATCTCGGCCCAGCGCAGATTCGCGGAACCGAGCAGGTAGTGCTTGCCCGGCGCACCCCGTTCGGCGAGCAGCACGTGGGCCGCGCCGACGTCCTCGGCCGACACGATGTTGCATCCGCCGGGATAGGTGCTGCGCGTGGCGTCGGCGAGATACGCGAGGATCAGACCGTTGCTGGGACCGAGGGCGCTCGTCGTTTCCCCGATCGACATCGCGGGGCAGGCGAGTACGAGTTCGAGCCCGAGGTCTTCGGCGAGTGCGAGCGCTTCGACATCCTGGGCGATCTTGGCCGCCACATAGGGCGGTTCGTCCGCGGGGTCGGCAAGGCCGCCGGCTTCGGAAAGCGCGGTGGGGGAAGACGCGTGGCCGAAGACCACCGAAGACGAAGTCACGACGATTCGCCGGACGCCGGCCGCTACGGCGGCCTCGAGCACGGCGCGGGTTCCTCTGACCGCCAGCTCGCGAAGCTTCTCGGGCTCCATGCGGTAGCTGAACGCCGCGGCAGTGTGAATCACGGCTTCCGCACCCTCGAACGCGGCTCCTAGGTCGCCGGAGGCTCCGAGAACGTCGGCCCGAACGACGGGAATGCCGAGCGCATCGGCCAGGTCGCAGCGACTGCCGGTGCGCGCGACGCCGACCGCTTCGTGCCCGCTCGCGGCGGCGGCCCGCAGGACGTTGGCCCCGATGAGACCCGAGGCGCCGGTGACAACAGTCCTCATCGCTTCGGCACCACGTGGACGAAACCGTTCTCGTCGGGCTGCGAATGTCGGACGTCCTCGCTCTTCAATCGCGCCAGCAATGGCGCCGCACGCTCGGCCAGCGACGCCGCCCATTCCTCCAATGCGATCGACGGATGCGGGGTCTCTTCGTCCGGGTCGCGCCCGAGCCTGATCTCGCGTCCTTCCACCAGCGCCTCGAAATTGGCGATGGTTCTTTCGAAGAAGCGCTGGTAGGCCTGCGTGGTGAGAGTAGCCTCGTAGTCGGGCAGCAGCGAGAGGTCGAACAACCGCATCGCCGGGGGCAGCGTGAAGAGCTGCTTTCCGGCAATCGTGATCCGGGTTCCGCCTTCTTCGCGTTCGAAGAAGGCGACCCCGTCGTCGGCGCTCGCCGACCCGTTGCTGCTGCGGATCGTCTTCCAGTACAGTCGATGCGCGTCGGATTCGTAGCGAACGCGTTCGATCTTGGTGACGTCGATCGGCTCGCCGCCGTACAGCACGAGGTAGTTGGGCTGCGGCAGATACAGGTTGCGCTCGGCCTGGCGGATCGGTCGCCCCGCGTCGTCGCGGACGATCACCACCATCACGCCGCCGAGGTAGTCGTTCATGAACTCGATCGTGCGACTGACGTCGACGCGTTCGACGAAATGGTCGAACGGGATGGCGAGCGAGTGCGTGTACTGGAACAGAACGGCCTTTTCGAACCTGCGCCAGCGCAGGCCCGGCGCGCGTTCCGGCGCGGCCGCGGCGACCGGCAGCAGCGCCTCGAGCTCTCCGACGACCGCGTCGTATTCCGCGCTCGGGATCGCATGGGGGTCGATGTCGAGGGAGACGATCCTCTGCACCAGCTTGTCCTTGTCGAACAGCGTGTTCCAGGCGCGTGCGGCCTGGCCGCCGGCGCCGACCGCGAGATTGACTGCCGTGACCAGCGCGTTCCCGGTCGGGCTCGAATCCTCTCCGCCGGTTTCCGCGCCAAGTTCCGCGGCCAGATCCGCGGCCCTGGCGTCGATCGGGCGCGCGGCCGGGAAGATCTCCGGGTCCAGCGGCTTCAGCCAGGTTTCCAGGAGCCGATCGCCGGCCTCGCTGAATCGCCGCCGCTGCGCCGACATCTGTGCGACCGGCCGCCGTGCCACGAGGACCTCGATCGGTTCCAGCGATCCTTCGATCTCGAAATCCGGCGGCAGGGGATTGCTCGCGGCGACCGCTTCGACGAGCGGTGAGCAGTACGGGTCCAGCCCGGCCTTTAGTGCCGCGGCGAACTCGGCGAGCAGCGCCGAGCCGCCGGCGACCGCGAACCGGCATTGCCCGGCACCGGCGCTTTCGGGATCGTCGTCCGGATTGTCCTCCGAATCGTGATCCCGACCCCCATTCGATTCGTCGCGCACCGCGTCGATGAGGGTGTGGTGGGGTGGACAGTAGCGCAGGATCTCGGAGATCACGGTCCCCGCATCGCGCCGGTGGCGATAGTGCAGCGCCTTGTCGGTCAACGGCAGACAGCCCTGCAGATCGAGAAGCCCGGCGGCGAACCCCTCGGCCGGATCGGGCCGGAGCCGCGCGAGGTTCAGCCGGATATCCGCGGCCAGCCAGTCCGCGGACAGCGTGCTGCCATGCAGCGCGGTTCCGGCGGGAAAGGGTGCTTCGACGAGATTGTCGCCGAGGTCGACGAGATCGTAGTCGAGACCCCGATCGGTGACGAAGCGGTATCCGAGCAGGTCGGCCAGCGCATGGACGTCGCGGTTTCCCGCCCACAGGCGGGTCTCGTCCGCGCTGGCGGCAAGGACGGGTGTCGTGCCGAGCCGGTCGTGGATGAGGTCGATCAATGCCTCGACCGCACGGGGTTGCACCAATTGCGGATCGGCCTGACGCGAACCGCCGAGATTCAGCAGGACGAGAACGCGAGGCGGCGACTTCCCCCGCGGGACGTGAAGCAGGTCCCAGAACCCGCTGCGCTCCAGCGCTTCGTCCCAATTGTCCGCCAGCGCGACACGTCGTGACGCACCGGCCATTCCGGACTTCAGCCCTTGTCCGGACCGGCTGGACTGGTTTTCGCCGCGCGTTTCCTGCGGCCGGCGGTCTTGCCCTTCTTGCCGGCCTCGGCTTCGGCACTTGCTTTGTCGACGCCTTTTTCGACCGCCTCGGCAGTGGCCGAAACGGCGACGCCCACGCCCTTCATTCCGGCCTTCATCGCTTCCTCGGCCAGCTTGACGCCGGAGGTGGCGAACCGTCCCATCGTCTCGATATAGAGGTCCGCGGAATCGCGGGCGAATTGCACCGCCTTGATATCCCGTGAAGCCAGCCGATCGAGCAGGGCGCCGTATTCACGATACGCCCTGGCCTGGGTGGCCATTCCCTGCCGGATGGTCTCGCCGAAACGTTCCTGCACATCGTCTTGCGTTGCCATCGTGGTTAACGCTCCTGGTGCGGAGAATCCAAGCTAGCAGACTCCGACGTCCTTTTCCAGCGAAACCGATCAGCATCGGACGGCACTTCGCGTTGACCGCTGCAGCTTGATTTGGGGAACTCGTCATCCTGGGCCCGTGCCGGACGGAACTCGCCGCCGCCCCGCGGGTCGGACCCCCAGGTTATCGAACCAAAAAACGAGGAACAGCATGATGAAGCTTCTCTCGATCGTGCTGGCATGCTCGGTGTCGGCGATGACGATGGCGGCGGCCGACGAGCGCCCGGCGGCCACCGAATGGAAGAAGCCGCCGCAGGACATCCTGGACATCCTGTACGCTCCGCAGCTGCCCCGGGTCACGCCCGCGCCCTCCGGCGAGCACCTCGGTCTCGTCGACCCGGTGTTCTACCCGTCTCTGGCCGAGCTGGCCGCGCCGATGCACAAGCTCGCGGGCGTTCGCGTCAATCCCGCCTTGAATGCCGTACACGGCCGGCGCGGGGGAAGTTCGCCGCGGCTGGTCCGGGTAACCGACGGCGCGGTCACCGCTCTCGATCTGCCCGAGGGCGCGGAGGTCCACGACGTGGACTGGACCGCCGACGGCGAGCGTTTCGCGATCACCGTTGCGCTGTCCGATCGCATGAGCCTGTGGGTCGGATCGGCGAACGGCGAGCTGACAGAGATCGAGGACGTCGCGCTCAATCCGCTGCTGGGCAACCCCGTGAGCTGGTTGCCGGACCAGGAGCGGCTGCTGGTGCGCCGCGTTCCGGATCGCGGCGCACCGCCCGAGTCGCCGCCGATCCCGGCCGGCCCGGAAGTCCTCGAGGGCGAGGGCGCCGAGGCGCGCTCGACCTACGAGGCGCGCAATCTGCTGGAGACCGCGCACGACGATGCGCTGTTCGAGTACTACATGACTTCCGAGCTGGTGATCGTCGAGCCCGGCGCAGGCGACGTGGAGGTGATCGGCGAGCCGGCGCTGTACTCCACCGCGGAGTTTTCGCCGGACGGCAGTTACCTGCTTGTCGAGTACCTCGTACAACCCTGGTCGCACGAGGTGACGTGGCGGCGCTTCGCCCACGCCGTCGAGGTGTGGAACGCCGACGGCGGAAAGGTCGCCACCGTGGCGTCGTTGCCCGTGGCCGACGAGGTGCCCGCTCAGGGCGTACCCGAGGGGCCGCGCCGATTCATGTGGCGGGCGACCGCACCGCACACGCTGTACTGGGTCGAGGCACTGGACGGCGGCGACCCGATGGCCGAGGTTGAACACCGGGACCGGCTCATGCGGCTGGAGGCGCCGTTCGACGGCGATGCCGAGGAAGTTTTTCGCGCCGAGCACCGCATCGCCGGGAACGGCTGGGGCGCGAAGGACGGCACGCTGATGCTCGCGCAGTACGAGCGCATGCGTCGCTGGCTCTACATCTGGTTGCTCGACGTCGAGGACGGCACGGCGCGCCTGTGGTACGACCGTAACGTCGCCGACCGCTACAACGATCCGGGCTTCCCCATCTTCCGGCCCCTGCCGAACGGCAAGATGGTGATGCACCAGGAGGGCGGCGACGTCTACTTCCAGGGCAGCGGTGCGACGGAGGAGGGCGACCGACCGTTCCTGGATCGGCGAGACATCGAGACCGGCGAGACCGAGCGGCTGTTCCGCAGCCCGCCCGATCGTTACGAGGTCTTCGTGGATTTTGCCGGCGACGAGAACGAGCTCATCATCCGCTCGGAGTCACCCACCGAAGTGCCGAACTACTACCTCGCCACCCTCGACGAGCGCGTTGAAGCACCCGAAGGCGAGCCCGACTGGAGCCACGCGCGCCGGCCCATCACTTACTTTACCGATCCCACCCCGCAGCTGCGGCAGATCGAGAAGCGGATCGTGCAGTACGAGCGCGCGGACGGGGTCCCGCTCAGCTTCCACCTGCATCTGCCGCCGGACTACGAGGAAGGAGAGGCTTTACCGACGGTGGTCTACGCCTATCCGCTCGAGTACTCGGGGGCATCGATCGCCGGCCAGGTCCGGGGTTCGACCCAGCGTTTCTCACGTTTCTGGGGGGCTTCGCACCTCTACTTCCTGTTGCGCGGCTACGCCGTGCTCGACAACACTGCCATGCCGATGATCGGCGATCCGGAAACCGTCTACGACACGTTCGTCGATCAGCTCGTCGACGACGCCGAGGCGGCCGTGGCCAAGGCGGTGGACATGGGCATCGCCGATCCCGAGCGCATCGGCGTCATCGGCCACAGCCACGGCGGCCTGATGGTGGCCAACCTGCTGGCGCACACCGACCTGTTCACGGCCGGCATCGCGCGCAGCGGCTCGTACAACAAGACCAACCAGCCCTTCGGCTTCCAGTCGGAGCGCCGTTCGCTGTTCGAGGCCCGCGACGTCTACATCCGGGTCTCGCCGACGTTCTTCGCCGACCAGGTCGACGAACCGGTGCTGATCATCCACGGCAAGGACGACTCGAACCCGGGCACGCTCACCTACCAGAGCGAGGTCTTCTTCGAGGCGGTGCGCGGGTCGGGCGGCACGGCGCGCCTGGTCCTGCTGCCCCACGAGGATCACGGTTACCGCGCCCGCGAGAGCATCGAACACGTGCTCTGGGAGCAGCTGGAGTGGTTCGAGGAGCACGTCAAGAACGCCGAAGCGGCTGACATGCCGTAGCGACCGAAGCGGTTGCCTTCGATCGAGAACGGTGCTTTGCCGAAACCGGGGCGATGCGCGCCCTCGCCGGGAACCCCGGGATCGAACGGTTTCTTCGGTCAGGCTGGGGCTATTCTTCGGTTTCTTCCTCGGAACGAAGGGCGAGCGCGACATCGCGCGTGATCTCTTCCTGTAGCGCCTCGGCCTTGTCGAGGGGACAGAAGAGCGTCACGCGCACGCGGTGGTGGCCGACGTCGGTGGTCAGCAGTCGAACCCGTGCGGCCGGGTGCAGCAGATCGACGCCTGCGCGCTTCGCCATGGTTTCGTTCGCCTGCCGGGCCGTGTCTTCGTAGGGCTCGGCGTGCGCTGCAACGATCTTCTCGATGGCGTCCCGGTTGCCGAACACGTCGGCGCTGGCAGGGAAGGTGATGTCGAAGCCGTGGTAGAGGTGCTTGCGATGCGCGCTCAGGTTGCGCACCGGCGACGTCAGGAACGTGCTGTTGGGAACGATCGCGGTCCGGCCGACGAAGTCGTAGGAGCCGGGCGCATTGTCGAACTCGTAGACCGTCGTCGCGAACACGCTGTGGTCGACGACCTCGCCCCGTATGCCGGCGACCTCGATCCAGTCGCCGACCGAGAAGGCGCGGGTGGATGCGCGCAGCACTGCCCCGGAAAAGCACAGCAGGAGTTCCTTCGTGGCGATGACGATCGCCAACGCGACCGCGGTCAGCGAAAGCGCGAACGTCTGAAGCTGCGGGGCCCAGATCAACACCAGCGCGACCACGCCGAGCGCGAAGGCGACGTTCCGGATCGTCGCGATCCAGCGCCGCTGCTGGTGCGCGGCAAGCTCGCTCCGTGCCCGGATGGCGCGACTGGCGACCACGCGAGCGATCGCCAGGAGCACGAGGACGGTCACGGAAGCGACGAGGTCCGCGATCGGCAGTTGGCCGAGATTCAGATCAGGCACCGGATCATCCTAGCAGCGCCGATTACCGGACGACATGCCACTCCGTCTGTCTTCCGGCAAGGTAGATCACCTCGTCGCCGTCGAAGTACGCCGACTGCTCCAGCTTGATCTGCAGGTGCTGGTCGTTCCACGGCCCGTACCGCAGCTTGATGTTGCCCTCGATGGCGTAGGCGGTGTTCGGGTGCAGCGGCCAGTCGCCCTTGTTCGGGATGGCCGCGGGCTTGTCCCACATTCCGATGGTCGGTCCCGGCGCATGGCCGACGAAGCCGATGGGATGGGTGTAGATGTTGTGCTGCCAGGGTTCGTCCTCCATCGCGCTCTGCGCGGCTTCGAGAATCTCGTTGCCGGTGCGGCCGGTGACGAACTCGGCCGTGAGCCCGTCCTGCCAGCGGTTGCCTTCGGCCAGCGCATCGACCAGCGCCTGCGGCACATCATGCTCGCCGAGCTTCATCACGTAGGCCATTTCCTGCGTGTCGGTGCACAGCTTCAGGTAGCAGATGCCGACATCGGTGTGCAGCACGTCGCCGCGCTGGATGGTGCCCTCGATGCCGCAGAAGGGGGTTTCCTCGGTGCACTCCTCGCCCGGGCGCTGGATGTTGACGTAGGGCTGGAACCAGATCGGCAGGTTGCGCTCGGCGAAGCGCTTGCGGATGTACCACGCGACGTCGTCGGTGGTGGTCGCGCCGGGCGTGATGACTTCGTTGGAGAACGCTTCGGCGATGACGGAGCGGGCCAGCGCGACGACGTGGCCGTAGAGTTCGAGTTCTTCCTCGGTGCGTGTCTCGAGCCAGCGCACGACCAGGTCCTCGGCCGAGACCAGCCGGTCCTCGAAGCCGTCGGGGAGCACCTCCAGCAGGCGCTGGTGCAGGCCGTGGGTCAGGCCGTCGGCCTCGGGCCAGTGGCGCGAGGTGTCGATGCCGATGCGCCCGGGATCCAGTTCGGCGATCTTGTCGCCCAGCGCCTTCCACTGTTCCTCGAGTTCTCCGCCTTCCCAGGCGGTCTCGTACGGCTCGCCCAGCGGGTAGCGGTTGATGCTGATCGGCTGCACGGTGCCGTCTTGCTGCCGATGGAACAGCAGCATGGTCGTGCGGCGCGCGGCGAACGACGGCTGCGGCACCAGCGTGAAATAGACCGGGTCCTCGGCGTACTCGCGGTTGAGCACCAGCCACAGGTCGATGTCGGTTTCCTCCATCAGTCTCGGAAGCAGCTCGGTCAGACGGCGCTCCACGATGGGATTCTCGATGGCGGGCCGTTCGCGCAGGTCGACGACGGCCGGAGTCTCTTCGACTGCGCGGCCCTGGTCGGCGGCGAAGACGGGAGCAATGACCAGCATCGATATCGCGGCGCAGCCGGCAAGGGACGGAAAGCGGATTGCGGTCATGATCTTTGAACGGGCATCGGGCCAGCGCACATTCTGCACCAGCGGACCGACCGCCGCGCGGCGGGATGGATCCCGACATTCTCATCAGGAATCCGGTTCCGCAACGAAGGGATGATCCCGGGCACGCCGAACCGAAGGGATCCACGATGCTCCGTTTCCAGTTCTGCATCCTGCTGATGCTTGCCGCGCTGCCCGGCTTGCCGGCGTTCGCTATCGACCGTCCGGCGCTTTGCGCCACCGAGGCTGCGCGCCAATTCGACTTCTGGCCCGGCACCTGGCGGGTCGAGAGCCGTTTCCGAACCGGTCCCGACTCGTGGCACGAGACCGATGGCAAATGGCGCGCCGAGCGGGCCGTCGGTGGCTGCGTGTTCATCGATTTCGCCGAGGGCGACTTTTCCGGACGCCCCGTCAGCGGCATGGGCACGCGCTACTGGGACCCGGCTGCCGGCGAATGGGTCGTGACCTGGATCAGCACTGCGCGACCCGGCGTCCGGCAGGAGTGGCGCGGCAACTTCGACAACGGCGTCGGCAATTTCTTCAGCGAACCGGCCGGCGCGACCGGCGCGGCCTATTCCCGGCTCCAGTGGCGCGACGTCACCGCTGACTCCGCCGATTGGAGCTTCGCGGTGACGCGCGATGGCGGCGAAACCTGGACGACGCGCTGGGAGATGACGTTCGTTCGGATTCCGGACTGACTCCCGCACATCGATCAAGGCGATCTGCTGGGCTACACTCTGGCCGAATCAACGAGCGGCTCGGCGGATGAACGACGCACACGACTACCGGATCTGGATCAACGGCGAACTCGTGTCCGAGCGAGAGGCGAAGGTCTCGGTCTTCGACTCCGGTTTCGTGCTCGGCGACGGCGTCTGGGAAGGCGTGCGCGTGGTCGGCGGCAAGCCGGCGTTCCTCGATGCGCACCTCGACCGCCTGGACGAGGGCGCGCGGGCGCTGATGCTGGCCGGCATGCCCGACAAGGAAGCGCTGCGCGACGCGGTGCACGCGACCATCGAGGGCAACGGGCTGGTCGACGGCGCCCACCTGCGCATCATGCTGACCCGCGGTGTACGGCGCGAGCCCTACCAGGATCCGCGATTGATCGCCGGCGGTCCGACGCTGGTCATCATTCCCGGCCATCATCCCGTGACCGAGGAAGCGCTGACCCGGCCGCTGAAGCTGTTCACCGTCCACGTCCACCGCGGCGCGCCCGACGTGCAGGACCCGCGGCTCAACAGTCATTCCAAGCTCAACTGCATCCTGGCCTGCATACAGTCGTCGGTCGCCGGCGCCGACGAGGCGTTGATGCTCGACCCGGACGGCTTCGTGGCGACGTGCAACTCCACGCATTTCTTCATCGTCCGCGACGGCGAGGTCCTGACCTCCGACGGCCGCTATTGCCTGGGCGGCATCACGCGCGGGCACGTGCTGGAGCTGTGCGCGGCGCACGACATTCCGCATTCGGCTCGAACCTTCAGCCTGACCGACGTCTACGCCGCCGACGAGGCGTTCACGACCGGGACGCTTTCGGGGCTGAAGCCGGTGGGCGAGGTCGACGGGCGGCGGATCGGATCGGGCGCGCGCGGGCCGGTGACCAAGCGGCTGCAGGAGGCGTATGCGGAACTGCTCGCGACCGAAGCGGGGCACGAGGCCTGACGGCCGCCGCGATGAGCGGGCCGAATCGTCGGCGCGAATTCGCGCCTCCCACAGCAGGAAAGTCGGGTGGTCGTCCTATCATTTTCTGCGGGAGCGGCCTTCGATCCGCGATGGCTTCGAACCCATCGGCGCTCGGAGGCGCTTCCTACAGTAAACAACGGTTTCCGGTTTCCGTGTTCGGGTTTCCGGGGAGTGGATTTCAGGACGGCGTCGATGGGCGGAGGGGACCGTGGCATGGTTTGGAGATCGGGGTTCGACCGTCGGCGCGAATTCGCGCCTCCCACAGAAGCACAGGGATTCCGATCCGCGATGCATTCGAACCCATCGGCGCTCGGAGGCGCCTCCTACAGGGAGAAGGGTCGGATCGGCGCTCGGAGGCGCCTCCCACAGGAGAAAGGGCCGATCGCTGCCCGGGCGATGTTCTGTAGGAGCGAGCTCCAGCTCGCGATGGTCCGGACCGGAATCGGCAGCTGGAGCTGCCTCCCACAGGAACACAGGCACATCGCCGCCCGACCGATCTTCTGTGGGAGCGGACTCCGATCCGCCATGCATTCGAACCCATCGGCGCTCGGAGGCGCCTTCTACAGTAAACAACGGTTTCCGGTTTCCGTGTTCGGGTTTCCGGGGAGTGGATTTCCGGATGGTGTCGATGGGTGGAGGAACCGTGGTCCGGTCTGGAGATCGGGGTTCGACCGTCGGCGCGAATTCGCGCCTCCCACAGAATTGGCAGCGGGCTCGAACAAACTCCTGTGGGAGCGGCGAATTCGCCGCGACGGATCGGAGCCTCGGAAGCCGGGGCTGTCTTCGAGGGGGCAACCAGGCTTCCAATCGAGGGCCCTTGCTCGCTGAAAACTGAAAACTTCGACCTGAAAACCGTTTTTTTCCTGTGGCAGCGAGCTCCGGCTTGCGATGGGATGAAATACGAATCGGCAGCGGGAGCTGACTCCCATGGCATTCGATACGGAAGGAGGCAACGGCCATGAATGGTTCCGACAAGGGCGATGAACCGATCCACATCGCGATGTGGTCGGGGCCGCGCAACATCTCGACGGCGATGATGCGCGCGTTCGAGAACCGCGACGACTGCTTCGTTTCCGACGAGCCACTCTACGGCGCATGGCTGAACGAAACTGGAGAACCGCACCCGATGGCCGACGAGGTCATCGAGGCGATGGAGACCGATTGGCGAAAGGTGGTGATCGAGCTCACCGGCCCGGTCCCGGCCGGAAAGCCGGTCTGGTACCAGAAGCACATGACCCACCACCTGCTGCCGGAGATGCTCGAGGCCGATTGGCTGTCGAAGCTGAACCACGCGTTCCTGATCCGCGACCCGCGGGCGGTGGTGGCCTCGTACCTGGGCAAGCGCGACAAGGTATCGGCCGAGGACATCGGCGTGCCGCAACAGTGGGCGATCTACCGGTTCGTGGCCGACGAACTGGGCCAGGATCCGCCTGTCATCGACTCCGGCGAGTTCCTGGCAGACCCCGAAGGCCACCTGCGCGCGCTGTGCCAACGGTTCGACATCCCGTTCGACGAGAGCATGCTGTCCTGGCCGCCCGGCCCGCGCGAAACCGACGGTGTCTGGGCGTCGCACTGGTACCAGCGTGTCCGGGAATCCACCGGGTTCGGCCCGCCGCCCGGCGAGCCTCCTGACCTCGACGGCCGGGCACACGACGTGGCCGCGTGCTGTCGGCCGGTCTACGAGAAGCTTTTCGCGCGGCGGCTGCGCGTGATTTGAAGGTCAGTTGCCGCCGTCGTCTTCGCCGGCGTCGTTCGCAGGTTCTTCCTGGGAGGTCTCGCCCGAATCGTTGCCTTCCGACTCGGCCTCGGCCGATTCGCCGTCGCCTTCGTCGGCGTCCCCGGCCATGTCCTCGGCCTCTTCGGGCGCGGGCTCCGGCTCCGGCGGCTCGACCATCGTCCGGTATTCGCCTTCGGTCAGGCCGGGCGATTCCTCGAGGAATGCCATGATCTCCCAGACCTGTTCGTCGCTGACGCGCTCGGGGCCGATCTTCGGCATGGCCGACATCTTGATGCCGTTTCGCACGACCCAGAAGTTGTAGGCCGGGTCGGGGCTGTGACGGGTAAGAGCCGGCGGCGCCGGTTCCCAGCTGTCCGACGGGTCGCGGCCCGGGCGACCGTGGCAGCCGGCGCAGGCGCGGTCGTAGGCCTGGGCGCCGGCCTCGACCATTCCGGATTCATCCAGCGGCGGCACGCGGATGTCGGCCGCGGCGCGCTTGATCGAGTTGTAGCGCAGCGTGTTCAGGTACCACTGCACCGGCGCGGTATGGCCGCTGCCCACCGACATGTCGTACCAGCCGCTGTAGGCATAGGCGATCGCGCCGCCAATGACGACGACCAGCAGGAACACCAGCGTCCAGAAGAAGTGCTTGATGGCTTTCATGGATCAATGACTCCGTTGACTCCCGCCGTCATGGTACGCGATCGGCCTGCCGCGGCGAAGCGGCCTTTCAGGCGGCTTCCGTCGCGGCGAGAATGTCCTCCACGCGTGCCTGCACATCGTGCATTTCGGCGGCCACGTCCGGGTGCAGCTCGATGATGCGCCGGATGATGTGCAGCGCCTCGGCGCGATCGTTTTCGGTGGGCAACAGCCGGGGCAGCGCCTCCAGCGCGGCGTCCTCGTCGAACGCGACCATCAGCGCGGCCTCGCGCGCCTTGCGGATGAACGTCTCGCGGTCCAGGTCGGCGAAGCGCTCGTGCTTGTCCCAGATCTCGCGGGCCGCGGCGAACGCATGGGCATCGACGCGCTTGCCGGCCTTGATCGCGGCATAGACCACACGCAGCACTGCGTCGGCGAAGCCGCCCTCGTGCTCGCGCGCGGCGATGGCGTCGAGCTTGAGATCGCGCAGTTGCTCGAGCACGCGGCGCTGGCTGCCCACCGGTTTCTTGGAATCGGCGTGCGTCGCCGACTCGCCGGCAAGGGCCTGGACCAGCGGGTGGGTCCAGATCGCCTTGAATACCCGCTCGATCGCGATGTCGCGCTGCTCGGCAACCTGCTGGATCGAGCGCTCGAACGCGCCGACGAGGTCGGCCTCGAAGCGGCGCATCGGGTGCGCGTCCGGCAGCTCGGCGCGGTGGCGGCGGGCGTATTCCGCGCCCGCGCGGACCCCGGCCATCCAGGGATTGGCATCAGAAAACATCGTGTAGCGCAGCCGTTGCGGATTCATCATCCGCCCCATCTCGGCCACGCCGGCGTTGGCGAACAGACGGACCCACGGCGCGAACATCGTCGAATAGACGCCTTCGCCGATCTCGGAGAACCGGGCCACGGCGCGGAACGGTTCCTCGTCGGCGCGACCGTCGTCGTAGGCGCGGATGTCGTCGAGCGTGCGCGACTCGAAGTGCAGCGTGTAGGCCGGCGCGTCCAGGCCGTCGCCGACATCCTCGACGACCTCGTCGACGACCATCTCGAACAGCCCCGGCGGCAGCGTGTCGATGAGGTCCAGCGAATTGACCAGGCCCTCGTGCTCGCGCGCGGCCACGCGGCCGGAGACGAAGATGCCGAGATGGCCGACGTCGGGATGGACCGTGTAGACGATGGTCTGCTCGTTGGCGCGGATCTCCTCGACGTCGGCGTAGAGATCGAGGATCCAGTTCAACGCCTGCGGCGGCGGCGTGATGTTGTCGCCTTCGCTGGCGATGACGACGATGGGCGAGCGGATCGCGCGCAGGTCGATGGGCGAGCCGTCGTCGGCGACGATGCGACCCTGCGTCAGCTTGTTGCCGACGAACAGTTCCGACGTCAGCTCGACGATCTCCTCGCGCGAGAGCAGGAAATAGCCCGACCACCAGCGCTCGAAATCCAGGAAACGCTCTGCCTCGGTGTCGACGTTGGCGTAGAGGTTGTAGGGCTTGCCGACCAGCGCGTTGGCCGGGTCCAGGCTTTCGAAGTTCGACACCAGGTGGGCGCCGTCGAACGTGCCGGCGCCGAGGTCGGCGGCCAGTGCCGACAGCCACGTTCCGCCGGTCAACCCGCCGAAGTAGCGCATCGGGTCGCGGCCCTCGACGCCGGCCCAGTACGACAGCGGCGCACCGGCCACCCCGACCATGGACACCAGTTCGGGCGCGTAGGCGGCCAGCATCATGATCGCCCAGCCGGCCTGGCAGTTGCCGACGATGGCCGGCTTGGGCGCGCCGGGGTGCAGCTCGGCCACCTTTTCGAGAAAGCGTTTCTCGGCGCGCGCGACGTCCCTGAGCGTCTGGTGCGGCTCCGGCTCCGGCCGGAACGAAACGAAGTAGACCGGGTGACCGGCGCGCAGCGCGACGCCCACCTGGCTGGACTCCTTGGACCCGGAGATGCCCGGGCCGTGGCCGGCGCGCGGGTCGAACACGACGAACGGCCGCTTGGCCGAATCGGTGGTCGTGCCCTGCGGCGGCTTGATGCGCAGCAGCATGTAGTTGCAGGGCCGCTCGAACGACGCGCCGTCGAGCACGGTCTCGTAGTCGAACACCAGCACCGGCGGCTTGCCGGCGTTGTAGTGCTCGAGCGTCCGGTTGCCGCGCTCTCGCAGCGTGTCGAGGAACAGCGCCGAGCGCTGGGCGGCGTCGACGAAGTAGCGGGTGGTTTCGTTCGCGAACTCGAGGGGATTGAGCATTCGGAAGCCGGTCCATTGCGCGGGAGATGCCACGCGCGGTTCTGTGCAGGGCTCAGGATACTCCTATTTTGTGCGCTGCACAATGAGCCCTCGACCGGACTCGGTCGCGCCCGGCGTGCGATGCCGCTAGGATAGCGCCGATGCAGTCCACCGAACGCCCGTTCGTCGCCCCCTGCCGCGAAATCGGCGCACGCGCTCCCCTGCGCTGGATCGCACGTGGCTGGCGCGACTACCGTGCAGGGCTTCGAGTCAGCCTGGCCTACGGCGGGCTGGTGTTCGGCATCAGCGTCGCGGTCTCTGCGCTGGCCTGGGTGCTGGGCAGCTACGTGCTGGTGCTTTCGATGCTGTCGGGCTTCATCTTCGTCGCTCCGCTGCTGGCCACGGGCATGTACTCGATCAGCCGTCAGCTGCAGCGCGGGGAGTCGCCGTCGCTGGGACGGTCGCTGAAGCGCATGCGGCTGGCGCTGCGCGATGCGCTGGTGTTCGCGCTGGTGCTGCTGGTGATCTTCCTGGTCTGGGTGCGCGCCGGGGTGATGGTGCACGTGTTCTTCCCGGTCGGCGAGAGCCTGGAGCTCGTCGCGCTCCTGCGCTTCCTCGCCATCGGCTCTGCAGTGGGCTCGATCTTCGCACTGGTGACGTTCGCGGCCGCGGCGTTCTCGCTGCCGATGATCGTCGACCGGGATGCCGACATGATCACCGCATGCATCACCAGCGTGAACGCGGTGCTGCGCAACAAGCCGGCGATGCTCGTCTGGATCGCGCTGATCGTCGGCTTGACCGGCCTGGGTTTCGCGACCGCGGGGCTGGGACTGGTCGTCGTGATTCCGCTGCTCGGCTATGCGACCTGGCATGGATATGCCGAGACCATCGACGCGTCGGACTGGCCGGCTTCGGCGACCTGATCGAACCGGGGCGTTCTCACAACGGTGGCCGGGAAGGTCTCTTGCATAGCATGAAGAGACGCGGAATACCGAACGCCGTTGCCGTGTCTCAGGTCTCGACGGCAGCGGCAGCGCCGTGCGACCGATCGGTGTGCCGGTCCGTTTCGGTTTCGCCTTCCATGCGTTCCCGGATTCGCTCGAGTTCGTCGCGCAGGTCGCCCAGAACGTTCGCGATCGCGTAGAGCAGGCAGAGCAGGATCAATCCGAAGAGAATTTCCATATCCAACATCCGTGACGACAGGCCCCGCGGAAATTCTGCCATCGTCGGGCGGAAATTTGAAGCGCGGCTGGTTCGACGGCTTGGGACTCGACCCCTTCGGCGCTCGGAGGCGCCTCCTACAGGGGAAAGGACGGATCGCCGTCCGGACGATGTTCCGTAGGAGCGAGCTCCAGCTCGCGATGGAGTCGGGAGGGAATCGGCAGCTGGAGCTGCCTCCCACGGGAACACAGGCGCACCGGCGCCCGACCGATCTTCTGTGGGAGCGGACTCCGATCCGCGATGTCTTGAGACCCATCGGCGCTCGGAGGCGCCTCCCACGGAAACAACGGTTTCCGGTTTCCGTGTTCGGGTTTCCGGGGAGTGGATTTCCGGACGGTGTCGATGGGTGGAGGGACCGTGGCCTGGTTTGGAGATCGGGGGTCGACCGTCGGCGCGAATTCGCGCCTCCCACAGAATTGGCAGCGGGCTCGAACAAACTCCTGTGGGAGCGGCGACTTCGCCGCGATGGATCGGACTTCCGAAGCCGGGGCTGTCTTCGAGGGGGCAACCAGGCTTCCAATCGAGCGGCCCTTGCTTGCTGAAAACCGAAAGCTTCGACCTGAAAACCGTTTTCCCAGTGGGAGCGGACTCCGATCCGCGATGCTTCGACCCGTCGGCAGGCGCTAATCGCCGGCTCGACCGGCCGGCGCCTTCAGACCACTTCGCCCGCCGCCTGCCCCGAGGCCCACGCCCACTGGAAGTTGTGGCCGCCGAGGTGGCCAGTGACGTCGACGACCTCGCCGATGAAGTGCAGGCCTTCCTGGTCGCGGCATTCCATTGTCTTCGACGACAGCCGGTCGGTGTCGACGCCGCCCAGCGTGACCTCCGCGGTGCGGTAGCCCTCGGTACCGTCGGGCCAGACCGTCCACGACTTGCACGCCTTGTCGATCGCGTCGATGTCGGCGTCGCTCAGCTCGGCCAGCGGCTTGTCGGGCAGCCACAGTTCGCACCAGCGCTGAGCGACGCGCCGGGTCAATGTTTCGGCCAGCACGTTGTGCAGCATGGTCCGCGGCCTGGCCGTCCGCCCCTCGCGGAGGTGTGCGGCAAGGTCGAGATCCGGGAACAGGTCGATGATCATCGGCTCGCCCGGCTGCCAGTAGCTCGACGCCTGCAGCACCGCCGGCCCGCTCAGCCCGCGATGCGTGAACAGCACGTTCTCGCGGAAGCTTGCGCCGCGGGCGGCGGTGATGCTGTCGAGCGCGATTCCGGACAGGCCCTCGACCTGGCGAAGCTTGCGCTCGGGCAGCGTCACGGGCACAAGCGCGGCGCGCGTATCGCGGATCGGCAGACCGAGTTCGCGCGCCAGCTCGAAGCCGAAGCCGGTCGCGCCCATGCGCGGGATCGAATAGCCGCCGGTGGCGATGACCAGCGAATCGCACCCGATGTCTCCGGCCTCCGAGGCCAGCCGATGCGGCGGGCCCAGTTGCTCGACGGTAACCGGGCAGTGCGTATGGACCTCGACGCCGCCGGCTTCGCACTCGGCCAGCAGCATCGCGACGATCTGCTTCGACGAGCCCGTGCAGAAGAGCTGGCCCAGCTTCTTTTCGAAGTATTCGATGCCGTGGCGCTCGACCAGCGCGATGAAGTCCCAGGGCGTGTAGCGGCTCAACGCCGACTTGCAGAAGTGCGGATTGGCCGACAGGAAATTGTCGGGGCCGGAGTGCATGTTGGTGAAATTGCAGCGCCCGCCGCCCGACATCAGGACCTTCTTGCCGACCTTGTTGGCATGCTCGGCGACCAGCACCGAGCGCCCGCGGGCGCCCGCGATCGCCGCGCAGAACAGTCCCGCCGCGCCCCCGCCGATGACGACCACGTCGAAGCGGCCGGTTGCCGGGCCATTCACCGTCATCGCGGCAGTCTATTCGATCTGCCGGAAGCCTTGAGGCGATGCGCAGCGCGAAGGGGTCGAGCCGGATCGATCGGCGGTCGGATGACGGTTCGCCGCGCGCTCAGTCTTCGCCTTCGTCGGCACGCACGACCCTGTCGCGCCCGGCGCGCTTGGCTTCGTACAAGGCCTGGTCGGCGCGTTCGCGCACCGAAGTGACGGATTCGTCGTCGCGCGGCGCCGCGACTCCGAAGCTCAGCGTCACTGCAACGGCATCGTCATCGTACCTCAGCGCACTCAGCGAGCGCCGGAACGATTCGATCATGGCCTGGGCATGCTCCGGTGCGATGCCGGGCAGCGCGATGCCGAACTCCTCGCCCCCGATGCGTCCGATGATCCCCTTCTTCGAAAAGTGCTCGCGCAGCCGGGCGGCGACCCGGCGCAGCACGACGTCGCCGGCCTGGTGGCCATGGCGGTCGTTGACGCGCTTGAAATGATCGATGTCGGCGAGCACCAACGTGTACGGGATCTGTTTCTGGTGGCTCAACTGCATCGTCTTGTCGGCCAGCTCGAAGAAGCGCGTATGGTTGCTCAGCGCGGTCAGCGCGTCGCGTTCCGAAAGGCTCTGGAAGCGTCTGCGATCGCGCGTCGCGCGGGCCAGCAGGACGAGAAGCACGCCGAACAGCACCGCGACCAGGACGAAGAACCCGAACCGGAGACGCTGCTGCTGAATGCGCGTTGCGGTTTCCAACTCGCGCACGCGCTCGCGCTCGCGCAAAAGCCTGAGCTGCTGCTCGGTGTGGTTGGCCTCGAACTGCACCTCCAGGAATGCGGTCTGGCGGTCGCGCAGAAGCTGCATGTAGCGATCGCGCGCGGCGACGTAGCGGTCGTAGTGCGCCATGGCCTCTTCCAGGTTGCCGCGCCCCCTTGCAACCTCGGCAAGCATTCGATGGCCCTCGGCATACTTCTGCCAGTTGTCGTCCTCGCGCAGTTGCTCCATCGCCTGCGCCAACAACGTCTCGACGCGATCGGGCCGGCCCATGTCGCGGGCGAGACGCGCGTGGAACAGCCGCGCCTCGGCCAGTCCGAACGCGTATCCGGCGCGATCCAGTCTTTCGATCGCCTCGGTGATCAATCGCTCCGCGGCCTCGTACCGGTCCGTGCGACGAACCAGGTCGGCGAGCCGGTATTGGATGATGGCCGACAGCAGTTCGTCGCCACTTTGCCGACAGGGTTCGACTGCACGGACGTGAACCGAGCGGGCTTCGTCGAAATCCCCGCTGCGCAGCAGCGCGAGCCCGAGCTGGATATATGCGAAGCAGCGGTCACGGGGCCCGCGGTCCTGCGCCACGTCCACGGCGAGTCGACCGTAGCGTTCTGCCAGCTCGTGCTCTTCGACGAGCGAGTACATGTTGGCCGCCATGACGTAGACGTCGTCGGCGAACCTTCGGAGATCGGGATCCTCGAGCAACTCCAGCGCGCGGTTGAGGTAATCGAACGCGGTCGTCAACCGCCGCCCGATCAGCGCGACGTTCGCGCCCCGGGTCAGGGCATGCAAGCGATAGCGCTGGCTCATGTCGCGCTCGAGCAGCGCGTCGACCCTGGCCAGGGACTCGTCGAGTCGTCCGGCAAGGCCCAGGTTGCGGACCTCCAGCAGAATGAATCGCGCGTACTGGTCGGATGTCGCGGTGCCCAGGTGTGGTCGCAGTCGGTCGAGGACCTCCTGGGATTCCTGCCAGGGTTCGGTGACGTTGAGCTGCTCGGCGCGCTGCAACGCCTGTTCGAAGGCCTCGGGCTCCATGTCCGGCGCGGTCTGTGCGTACAGCGCGGTCGTGACAAGCAGCAGCCATGAAACCAGCGCGAGACATCCCGGCAGCCAGATACCGGAACGTTCGCGACGCGACGGCGGTGTGCGGCCGGTGACTTCGCTCACTTTGCTGCTGTGCGGCAATCGGCCAGGCCGAATTCTTGATCGTGCATGCGTCATCCCCCCAACCTCATCGATTCAACTTCTGACCGATCAGTCGATTCTACCGCCATCGAACCAAGGGGGAGATAATCCGGATCAATACGGTGACGAGCCCGGCCCGGTCGCGGCCCGGGGGTTCGCTTCAGCGAATGGATGCGAGCCGCGTTCGCGTCTCATGGTCATGATCAGGACTGCGGGCCGGGGGGATCACCAGCGTCGTGGCCGTGGACAGCGTCGCGGTCGGCAACGCGTCGAGCCGGAT
This sequence comes from Candidatus Wenzhouxiangella sp. M2_3B_020, assembly GCA_051428125.1. Classification (GTDB taxonomy): domain Bacteria; phylum Pseudomonadota; class Gammaproteobacteria; order Xanthomonadales; family Wenzhouxiangellaceae. The sequence continues at coordinate 21,096 of JBPRGD010000082.1, forward strand.
CGGGTCGGCCCTGAAGTCCTGTACGGACAGAGACGCGGCTTCGTAGAGAAGTACCCGGGAGTCGCGCGGGTACCATCGCGACAGCTTGTCGACGAGTACCTCCAGCCGTCGATGATCCGGTACGAAGCCGGTGCAATCGACGTTGCCGGCCAATGCCACTTGCCAGAGCAGCACCAGCGAAGCCGCATCCAGGTCGCGCTGTTGCACGAGGAACTGCGTGGCTTCGAACGACTGCACGCCCGAAGCGCCGGGATCCAGCCCCAGGTCGGCGTACAGGCAGGCCTCGGCCGAGACCCCGGGCTCCATCCATGCATGCGCGCCCCTGGCCCGCGCTTCGGCGATCGCGGCGTGGCCGACGTCGGCGAACACGCCTGGATGGCCGTAGAGCGCGGCGACGACGCGGCGGCCTGCCAGCGTGGCTTCCAGGAGTTCGTCCTGCATCCGGCGGTAGGTGTCGCGCCGATCCCGATCGTCGGCATAGTGCGTGCGCAGGTCGCGAACGTCGGGGTGCATGCCCCGCAGCCACTCGAGGAACAGTTCACCGGCGATCGCGAATACGACATCGGCGCGACGGATCTCGGACAGCGCACGCTCGCCGATATGGCGGCCGGGCTGCATGCCCAGGCCGACGACGGCAAGCGTGCCGGGCTCAGTCGATCCGGTCGACATCGACAACGCGGTCACGTCCCGCGCGCTTGGCCTGGTACAGGGCTCGATCGGCCCGTTCGCGAATCTCTACCAGCGACTCGCTGTCGCGCGGGCGGGCGATGCCGAAGCTCATCGTGACGTGCACGCTTGCATCGCCCCAGCGCATGTTTGCCAGCGAAGCGCGAAATGCTTCAAGGCGCTCGTTCAGCTCTTCGTGCGAGACGCCGGGCAGCGCGATTCCGAACTCCTCGCCCCCGATGCGTCCGATGATCCCCTTCTTCGCGAAGTGCTCGCGCAGCCGGCCGGCGACGCGACGCAGCACTTCGTCCCCGACCAGGTGGCCGTGGCGGTCGTTGACGCGCTTGAAATGATCGATGTCGGCCAGCACCAGCGTGAACCCGATCCGTTTCTCCCGGGTCAGCGACAGCGTTCGCTCGGCCAGTTCGAAGAAGCGCGTATGGTTGCTCAACGCGGTCAGCGCGTCACGCCTGGACAGGCCCTGGAACCGCCTGCGTTCTCGCGTCGCGCGAACCAGCAACACCAGCAGCACCGCGACCAGCAGACCGATCAGGATGTAGATGCCGGTGCGAAGTCGCCGTTGCTGGGCCCTGCTGATCGCTTCGATGTCGCGCAGCCGCTCCTGTTCCTGCAGGAGTGCGAGCTGCTGCTCGGTGTGGCGCACCTCGAACTGGACTTCGAGGAAGGCGGTCTGGCGGGCCCGCACCAGCTGCTGGTGCATTCCGCGCGCTTCCATGTGCTTGCGGTAGTGCGAAAGGGCGGCGGCCGGGGCGCCGCGTCGCTCCTCGACCTCGGCAAGCAAACGGTACGCTTCGGCGAGATATTCCCAGTTCCTGTCGCGCCGAAGCTGCTCCATCGCTCCATCGAGCAGTGCGCCGACGCGGTCCAGCGCACCGCGGGAAATTTCCAGCCGCGCGTAGTAGAGCCGCGCCTCCGCCATGCCGGGCTTGTAATCGGCCGTCTCGAGCCCGGAAAGGGCTTCGTCGAACAGGCGCTCCGCGTCGGCATTTCCTCCCAGCCGCCGCAGCAGGTCGGCGAGACCGTACCGGGTCACCGCGGCGATGAGATCGTCGCCGGCCGCCTCGCATGCCGACAGGGCCATCTCGTAGAGCTCTCGGGAGCGCTGCGAGTCTCCCGCCTGCTTGTAGACGAAGCCCAGGTTCTGAGCCGTGGTGCAGACGGCGCGCGGGTCGTCGCGCTCCCTTGCGATCTCGAGCGAGAGCGCACCGAACTCCCTTGCCCGCTCCAGTTCGTCGACCAGCGCGTAGGTATATGACGCGAGGCTGTAGACGACGTCGCCGGTCTTCCGCAGTTCGGGGTCCTCGAGCATGCGCAACGCCGCGTTGAGATTGGAAAACGTCGTTTCGAAGCGGCGCGCGATGTAGGCGATGTTCGCCGCCCGGCTGTGGACCCGCAGCCGAAGATCGTCGGGCATGTCCCGGCCCATCAGCGATTCGAGGACCTCTAGCGACCGCTCCAGTTCGCCGTCCAGCGCGAGATTGCGCGCCTCGAGCAGCTTGAAGCGGGCAAATTGCGAATCGCCGGCCAGCGGCAACCCGGATCGCAACTCGTCGAGAATCGCCTGCGATTCGCGCCACGGCGCGGTCACGTTCAGGCGTTCGGCACGGGCAAGCTTCGATTCGAAGGAGTCGGAATCGACCTGCTGCGCGATCGGCTTCCCGCTCGCGGCCATTGCGACCGCGGCGGCCACCAGCAGGACGACGCGAAACACCGCGAACCGCTACTTGGGTTCGTGGGCCTTGATCGAGCCGTTGGAGTGGACCTCCTCGAGTCCGCTGAGCTTCTTGACGGCCTCGGTGTCCTTGTTGAGCATCGCAAGCACTTCGCGGTCGCTCAGTCCGTATTCTTCCATGACGGCCTTCGGGTCTTCCTGGTACTTCGCGTCCAGGTCCCCGTCCTTGCCGAGGTCGATCAGCAGCTGCCTGAGTCCAGCCATCGCGCTTTCCCTCCTGTCTCGAAAATCCGTGATTGGATACGCCCCGGACGTCCCTTTTCATCGTCGGAATGCGACTGCCAAGCGCGGTCGAGTATATAAGTCGGAACCGATAAAAGCCAACGGAACGCGACGCGAGCATGCTATGAAGGGTTGGCCGGCGCCTCTCCGCGCAGGAATGCTGCGAATGCATCGATGGTATTCGACAGCTGCATTCGCTTCTCTTCGTCGGAAAGTTCGTCGTCACCGGTGAACGCTTCGCCGGCTTTGGACAGCGAGAACTGCGTGTCCATGACTCCCACCTTGATGTTGTCCAGGATCGAATGGACGGTCGCCATCGACCGGGATCCTCCCAGCGGGCCCGGCGATGCCCCGATGAGCAGCGCCTTCTTGCCTTCGTACACGCCGACGCCGCTGCCGCCTTCCTCGGTGCGCGAAACCCAGTCGATCACGTTCTTCATCAGTGGCGTGATCGAGCTGTTGTACTCCGGGCAGGCCAGCAGCAGGCCATCGGCGTCGGCGAGCTTCCTGCGCAGCCGCGTGGCGTTCGGATCCTGACCGTGCTCGGCCTCAAGGTCCTCGTCGAAGATGGGCATGGGGTAGTCGGCCAGTTCGACGTGGTCGACTTCCAGGCCGGCATCGCGACTCATGTCCACGGCGATGGCCAGCAGCCTGCGGTTGAAGGAATTCTTGCGGGTGCTGCCCGCGAAGGCCAGGATCCGGGGTGCGCTCATTGCGATGTTCCTCGTGGTCGGTCGATGAAGAAGGGCCTTACGATACAGTGGCGTCGTTAATCCGCAGGGAAGGCCGGGGAGCGTCGCGTTCTGAAACGCCGGTCGGCCAAGACTGGACGGACGTCGAAAGGAGATGGGCCGATGAGCCGCTTCAGAGCCGAAGAACCGATCTGTACCCGGAAGGAAGGACCGGTGGCACTGGTGATCCGATCGCGCAAGCGCGACCTTGGCGGCCTGACAGTCCGGCGCATGCTGCCCGCTCCCGAGTGCCGGAAGGTCGGGCCGTTCATCTTCCTCGACGAAATGGGACCGGTGGAGCACGCGGCCGGCGAGGGCATCGATGTCCGGCCGCACCCCCACATCGGGTTGTCCACGGTGACCTGGCTGTTCGACGGCCAGATCCTGCATCGCGACAGCCTGGGAACGGAGCAGGTCATCCGCCCGGGCGCGCTGAACCTGATGACCGCCGGCAGGGGCATCGTCCATTCGGAACGCAAGGTGCCCGGCGAGAGCGGCCAGGCGCATCGCTTGCACGGCCTGCAGATCTGGATGGCTTTGCCGCGGGACGAGCAGGAGGCCGAGCCGGCGTTCGAGCACTATCCGGCGGAGCGGTTTCCGGTGTCCGGGGAGGAGCAGTGCCGAAGCACCGTGGTCATCGGCCGGTTCGGCCAATGCGACTCGCCGGTGCGGGTGCCGGCCGAAACGCTTTACGTGGTCCAGGAACTGGCGGAGGGCGCGACGGTCACGGTGCCCGATCTCGTGCCCCAGAGGGCCCTGTACGTGGTCGAGGGCTGCATCGAGCTCGACGGCGGCTTTGTCCGGCCCGGCGAGATGGCGGTGCTCAACCCCGGGCGCGTGCACGCCATCGCGCGCGCGGCGAGCCGGCTGGTGCTGCTGGGCGGCGAGCCGTTCTCCCGCCGACACATCTGGTGGAACTTCGTCCACACCGACCGCGAACGCATCGAGCAGGCCAAGGGCGACTGGCGCGGAGGACGGTTCGCGACCGTGCCCGGCGACGAGGATGAGTTCATCCCGCTGCCGTCGGGCTGAACGCAAGCGCGGCAACGATGGCGGTCGCCCCGAGCGCGGCGAGCATGCGGATCAGGCCGCGCGCGAACCGGTTGCCGTCTCCCACGGACGCAAGCCAGCCCATCGCCGCGAACGCCACCGTCATTCCGGCGGGGTAATAGGCGCGCGTGCCGAGACCGGACTCGGCATACGGTCCCGCGGCCGTCAGCCAGATGGCGGCGACGACCAGCACGGCCAGGTAGAGATCCAGCAACCGGCCGAGCACTGCGCCGCTACCGCAGCTTGCCGCTGTAGCTCGGCGCGCGCAGCACCGCGTTGACCAGCAGCATGTTCAGGCCGTCGAGGTAGGCGCGCACGGCCGGGTCATCGGTGAAGCCGACGACGATGCCGCGCCCGCGCCGCTGCGTGACGACGAACGGCTTGAACGCGAGCTGTTCGCGGTTTTCGCTCCAGAGGTGGCCGCTGGCCAGCAGTTCGTCGGCCTCGGCGAAGCGTGCGACATTGCGCCCCTGGTCCCGGCTCATCGGCTGGAACACCCGGTCGCCGCGCACCAGCACGTTGACGGTGTCGGCGACGCCGGCGGCGAGCCAGTGATCGGGATCGACGACCGCGCGCGCGAGCACGCCGGCGACCGAGTCGGGGTTCTCGCGCTCCGGCTGGGCGAGCTCCCGGTATTCCTCCAGCGACTCGATGAGCGTGCCCGGAACCCGCGGTTCCGCGTCTTCTTCATCGGCTTCCGGATCGGCGGCGTCCTCTTCGCGCACCTGCACCTCTGCGCGGAAGGCCAGCAGATCGACGTCCGGATGGGCGGCCCATTCGGTCGCGCCCGCCATCGTGACCAGAACGCCGCCGTCGGCAACCCAGTCGGCAAGATGATCGCGACCCGCTTCGCCGAGCACCGAGTCGTAACCGCCGCCCCAGTACCGCGACGAGTCCGGCAGGATCACGACGTCGAAACGATTGAGGTCGGCGTTCTTCAGCGTGTGGGTGCGGATCGGCACGATCGGATAGCCGAACTGGCGCTCGAGCACGAAGCGCACGGCGCCCGGCGCGTAGCTGTCGGTGGGGGCATCCCATGCCAGCGCGACGCGCGGCTTGATCAGCGATCGGGTCCGGTTGCTGCCGAAGCTGGGACCCTCGGTGACCCAGCCGTCGTCGACGCCCACGACGTCGGCGCCGGTGGCCTCGGCGATGACGCGCAGCGTATCGGCCAGGCCTTCCGGGTTCTTCGAAGCCGGGAAGATCAGCGTGCCGGACGGGTATTCGCGTCCGTCGTGGACGAACGGCCGCTCGTTGGAGCGCACGTAGAGGTCGTCGCGAAGCGCCGCGGCCATGAGTTTCGCGGTCGCGCGCGAACCGCCGGGCACCAGCCACGCGACGCTGGCGTCCGGGCCCGTGACCTCGCCCGCGGGCATTTCGCCGGCCGCTACGCGGTCCATGCCGTCGACGTTCACGGCGCGGGCGCATTCGACGACGTCGATGTTGAACATCAGCGGCAGCGACCAGGCCGTGACGTCGTAGATCTCGTCGGGCAGGTCCTTGGCCCGCCGGCGCTCCTGCTCGGACAGGAATTCGTCGCTCATCTCGACGCGCCGGTCCAGCAGAACGCGGGCCTTGCGGTAGCCCGGCTGGTCGGCCGGGACGACGTAGCTGCCCGGCGCCAGTTCGCGGCCGCAGGCATTCACCGGATCGTCGACCCGACGCGTGTCCAGGCCGTGTGTCGCGAGCAATCCCGCCAACCGGTCGGCGCCGCCCTGGTCGGTCTGCGTCGGAATCACCCAGGCGCGCGGGCCTTCGTCCCCGGCCATCTCGACGGCGGATTCGCGGTAGGTGCGAAAATCCGACCACAGCTTTTCGCGGTTCTCGGCAACGGTCTGGGCCGTGGAGATCGATGCCACGAAGTTGTGGTGCACCGCATCGGCGTAGGTCAGCGTCGTGCCGTCGCGGCGGCGGAACACCAGCCCGCGCGGCGAGCCCTGCTCGTAGGTCATCGCGATGCCGCCGTAGTACGACGGCCAGCTTGCGCCGTAGCCGGGATAGAACGCGTCGTAGACCTCGCGGGTGAAGTACTGGAAGCCGAAGCGATCGAACCAGCGCGAATTGTTGCGGCCGAACAGCTCCAGGTTGCCGCGCTGATCGGCGGCCAGCAGGGGGTTGTATGGCACCGCCTCCGGGGCGAAGAAGTAGGTCGAGTCGCCGCCCATCTCGTGCGAGTCCACGAAGGCCAGCGGGTACCAGTCCAGCAGCGCGGCGATGCGGCCCCGGGTCTCCGGCTGCGTTACGGCCAGCCAGTCGCGGTTGAGGTCGAACAGGTAGTGGTTGACCCGGCCCGACGGCCACGGCTCGTCGTGCTCGGCGGCCAGCCGCGACGCGGCGGGCTCCAATCCCTCGCCCGACTCGAACGTATGCACGAAGCGGGCCCGGCCGTCGGGGTTCTGCATCGGGTCGATGAACACCAGCGTCTCGGCAAGGATCGAGTCGACGACCGGGTCGTCGATCGCGGCGAGCAGATGCCAAGCGGTCATCAGTGCCGAGTCGGCCGGTGAGATCTCGTTGCCGTGGACCGAGTACGACAGCCAGACGGTGCCGGGAACGCGTTCCAGCGCCGCCTCGACGGCCTCGGCATCGTGTCCGTCGGGGTGCGCGATGGCCCGGATGTCTGCGCGAATGGCGTCGAGATCATCGAGGCGGTCGGGCGTGCCGATGACGACGTAGAACAGTTCGCGGCCCTGCCAGCTCTCCGCGTACGGCACCAGGCGGATCCGCTCCGGCCAGGTCTCGACCAGCGCGTCGAAACCGTCCCGGATCTCGGCCGGCGAGCTGACGCGCTCGCCCATGGCATGGCCCAGCACCTCTTCGAAGGCGGGCGCGGCCGGATCGTATTCGGTGTCGGGCCAGAATTCCGGCGCGGCCTGGGCCTGGATTGCGGTGAACAGCAGCAGAAGGGAGACGAGGATGCGCATGGTTTCGGTCGTTTCTTGGTGGGCGGACGAGGATAGCCGAAAACGGGAGACTCGCCGTCGACGCTGTCCTGGATCAAGGTTCTTCTTTCGCAGAATCTAATATACTCTGAAGACACCCCGCATCGGAGTCAGCCATGAGCTACCACATCAGCAGGATTCTCGACGCATCGGCCGGAGAAGCCCGCCAGCGCGCGATCGACGCGCTCGGCGAAGAAGGCTTCGGCGTGTTGAGCGAGATCGATGTGCAGGAGGCGATGAAGAACAAGCTCGACCGCGACATGCGCCCCTACGTGATCCTCGGCGCCTGCAACCCCGAAATGGCATGGAAGGCGATGCAGGTCGAGCCGAAGATCGGAACCATGCTGCCGTGCAACGTCATCGTGCGCGAGCTCGAGGACGGGCGCAGCGAGGTCTCGGCGGTGGATCCCGAGGCATCGATGCAGGCGATCGATAATCCGGACCTCGTCGAGGTCGCCGGAGAGGTCAAGTCCCGGCTGCAGCGGATCGTCGAGGCGTTGTAGAAGAACGGTTTCCGGTTTCGGGTTTCCGCAGGCGCGGCATTCTTGAGCAGTTGTGGGAAGCCGCAGGTCGGGGCGCCGTCCCCGACGGGCTTGCCGAATCCGAAGACCAGGGGTCCAGTGTCTTTCGCGGTCGGCCATGCCGCGGCGAAATCGCCGTTCCCGCAGAAGACGAACGGGCCGTGATCCGGTTCCGTGGGAGGCGACCTCGCGCCGACGGGCCCAGAGGTATCGCGGTTCGGAGACCGCGTCCCAAGGCGAGGGGCGAAGCTCCGGTTTCTCGTTCCCGTGGGAGGCGCTTCCGAGCGACGATTCGATCTTGGGGGGAGGCAACTCCGGATGCCGATGTCCGGCACCCATCGCGAGCTGGAGCTCGCTCCTACTGAATGGCCGATGCCTTTCATTCCTGTCGCCCCGGTCGAAGAGCCCGGGTCCAGTGTCGTTCGGGGTCGGGGATGTCGCGGCGAATTCGCCGCTCCCACTTAAGACGGCCGGGCCGTGATGCGGTTCTGTGGGAGGTGCCTCCGAGCGCCGACGGGCCGAAGGTATCGCGGTTCGGAGACCGCTCCCGCAGAGTTCGGGGTGCGCTCCATCAGGGTTCGTAGATAGCCGCCGAGAAAGAGCAGCCCGGTCACCATCTTGCCGCCCCGGCCGAAGAGCCAGGGTCCAGTGTCTTTCGGGGTCGGCCATGTCGCGGCGAAATCGCCGCTCCCACTTAAGATGATCGGTCCATGATGCAGTTCTGTGGGAGGCGCGACCTCGCGCCGACGGCCCTGAAGGTATCGCCAATCGGAGTTCGCTCCCCACGGACAATCAGTGCCAAGTGGACAAGCCTGTCGCTTGGGAGGCAGCTCCAGCTGCCGATGTTCTTCCGGCAATGACGGGCCGCCGGCCTAGAACCGGAGCGAGAACTGGTCGCCGGACCGTTCGGGCACCCGGAAACGGTCGGTGCGTATCCGCATGTCGTCGCGTCGGCCCAGTCCGGCCTTGCGGCAGGCCAGTGCGAAGCGCTTTTCGATGAGCTCGGCGAAGCCGCCGGTGCCGCGCATCCGTGAGCCCCACGACGGATCGTAGTCGCGCCCGCCGCGCGACTGGCGGACCAGGCTCATGACGTGCGCGGCGCGATCCCGATAATGCGTCTCCAGCCATTCGACGAACAGGTCGCGCACCTCCCACGGCAGGCGAAGCAGCACGTAGCCGGCGCTGACGGCGCCGGCGTAGGACACGGCCGCGACGAGACGTTCGATCTCGTGGTCGTTCAACGCCGGGATCACCGGTGCGATCAGCGCGCCCACCGGCACGCCGGCCGCGGTCAGCCGCGCGATGGCGCGAAGCCGCGCCTTCGCCGACGCGGCCCGCGGCTC
>JBPRGD010000083.1:0-8280 GCA_051428125.1 Candidatus Wenzhouxiangella sp. M2_3B_020
GGTGATACAGGCGAGGCGTGCCGGAGACCTCCGGCACGGATCGGGCGGGGGATCGAGCGGGATGACGTCGTTCATGGTTGGCTCCTTCGCTACGACGCGTGAGAACGGGATGGTGATGGGAGGCGAAGCCGATTTTCCATGAACAGCTAATTTAGGATTTGATAGGTATCAAAATACTCTAATTTAGCGTCATTTAATGTTGCGGATCCGAATGATTGGTCTTTGATCCTTCAACCTCCTTGCCACGCGCTTGCTGCCCGCATACGCGATTCGATACGCCATCGACCGGTGCATTCGCCGCGCCGAGCACGATAGACAAGGAGGACGGGCGGGCACGGCAAGGGCGCCGACGCCATTCGTCGCAGAGCGACGGCCGCCATCCGGGGCCACCTGCTGCCGGTGGCGACCGAGGGGACGAATGGCTCGTACCCCGGGACTGCGCCGAATCGTTATTCGGCGCATGATGCCGTCTCTTTTCCGGGGAAACCGGCTACCAGTCGATTCGTTCGCGGCGCCGGAAAAAACCGCCCGTGGGGCCATCATCAGGAAGGGTCGCCAGCCACACCGGCGTGTCGGCGGCCTCCTCGGGCGAGCGTGTCGCGTCCGGCCCTCCCATCCGGGTACGGACCCAGCCCGGGCAGACGGCGTTGACCTTGACGCATGCATCCACCTCGGCGGCGGCCGTCACGGTGATGGCGTTCAGTGCCGCTTTCGACGCCGAATACGCCACCGGACCTCCGAGCCTTTCCGCAAAAGAGCCCCAGCCGGATGAAACGTTGACGATACGTCCCCATCGTCTGCGCTGCATTCCCGGCGCAAGCGTCCGGATCAGCGCGAACGGAGCGACCGTGTTGACGGCCAGACAGCGCCGAAAGTCATCGATGCCGTGAGCCAGGACGCCGCCCGAGGGCATGATGCCCGCGTTGTTGACGAGGATGTCGATCGGGCCCCACTCGGCGTCGATCTCCACGGCGCGATTCGCCGCCCCGGCCGCGTCGGCCAGGTCCAGCGCGACACCGCGGACCGCGTTGCCGAGTTCCGAAGCGGTTTCCTCGGCATCTTCCCGGCGGCGAGCCGCGGCGAGCAGGCGAATGCCATCGTTTCGCGAAAGACGCTCGCAGATCGCGCGGCCGATGCCGCGATTGGCGCCGGTCACGAGCGCGACGCGCCGAACGGCGCTCAAGGCGTTGCCCTTCTCAGAGGTACGGAATCACGCGCGAGGCGGGGTTTCGCCCGGTTCGCGTCCGCACTGGAATCGGGGCGATCATTGCGATCCGGTCGGGATTTCATGGGCGATTCGATCATCCCGAGAAGTCTAGCATCCACCCGATTCGGCTCCCGCCTCTCGACCTGCCCCGGCCAGGCCGGACGGCCCGCCGCCGAGGCTACCCATGGAAATCGTGAAATCCGCCGTTTATACTTCGGCGCTTCGGCGGTGTGACAGCGCTTACCACAGGCGCGTTCGAGCGCATCGGAATCAAGGGAAGCCATCCGGCTCCAACCTTCACTCTTTTCCAGGGAATCGATATGCAAGAAACCAACGAAGCGGCGATCGAAGGCAGCGGCAACATAGGGCGCGTGCTGTTCCTCTCCATCGTGGCCGCCATCGGGGGCTTTCTGTTCGGCTTCGACAGTGGCGTCATCAACGGCACCGTGGAAGCGCTCCAGTCAGCCTTCGATTCCGACGCGGTGGGCACCGGTTTCAATGTCGCTTCGATGCTTCTGGGCTGTGCCGTGGGCGCCTTCTTTGCCGGGAACCTTGCCGACAGGATCGGACGAAAACCGGTCTTGATCATGACGGCGATCGCGTTCATCGTCAGCGCCTGGGGGTCCGGCATCGCCGCGGATTCGCTTCAGTTCGTTATTGCCCGCGTCCTCGGGGGCTTTGCTGTCGGCGCCGCCAGCATTCTCGCTCCGGCCTATATCAGCGAGATCGCGCCGGCGAAGATCAGGGGGCGCCTGGCGACCTTGCAGCAGTTGATGATCGTGGTCGGTCTTTTTGCCGCGTTCCTCAGCAACTACTGGCTTGCCGGCCTCTCCGGCAGCGCGAGCGCGGAACTCTGGGCCGGCTTCCAGACCTATCAATGGATGTTCTGGATGGAGATCATTCCGGCGTCGATCTTCCTGGTCGCGCTCTTCTTCATCCCCGAGTCCCCTCGCTATCTGGTCGCGGTCGGAAAACTGGACCGGGCCAGAGGCGTTCTTCGGATCCTGTCCGACACGGTCGATGCACGGGCCAAGGTCGAGGACATCCAGTCGACGCTGACGGAAGGAAGAAAGCCCAGCCTGAAGGACATCGTCAATCGATACACGGGCAGAGTCCATCCCATCGTCTGGGCAGGCGTAGGCCTGGCCGCGCTGCAGCAGTTCACCGGCATCAACGTAGTGTTCTATTACGGGGCCACGCTCTGGCAGGCAGCCGGGTTCACCGAAGAGAACGCACTTCTGCAGAACGTCATCAGCGGATCGGTGAACGTGCTCTTCACCTTCGTGGCGATCGCGCTCGTCGACAAGGTCGGACGAAAGCCGCTGCTGCTGGTGGGTGCGTTGGGGCAGGCCGTCATGCTCGGCGCTCTCGCATTCCTGTTCGGCACTGCAAGCGTCAACGCGAGCGGCGACCTCGTGCTCGACGGAAACAGCGGCCTCTACGCACTGCTGGCAGCCAATGCATACATCGCGTTCTTTGCCTTCTCGTGGGGCCCGGTGATGTGGGTGATGCTGGGCGAGATGTTCCCCAACCAGTTCCGCGGCGCCGCGCTCGCATTCTGCGGGCTGGTGCAGTGGAGTTCCAACTTCCTGATCACCATGACCTTCCCGATCATGCTCGCGGGCATCGGCCTCGGCTTCTCCTACGGCATATATGCGACGTTCGGGTTGATCGCATTCTTCTTCGTCAGGCATGTCGTGAAGGAAACCAAGGGACGGACTCTCGAGGATCTTTCCAGGGACGCTACGGGTTGAATGCGACGAATCGCATGAACCGTTCCGAAGCCCGGCAGGATCGTTTGCCGGGCTTCTTTTATCCGATGGCATCACGCCGGCACGGCGGAGGCGGGCGGGCGTCGACGAATCGCGCTTCCACGGTCGATCGAGCAACGCGGGCTTCCCGATCCCCGGAGCGGGAAGCCCGTGGACGTTCGGTTTGTTAGCGCTGTCAGTTTCAATTATCATCCTTCGCGCCGAACCAGAGCGGACAATTGCGCCACACTGCGGTCTTCCGCCGCCACCGGAACCATTGCCCGATGAAAAGCAAGCGACAACGACGCAACTCCGGCCGCATCACGATCGACGACGTCGCCGCGAAATCGGGCGTATCGATCAAGACGGTCTCGCGCGTGCTGAACAAGGAGCCGAACGTACGCCCGGTCACCCGTGCCCGGGTCGAACAGGCGGTCAAGGAGCTGGACTACTCGCCGAACCCGTCGGCACGCGGCCTTGCGGGCACGCACTCCTGGATGATCGGTCTGGTCTATGACAACCCCAGCCCGAACTACCTGTTCCAGGCCATTTCCGGGGTTCTGCAGGGGTGCGAGGCCGCCGGCTACGGTCTTTCTCTGCAAGCCCCCTCGCCCGGCGACCCCGACCTGGCGAGCAGCATTACCCGCTTCGTCGGCCAGTCGCGCGTCGACGGCCTGCTGTTGATCCCGCCGATCGGAGACGTCACCGCCGTGCTCGATGCGCTGGAAGCGATTTATTTGCCATACGCGCGAATCGCGCCGCTGGACGGCCGGCCCGGTCTGGGCGTTTCGGTCGACGATCGGCATGCCGCCGCATCGGTGGTCGAACACCTCACCGGCCTGGGGCACCGCCGCATCGGCTTCATCTGCGGCCATCCCGAGCACGGCGCCAGCCGGGCTCGGCTGGAGGGCTACCGGCTGGGGCTTGCGCGCGCGGACATCGACTACGAGCGCGAGCTCGTGGTCGAAGGACGTTTCGACGCCGATTCCGGTGGTCGCGCCGCCGAGCATTTTCTCGAGATGGCCGAGCCACCAACGGCGATCTTCTCCAGCAACGACGAAATGGCGACCGGCCTGATGCAGGTCGTGCTGGAACGCGGCTGGCGGATTCCCGAGCAGTTGTCGGTCGCCGGTTTCGACGACACCCCGCTGTCGCGAAACATCTGGCCGCCGCTGACGACGGTCCGCCAGCCCATCCGGCCGATGGCGCTGCGGGCGACCGAACTGCTGCTGGATGCCATCGCCAATCGCGAAGACGGGCAGCCCCACGCGGCCGGCGGCATCGAGGTATTCGACGCGCCCCTGATCGACCGCGCGACGACCGGCCCTGCGCCGCGTTGACGTCTCTCATTGAAAATCCTTACTGGAAACAAACACATGCCTGATCGAAAGACCGTTCTCGCAGCCGTTGCGCTGCTACTGTTCGTCGCCGCATGCTCCGAGCCTGACTCGGGACCCGCTTCGCCGGCCGATACCGCGGCTGCGACACGGCCGGAGGCCGAACCGCAATCGGCGGTGTCCGAAGCCTGGCCCGAGATCGCGCGGACGACCGACCCCGAGACCGAGCGCTTCGTCGACGACGTCCTTTCGCGCCTGTCGCTGGAACGCAAGATCGGCCAGATCATCCAGGCCGAGATCCAGAACGTCACGCCCGACGAGGTGCGCGAATACGGACTCGGCTCGGTCCTCAACGGCGGTGGCTCGTTCCCCGGCCAGGACCGCAGGGCGGCGGTCGCGGACTGGACGGCGCTGACGACCGCCTACCACGATGCCGGGCTCGAAGCCGGCCGCGGCGATCCCGCGATTCCCCTGCTCTGGGGCACCGACGCCGTGCACGGGCACAACAACGTGTTCGGCGCGACGGTGTTTCCGCACAACATCGGCCTGGGCGCGACCCGGGATGCGGACCTCGTCCGGGAAATCGGTCGGGCCACCGCGGCCCAGGTCGCCGCGACCGGCATCGACTGGACGTTCGCGCCCACCCTGGCGGTCGCGCGAGATCCGCGCTGGGGGCGGACCTACGAAAGCTTTTCCAGCGAACCCGAACTGGTCGCGCGGCTCGGACGGGCGGCCCTGCTCGGGCTGCAGGGCGAACGCGGCGAGAACTGGCTGCGAGGAGACCGTGTTCTGGCCACGGCCAAGCATTTCGTTGCCGACGGCGGCACGGAAGGTGGCGTGGACCAGGGCGATGCCCGCATGTCCGAGGAAGAGCTGGCCAGGATCCACGGCCTGCCCTACGAGGCGGCGCTGGAGGCCGGCGCGCAAACGGTGATGGCGTCGTTCTCGTCGTGGAACGGGCGCAAGATGCACGGTCACCGTTACCTGCTGACCGAAGTGCTCAAGGAGAGAATGGGCTTCGATGGTCTCGTCGTCGGCGACTGGAACGGCCACGGCCAGCTTCCCGAATGCACCGTCAGCGACTGCGTCGTGGCACTGGAAGCCGGCATCGACCTCTTCATGGTCCCGGAGGACTGGCGGGCCTTCTACGACAACATGCTGGAACACGCCCGCGAGGGCCGGCTGTCGATGGAGCGGCTCGACGACGCCGTTCGCCGAATCCTGCGCGTCAAGAAGCGCGCCGGCCTGTTCGACGCACGCGTCGACGGTTCCGACCAACTCCCCGCCCGCGACGAGAAGCGGGAACTCGCCCGCCGGGCCGTGCGCCAGTCCCTGGTACTGCTGAAGAACCAGGGCGGCGTGCTGCCGCTGGATCCGACGTCGAACATCCTGGTCGTCGGCCACGGCGCCGACGACATCGGCAAGCAGTCCGGAGGCTGGACGCTGGACTGGCAGGGCGTGTCGAACGCCAACGACCTCTTCCCCCACGGCGAATCGATCCATGACGGGATCGCGGCGCACGTCGCCGCGGCGGGCGGAACGGTCCGGCTCGGCGAAAGCGGAAACGAGGGCTTCCAGCCGGACGCCGTGATCGCCGTGATCGGGGAAGAACCCTACGCCGAGGGCCAGGGCGACCTCGAATCGCTGGAATTCCAGGCCGGCACACGCGAGGCAATCGATCTGCTCGATCGCGTCGCGCGCTTCGAAGCACCGGTCATCACCGTCTTCCTGTCCGGTCGGCCGATGTGGGTCCACCCGGAGCTGAACCGCTCCGACGCCTTCGTCGCGGCCTGGCTCCCCGGAACCGAGGGCGGCGGCGTGGCCGACGTGCTGCTGGCCTCGCCCGACGGCCAGGTGCACCACGACTTCACCGGGCAACTGCCGTTCCAGTGGCCGGCGACCCCCACACCGTCCGACGACGGCCAGTGGCCGGCGCTGTTCCCTCTCGGCTTCGGTCTGACCTACGCCGACGACGGAGCGCTGGACCGGCTGCCCGAGGATGCGATGGCGCCTTTGCTCGACGACGTCATCCCGGATTCCGGCGACTGGACGCTGTTCGACGGCAGCGCGCAGACCCCGTGGCGGCTCGAGATCCGGGGCCACAACAACGCGGCCGATCCGGCCGTCGAACTGACCGACCGCCGGATCCAGGGCGACGCCCGGCGCATCACGTGGACCGAGGGGGTGCCCGGTACCGTCGCGCTGGTCGCGCGCCCGCCGGTGGATCTCGGCCGCTTCCTCGCCGAGGACGCCGTGGTTGCCTACGATCTCCGCGTCGAGATGCCGGTACCTGAATCCGTGAGCGCGCGATTGAGCTGCGCAGAGAACTGCGCCGGCGAATCGCTGGAACTCGGCCCGCTGCTGAGCGGGCTGCCGCGCGACGAATGGCGCACGCTCCGGATCGACCTGGCCTGCTACACGCCCGATGGCGCGGACCTGTCGAGCGTCGACCGCATCGAACTGCTGACCACCGAAAACGCCGCGCGCTTCAGCATCGCCGACGTCCGACTCGAGATCGAAGCAGCGCAGGACGCCGACCTGAGCTGCTCGCCCTGATCCAGCGACGCCCGCGGCGGCGCGCCGGGCGCCGCCGCAACATTCCTGAAAAAACTATTTGTCAGCGCTGTCATTTTGCGCTATGGTTCGCCACGCAGGTGCCGGGATACCGGCCAGGCACCGACGTTTCCTGAAAACGCACGACATAACTCGAGAAGCCGGACGCCGGCTCGCCAACACGGGGAAGACAGAATCATGCAACGAACCAAGCTAAGCCGAACGGCGCTGGCCACGAGCATTGCAGTCGCACTGCACGCCGGAGCCGCGCTGCCTGCGTTCGCGCAGGACCAGGAAGAAGGCCCGCAGACGAACGAGGAAGAGCGCGACGCCTCGACCACGCCCCCGCCTCCCGCCGCGGGCGACGACGCGGAGATCGTGGACCGCATGACGGTCGTCGGCTACCGCGGAAGCCTGATGCGCGCCATGGATCGGAAACGCAACGACATCGGTGTCACCGATGCGGTGACGGCCGAGGACATGGGCAAGTTCCCCGATCAGAACCTCGCCGAATCCCTGCAGCGCATTACCGGCGTTTCCATCGACCGCAACAACAACGAAGGCTCCCAGATCACCGTCCGCGGACTCGGTCCGGAATTCAACCTGGTGACGCTGAACGGCCGCTCCATGCCCACCGCGGGCGGACGCTCGTTCGATTTCTTCGACCTCGCCTCCACGGGCATCAGCGCCGTCGAGGTCTACAAGACGTCGAACGCCGAACTGCCCACGGGCGGTATCGGTGCCACCGTCAACATCCTCACGCCGCGCCCGCTGGACCGTCCCGGCTTCCGGGCCGTCATCAGCGGCAAGGGCGTCTACGAAACCTCGGCGAAGAAGTCCGACGTCGGCAACCTCGACGAGTGGACGCCGGAAGTCGAGGGCCTCTACAGCAACACGTTCGCCGACGACAAGTTCGGCATCCTGATCAGCGGCTCGTACCAGCGCCGCGACAACCGCGAGGAAAACGCGTCGGTCGACAACTGGCGTCCGAACGGCCAGCTGGTCGGCGGCAGCGTCGACAACAACAACCAGCGCGCCGACGGCGTCTGGTGGCACCCGCAGAACGTCGGCTACGGCTGGAGCGACATTTCCCGGGAACGCATCAACGGCCAGGCCGTGCTTCAGTACCAGCCGGCTGACAACATCACCGCGACGCTGGACTACACCTACTCGCGCGTCGAGTTCGAGAGCGACGCCAACAGCGTCGGCATCTGGTTCGAATGCCCGAACATCGCCGCGACCATCAACGAGCGCGGCACCGTCACCGAGGTCACGCAATCCTGCGGCGACTACTCGACCAACATCGCCCGCACGCACACGATCAAGGAAAACGACCAGATCGGCTTCAACCTCGAGTGGGAAGCCACCGACACGCTCTCGTTCCGACTGGACGCGCACTCCTCGCGGTCCGAGCTGCGCGGCGGCGGCATCG
>JBPRGD010000084.1:0-2861 GCA_051428125.1 Candidatus Wenzhouxiangella sp. M2_3B_020
CCGGGCCCGTGCCCTGCGCGCGGATCGATGACGATCACGGGCGGCTTGGCCTCGTCCACGCAATCGTCCCAGCAATCGTCGCCGACCCGCGTGATCCTGAGCAGCGCGTAGTTGGCCGACCGCTCAAAGGTGCGTGCGTCAAGCAAAAGCTCGTAGTCGAAATCCAGCAGCGGCGGCATGCCCTGCCGCTCATGCGCGATCATGTTGTCGGCGCGTTCGCGCAGCGCATCGAGGAACAGGATCCAGCGTTCAAAGGCGTCTTGGGCATAGGGCGTCCGCGCGCCCGTGCTCGCATCGTCAGCGACAGGTGCAGGGGCGTGTTCAGGCGGCTCCACCGCAAGGCGCAGGCTCTTGTTCATGTTCGGTTTCCTCTTGATTGGGGGTCTGTGCCGGAAGGTCGTCCAGCGAGCATCACAAGCACGAGATCCTCCGCAACATCCTCGCGCAGACCGGTCAGTAGATAGGACGCATCGCCGGGCTCGATGCCCAATGCGCGCGCCGCGAGTGACGGAGGCTGGTTCATCATTTCGACCCGGTTGAACAACGCCCGCGCCATCGGGGCGTCGGCATGCCCGAAGGTCTCGGCACAGGCACAGGTCATCCGCGAGAACAAGATGCGAAGATCATCGTCGTCGGATGATGAGTGACGGGTTTCCCCTGATTTCCGATCCATCGTCTTGCGTGGCATGGCTAGGCGACTCCTGTGGTTGAGCCTTCGGGCTTGGTCACAGAAGAAGACGCCGGAAGATGGAAATCGTTACAGACCCGTCGGCAGGGCGATCAGTGTGCCTGTCCCATGTCTTCGCAATCGGTTTCGTGTTCGACGCTCGCGCAGCCTTCGGGCGGACAGGAGCAATCCTCGCGGTCCTCCCGGCAGCATGAGCCGCAATGCGCCGTCAGCGCCTCGCGCAAAGCGCTGCGCGCCCTGTGAAGCCGGACACCAAGCGCGTTGCGGTTAAGTCCCAGATCGGCTGCCACGCTTTCGCGACCCTCTTCGCCGAAATCGATGCGTCGGATCAATTCGGCGTCGACCGGGCGCAGTTCGGAAATCAGCCCCTGATGGCAGGTGCATAGCCGCGCCATCTGGCTGGGCGCATCGGCGATCCAGTCTTCGGGTTCGCGCGCCGCCGCTGCCGCCAGACGGCTGCGCCGGGTTCCCTTGCGGTAATGGTCGTTCAGGGTGGAGCGCAGGATCGTGTAGAGCCACGCATCCATCCGGTTGACATCGCGGAGCTGATCCTTGCGGGTCAGCACCCGGATGCAGAACTCTTGCAACACATCCTCGGCATCCGCGCGGTTGCCGAGCCGTTTGACCAGGAACCCCATGAACGCGCCGCGCCCGTCCAACAGCGCGCGTTCCGGCGAAGTGTCGGGCACCTCCCGCTTGCGACTGTCTTGCGATGCCATGATGTCCCTGCCCTTTCCGCGTATCTTGCGCTGTCATGCAACGATGGTCTGACTGTTGCATCTTGCAGTTTCAATGCGGGCGGGAGTTGACATGGATCAAATGCGTTGCTGCCCGTTGCGCCGGTGTGAAAGACATGGGGTTTCTGTCCGTCTGCGGCAAGGTGGCTTTCGACGGTGACGGGATGGCCAGGATGTCGCACTGCATCCTGCCGGCGTCAGGTATCCCTTCGGCGTGGCACGACTACCCTTGTGGCCTGCCCTTGAGATTGACGAACACGATCCCCAGAATGACCAGCGCAATACCGGAAAACTGAATGCCGGACAGGCGTTCCCCGAAGAACAGCGCGCCAATCGTAAGACCGAAGATCGGGACCAGAAAGCTGAACACGATCGCCCGGTTCAGCTCGACCTCCTCCAAGACCGAGAACCAGACCCAATACACCAGCGCCGAGCCGAACAGGGCCAGCCCCAGCAAGGATAGCGTGAAGACCGCGTTCCACTGAACCGCGGTCGGATCTTCCATTGCGCAGGCCGCGATGGCCAATGGCACGCTGCCGATGAGCAATTGCACCCCCATTCCGAAGAGCCCGTCCACCTTGTCCGCGATGGACTTGATCGCCACGTTGCTGATGGTCACGCCGACCGCCGCCAGAACGATATAGGCAAAGCCTATGGCCGAGCCGTCCTGCCCCCCGTCCAGCAGTTGCGGCAGGGCGATCACGAGGACACCCGCGAAGCCGACCGACAGGCCGATCCAGCCGATCCTCGGCAGGCGCTCGCCAAGCCACGCGACGCCAAGCATCGCTGCAAGCAGGGGCTGCGTGTTGGCGATGACGGTGGCGAGGCCGGGAGACACAAACTCGGCCGCATGAAACATGCCCAGAAACCCCAGGCTGGTCGCCCCAAGGCCGACGACAGCCAGTGTCACCCAGATGCGCCCGCCGCGCGGAAATGGCCGACGCAAGATCACGGCCAACCCCACCAGAGCCGCGCCTGCCAAAACCGCCCGCATCGTCGCAAAGGTCAGATGCGGCGCGTATTGCAGCCCCGCGGTGATCAGCGGAAAGCACGCCGCCCACAGGAACATGGCCAGAACGATCTTGGATATGACGGTCGGCGACATCGAATTTCCTTATCTGGATCAGAAGCGGCAGGAATTGCAGAAAATTTCCGATGTGCCAACTCAGGGGCGAAGTAAAAAGACGTTGCGCCGGCCTAGATCTTACACCGGGAAGGCCAGAGGGCGCGGGCCGAGCCTCCGATTCTTCGAGCTCCGGCGATGCAATGACAGAACCGCAAGCAATCGGAGCAAGCCAAACACCCTGACGCTGTAACGTTTCCGGTGCTTCGGCGTCGTACTCCACAGAGGTGCGATATGAATGAGGACCGAAAACACCGCTCTTCCGTAGAATATCTGCGCGATACAGCCGCCAAGGTCGCGGATACCGCTGTGC
>JBPRGD010000085.1:0-15303 GCA_051428125.1 Candidatus Wenzhouxiangella sp. M2_3B_020
CGCCCCCGACCAGTTCACGGGCGGCATCCGCCGCATCCCGATCGAAACGCCCAGGGGCGAGTTCTCGGTCTGGGTCAAGCGCGTCGGCAACAACCCGCGCATCCGGGTGCTGCTGCTGCACGGCGGGCCGGGCGCGACGCACGAGCTCTACGAGTGCTTCGACGGTTATCTACCCGCCGAGGGCATCGAGTACATCTACTACGACCAGCTGGATTCGTACTACAGCGATCAACCCGGTGATCCGGAGCTATGGACCATCGAGCGCTTCGTCAACGAGGTCGAGCAGGTTCGCAAGGCGCTCGACCTCGGCCCGAACGACTTCTTCCTGTTCGGGCAGTCGTGGGGCGGGATCCTCGCGCTGGAGTACGCGTTCGCGCACCAGGATCAGCTCAAGGGCCTGGTCGTGTCGAACATGGTCCCCGACGTCGGCGACTACAACCGCTACGCGCGCGAGGTGCTGGGCCCGCAGATGGATCCGGAGGTCTACGCGGAAATCGTGGAATTCGAGAAGAACGAGGACTACGAGAACCCTCGCTACGAAGAGTTGCTGATGCAGCACCACTACACCGAGCACGTGCTGCGCATGCCGATGGACGAGTGGCCGGATTCGATCATGCGCGTGTTCGGGCACCTGAACAAGGACCTCTACGTCCACATGCAGGGTTACAGCGAATTCGGCATGACGCCCAACGCCACGCTGGGCGACTGGAGCCGCAAGGCCGATCTCGGCGAGATCGCCGTGCCGACCCTGACCGTTGGCGCGGCGCACGACACCATGGACCCTTCCCAGATGGAGTGGACGGCCGGCCAAATCCAACGCGGCCGCCACCTGCATTGCCCGAACGGCAGCCACCTTTGCCAATACGACGATCCCGGCCACTTCTTCCCCGGCCTCGTGCGGTTCCTTCGCGACGTCGACGGGGGCGAATTCCCTGCGGCCTCCGAACCGGGACGCTGATCGCGAGACCTGCGGACGGGCGGCGCCGCGGGCCGTAGCGACCCGCGCGTGTTTCGGCTCGCCGAAGATCTTCACTACTCGGAGAGCGCTCCTGCGCCATGCAATTCAGACGCATGAAAATATTCGATTTTCCGGACGGTGGCGAACAATCATCGTTCGCTTTCGGCGCTGAAATCGTTGGCACTGCGGCGTATAGTGAAGAGGAGATCCCGGTCCAGCAATACAGCTTGACCGATTCGCCGCATGGAGCCGAGGAGGGGTTGCGACATGCGCTCCGTAACCAGGATGATCGTGCTTGCCATTGCGAGCCTTCTGATTGCTTGCGGTTCCCCGGAGCAAGCCGAGCCGGCGCGAGCCGTGCGGATCGCCGGCGCGGCTTACCTGGGAGACTTGCCCACGCACGTGGCCGATGCGCGCGGACTGTTCTCCGAACACGGTCTGAGCGCCTCGGTGCAGTTCAGCGATTCCGGCAAGCGAAACCTCGAGCGGCTGCGCGCCGGCGAAGCCGACTTCGCGCTGATGGCGCTGACGCCGCTCGTGCTCGACCGGCTTGCCGATCCGGATCCCGGACAGGCCGATGATCCGGTCATCCTCGCCAGCCTGCTTCAATCGTACGAACTCACCGCCGTCGTCGCGGCCCCGGATTCGAGCATCGAGCGTCCGGAGGATTTCCGGGGGCGGAGGATCGCGTTCGAGCGCGGCACCAACACCGAGTTCGTCTGGTGGCTGTTCGAACAATTCCATGTGCTCGATCGCCCGTCGATCGAGCCGGTTTCCATTCCATTTCCCGAAACCGCCGAGGCGTTCGTGTCGGGAGGTGTGGATGCCGCCGTGCTACCGGAGCCGTGGGCATCGCAGCTGGAAGCGAGGCTGCAGCGCATGGGCAAGCCCGCGCCGCGGCGCTTCGATACCCGCAACCTGTACGCCGGCAGATGGGTCGTCGTCACCACCCGGGGCTTCGCCGAAGAACGCCGCGACATCTGCCGCGAAGTACTCGCCGCCTATCGACAAGCGATCGATTACATCGAGCACGCTCCGGCGGATGCCATCGCGATCTACACGCGCAGGATTCAGAACGGCGACAGCCTCCTCGCCGAGCGATGGGAGGCGCTGGACTACGACATCAGCCTCGACTGGGCCCTGATCGCGAGCCTGCAGGAGCAGTTCCGCTGGACCCGGAACATCGGCATCGCCAACGCGGGAGGGCCGGTGCGCGTACTCCACCTCCTGGAGCCGGCTCCACTACGCACCGGATGGCCGGATTCCATCCAGATACCCTTCGTTCCGACGGCGGCGGGGGTCGAATGAATCTCTATCGCCTTTCCATGATCAGCATGGTGGCCTGCATCCTCGGTCTCGCCGTCCTGCTGGCCGTGACGGTGCGCAGCGCGCAGCAGATGAACGAGAAGCAGGCCGCCATCGGCGAGCTGCTGGACCTCGAGGAGCGGATCGACACGTTCTCCTCGGCCAGTGACGGCATCCTGGTCCTCGGCGCCGACTCGGGCCTCTGGCAGGCGTATCTCGCGGAAGCGCGGTCACTCCGAAGCGAACTCATGCGGCTGGGCGAGGACCACCCCGATGCGCTCAAGGCTGCGCACCGCGTGCAGGTCCTGGTCGAGGCCATCGGTGCAGCGGCGGCCGTGCCCGGGACCGAACCGGAAACGACAGGCCGAGCAACGGATATCGAGCCGCTGGACGCGCCCATACGCACCCGCATCGTGATGCAGCAGGTGGCCAACCAGGGCATCGCGCTGGACACCGCGCTGGATGATGCGCTTGCGGAGCGCCAACGAGCGATTGCCCGGGAGGCGAACTGGCTCGGCGCGGGTCTCGCCATCTCCGCGCTTCTGTTCGGCGCGCTGTGCGTGGTCGCCTTCGGCCTGATTCACCGGCGTATGGCGTTGCCCACCCGAACGTTGGCCGACACCCTTGAAAGCATCCGCGCCGGCGAAACCGAAGCCCGCGCGAAGGTCGCCGGCAACGACGAACTCTCGCGACTCGCGCAGACGCTGAACACGCTGCTGGACGAGCGCGAAGCCGCCGACCGCCAGATCGATCAACGGCAGCGGCGACTCGAATCAGCGCTCTCGGAACTGCACCAGGCCCGAGAGCGACTCGAGCGTGCGCAGCGCATCGGCGACATCGGTAGCTGGGAAATCGATTACGAGCGCGGGCGACAACTCGACTGCAGCGACCAGGCGTACGAGATCCTCGGCGTCGAGCCGGAACGGTTCGGCGGGACGGTCGAGGATTTTCTTCAAATGGTCCACCCGGACGAGCGCGAATGGCTGCGACGAAAGCGCGAGGAATGGCTGGAGGAAGGGGGGCAATTCGAGGCGGAGTATCGGATCGTTCGGCCCGACGGCGAGATCAGGTGGGTGGTTGCACGGGCACAGATGGTGACGGATTCGGAAGGCGCTCCCAGCTATTCCACCGGCACGCTGCAGGACATCACGGATCGGCGACGCCAGGAAACGAGGGTCCGGGAGCTGCAGGAGTTGGTCGAAGGGACGGAAGACCTGTGCGGTATCGTCGACGATAACTATCGGTATTGCTGGGTCAACCAGGCTTATCTCGATCGCTACGGGCTGAGCCGAGATGAACTGGAAGGGCGCTCGATGGAAGAGGTCCTGGGCGAGACCTATTTCCAGCAGGAGATCAAACCGCGAGTGGATCGCTGCCTGGCGGGCAATGCACAACGCTTCGAAACCAAGCGGAGCTATGAAGGTCTCGGCACGCGCACCCTTCTGGCTCGTTATTACCCCATCGACGGGCCGGGCGCGGCGCATCGGCGTGCGGGTGCGGTGATCACCGACGTCACCGCGATTCGCGAGGCTGAATCGGAAGTGGCCAGCCAGGCACACCTGCTCGAGATTGCCGGCCGCGCGGGGCGCTTCGGCGGCTGGTCGATCGATCTGGAGAGCCAGACCGTCGACTGGTCCGACGTCACCGCCGAGATTCACTCCATGCCGCACGGTTATTCGCCCACCGTGGAGGAAGGGATCGACTTCTACGCTCCCGAGTATCGCGACCGGATCCGCGAACTGTTCACCGCCTGCGCCGAACGCGGACGTTCGTACGACGAGGAACTGCAGATCGTCGATGCCGAAGGCCGGCGGCGCTGGGTACGGGCGGTGGGGGAGCCGGTGCGTGACGACGACGGACGAATTGAAAAGGTACAGGGCGCGTTTCAGGACATCACGGAGGCCAAGGAAGCGGAACTCGAGAGCCGGCGGCTCTCGAATCGCCTGGCTGCCTTGCTCGACTCGATCACGGACGGCTTCGTCGCGTTCGACAAGGATTGGCGGTACGTCTACGTCAACGACGAAGCCGCACACATGCTCGGAAAGTCCTCCGACGAACTGTTGGGCACGACCTTGTTTTCGCAGTTCCCGGATATTGCCGGCACATCCAGCGAAGCCGCATTGCGCCGCGCGATGGACGATCGGGTATCCGATTCGGCCGAAGAGTTCTTCGAACCACTGGGTGCCTGGTTCGAGATGCGCGCCTATCCCTGGGAAGATGGCGTCGCGGCATACTTCCGCGACGTGTCCGAATCACACCGAATGGTGGAGACGCTACAGCAACAGGAGGCCGACCTCCGGGAATCCCGCGACGAGTTGAACGCCGCGCTGGCCACGCGCCAGACGCTGATCAACTCGCTGCCGGCCCATATCGCGTTGCTGGACGCCGACGGGGTCGTTATCGACGTCAACGACCAATGGCGGCATTTCGGCGAGAAAAACGAGTTCGAGGATCCGGGATTCGGTGTCGGCAGCAATTACATCCGCGTCTGCGAGCGCGCTTCGGGAGACTGTGCCGAGGAAGCCGAAGCGGCTGCCGAGGGCCTGCGCGAGGTTCTTTCGGGCGAGCGAGAGATATTCACGCTGGAATATCCCTGCCACGCACCCGACGAGCAGCGCTGGTTCCGTGTGATGTTCAATCGATTGGCCGCGGATACATCGCTGGAGGACGGGGCCGTTGCGATGCACGTCGACGTCACCGAGCGCAAGCTCGCCGAACGACAGCTCGAGAAGCTTGCCTACGAGGATCCATTGACCGGCCTTGCATCGCGCAGCGGGTTCACCGGTCGACTGCGAGCGCACCTGGACGAGTCGGGCTGGAACAGCGATGGCATCGTCGTCATGCTGGACGTGAAGAACCAGCGCGACATCAACGACGCCCACGGGTATGAGTTCGGCGACCGGCTCCTGGTGGAATTGGCGCGTCGCATCCGCGATCTGTGCGGAGAGCAGGGGCTGCCCGGGCGCGCCGATAGCGACCAGTTCATTATCTACTTCGTGCCGGATCCCTCGGAGTCGACCGTGGACGCGCTGCGTGGGCTGCGGCACAGGCTCGCGCAACCGGTCGAGCTGGAGGGCACGACCATCGAGATCGGGCTGTGGATCGGCTTCACCGCGCTCGGCACGCGAGAGCGCGATCCCGAAGACCTGATTCGCGAAGCCGAGCTGGCGAAGTTCGAGCACCGCGCAACGTCCGGCGGCGAGGGAGACTGGGTGGGCTACACACGGGAGCTCGATCAGCAGACTCAGGAACGCATCCAGCTGACCGGAGAATTGCAACAAGCGCTGGACCACGAACAGTTCGAACTGCACTTCCAGCCCAAGGTCGACCTGGACGACGGCCGGGTGATCTCGGCCGAGGCCCTGTTGCGCTGGCACCACCCGGAGCGCGGGTTGCAACCGCCGGGACTGTTCATGCCGGTCGCCGAGCGGAGCCAGTTGATCGCGCCGATCGGCCACTGGGTGCTGCGAGACGCCTGCCGGCAGCTTCGCGACTGGCGGGCCGAAGGCCTGGACATCGTGTGGGTGTCGGTCAACGTTTCGATGGTTCAATTCTCGTTGGGCGGATTTCCGGCGAAGGTCCAGGCCGCGCTGGACGACTACGGCATCGATCCTGCCGAGCTATCACTGGAGATCACCGAGAGCGTGTTCGAGCGCCAGTCCGGCGCGCTGCTGGCCGAGCTCCGCGAATTGCGCGAGATGGGGGTGCGGCTTTCGCTGGACGACTTCGGCACCGGCTACTCTTCGCTGCTGTACCTGCAGCGCTACCCGTTCGACGAGATCAAGATCGATCGGGCTTTCGTGAGCGGTCTTCTGGACGACGAGTTCAGCAGGCATATCGTACGCACCGTCATCGACATCGCCGGGGCGATCGATGCCGAGGTGGTTGCCGAGGGCGTCGAATCACCGGAGATCATCGCGGCGCTGCGCGAGATGGGCGTTCGAATCGGGCAGGGCTTTTATTACAGTGTGCCGCTTGAAAGCGAGGATTTTCGCTGGCTGCTCCGGAAACGTCGCAAACTGCCGCTCGAGGCGAACGAAGATTCGGAGTGACCGCCACCGCCATCAGGAGCATCGCGCCATGAACCACATCGACTGGCAACTCGAGAAACGGCCGACGGGAATCGCCAGCCTCGACCGTCTGAGCCACGGGGGACTGCCGGACCGGCAGGCAACCCTCATTGTCGGCGAGACAGGCACCGGCAAGACGGTGCTGGCGCTGCAGATTCTCGCGCACGCGGTCGCCGAGGGCGACGGGGGCGTGTTCATCTCGTTCGAGGAATCGCCCGCCCAGGTGCGGCGCAATGCCGATTCTTTTCGCTGGGGTGATGCGCTGAACCGATCCGATGGATGGACGACGGTCGATGCACGCATTCCCGGTGGGGCGGAGACCGCGGGAGAATTCGACATCGACGGATTGCTGGCGACCATCGGGGCGCAGTCCAGCCGATTCGAGCATCCCTGGGTGGTGATCGACGGCATCGACCTGTTGCTGCAGCATCAA
Organism: Candidatus Wenzhouxiangella sp. M2_3B_020; assembly: GCA_051428125.1. Lineage (GTDB taxonomy): Bacteria > Pseudomonadota > Gammaproteobacteria > Xanthomonadales > Wenzhouxiangellaceae. The sequence goes on from JBPRGD010000085.1 coordinate 6,767, forward strand.
CCCGACCGGACGACGGCCATCGATCAGGTGCGGCAGATCAACGAACAGTGCGAGCAACACGGATGGACCGTGCTGCTCAGCGGCAAGATCGAACGTGACAGCCTGGCGCCCCGGAATCTCGAGGGCATCGAGTTCATGCTACCGACCACGCTGGTACTGACGGCGACGATGATCGAGGGCCGTCTGCACCGGCATATCCGGATCGCGAAGTATCGAGGTTCCAGTCACGATCCCGACCAGGTGCCGATGATCATCAACGACAACGGCATTCAGCTGCCCTATCACTCGATCCCTAGTGAGGAGACAGGAGAAGCGAGCACCGACCGAATCGGCACAGGGGTCCCGCGCCTGGACAAGCTGCTCGGTGGCGGACCGTATCGCGGCTCCAGCACGCTGATCTCCGGGCGGCCGGGCACCGCCAAAAGCACGCTGGCCGCGAGCTTCGCCAACGCCGCCGCAGATCGCGGGGAGCGCGTACTTTACGTGAGCTTCGACGAGATGGAAGCGCCCTTCGTGCGCAACCTGGCGTCGATCGGCATCGGCCTGCGCCCACACATCGACGCCGGCCGAATTCATTTCTGTGCCCGCTCGACCCGGGCGGGCCTGGTCAGCGAACACGTATTGATGCTGCAACAACTGATTGAGGAATTCGAGCCCGACTGCCTGGTCATCGATCCGATCTCGGCCCTGCTCAATGCCGCTGGCACGGAATGGCCCCGCGCCGCCGTCGAGTACCTCCTCCAACTCGAGCGAACTCGCGGGATCACGACGTTGCTGACTGCGCTCACCGGCGAAGCCGATCCCGAGGGCGAATCCACCGCAGCGAACGTATCGACGGTCGCCGACACCTGGATCGTTCTCGATTACAACGTTCGCGCCGGCGAGCGCAACCGATCGTTGTCGATCGTCAAGTCGCGCGGGTCCGCACACTCCAATCAGCAGCGCGAACTACTACTGTCCAGCGACGGCATCGATCTCGCCGACGTCTACGAATACGGCACGGAAGTACTGATGGGTACGGCCCGCGCACAGAAGGAGAGCGAAGAGAAGGCGGCCAGCCAGCGCCGGGAGATGGAGCGCGAGCAGCGCCGCCAGGATCTGCAGCGCCGGATCGAGAAGGCGCGCAACGAGGCCGAGCGCCTCACCAGGGAACTCGAACTCGAGGAAGAGGAGTTCGACGAAACCGATCGTATGGATCGCGAACATATCGACCGGATGAAGCGACGGCGCGATCCGGCCCGCCGGACCGATGGCGAGGAAGGTGACGAATGACTGTAGAAACCCGATCCCCCGAATCCGCAGTACCGATGCTGATCCTGTTCACGACAGGCAACGCGCCCCGCTCCCGCCGCGCACGAAAGAACCTGGCCGCGGCGCTGGAGTCGCAAGGAATGGATTCCGTCGAGCCCATGGAGATCGACCTGCTGGAACGTCCCGAGCAGTCGGTCAGCTACTCGGTTTTCGCCACCCCGGCCCTTCTGCGAACCGACCAGAGCGGCGGTATTCGGGTGCTCTACGGAGACCTGTCCGACGAGCACAAGCTGCTCGACTTTCTGGAAGAACTGCGAAGCGGATAACGGCTGGATACCGGCCGATACAACGCACCCGCGGCCCTGGACGCCGCCACGCGGGTTTCGATTGCCGGATACGAGAAGACGGTAAGGTCCTTGCGCCGCCGGGATGTTGCGAGCGGTGGGCCGGCGCCTTTCGACAACACAAAACGATGGAGTCTCCGAGATGCAAACACCGAACGGTCCCATTCTTGCGATGATCACCGCCATGCTGCTGACCGCGGCTACGGGCGCAGCGACCGAAACACCGGAACAGAGGCTGGCCGCGGCCGGCCATTCACTCCCCGAGCCGACCGATCCGGTCGCGACCTATGTGACGTGGCGGCGTGCCGGCAACCTGTTGTTCCTGTCCGGCCACGGGGAGTGCGGCGGCGAATACACCACGGGCAAGGTCGGGGAGGATCTTACCGTCGAAGAGGGCGCGGCGTCGGCGGAGAAGGTCGGGCTTTGCATGCTCGCGACGATCAAGTCGGCGGTCGGCGACCTCTCCAGGGTCAAGCAGTTCGTGCGCATCCTCGGCATGGTCAACGCGACCGAGGATTTCACCGACCATCCTAAAGTCGTCAACGGATTCTCCGACCTGATGGTGGTCGCGTTCGGCGAGGCCGGCAAGGGCGCGCGCGGCGCGGTCGGTATGGCCTCGCTTCCGTCCGACATCGCCGTGGAGATCGAGGCCATCGTCGAACTGCATCCGAACGACTGACGCTTGCATCGCTCGATCGCGTTCTGGAGCCTGTTCGCGCTCTGCGTTCCGCAGGCGCTGTGGGTGAAGCGAACCGCGCCGCGCTTCGGCGGTGCGCCGGGGCCGCGTTCGGGCGTCACCGGCGGCGGAAAAGCGATGCGCCTTGTCGGGCTGGGCGACTCGGTGATCGACGGCGTGGGCTGCTCGTCGCTGGACGCGGCGCTGGTGGGTCGAACCGCGGAGGCGCTGGCCTGCCGGATGAGTGCACGGGTCGAGTGGCGCGTCACCGCCCGTACCGGGGCTAACACCCGGCAGATCCGACGACTGCTTACTGACGCCGACGTTCGGCAGGCCGAATTCGTCATGATCTCGACCGGCGTCAACGACGTCACGGGCCTGACCCGTCTTCGCACGTTCCGGGCGGAGCTCGGCGCGTTGCTGGACGACATCGAATCGCAGGCGCCCGACGCGACGGTCGCCGTCAACGGCCTGCCGCCCATGCACGTCTTCCCCGCGCTGCCGCAGCCGCTCCGGTTCACGCTGGGATTGCGCGCGCGGCAGCTCGACGAGATCGTCGCCGAGGTCACGGCCGCGAGGACCGGCGCGGTACGGATTCCGCTGGGGTTCGACGCAATGGACGACGAGCCGGCCGCGCGCTTCGCGCCGGACGGGTACCATCCGTCCGAATCCAGCTGCGGGGAACTGGCCGCGATGGTCGCCGACCTGCTGATCGATGTCCGAACACGCTGACAGCACTTTTCCGGCCGCCCGCATCCCGCTGCCGATGCTGCTGCTGTTCGGGCTGGTCAACCTGCCGCTTTCGATGCTGCTGTCCCCGACCGCGGCGATTCTTCCGAACTTCTATCTCGAGTACACCGGCGTGACGGTCGCCGGGCTGGCCACCGCCACGCTGGTCGCGCGGCTTTTCGACGGCGTGACCGATCCGCTGATCGGACTGCTCTCCGACCGCGCCGGCAACCGCAAGCCGTGGATGATCGCCGGCGCGCTCGTCGTCGCCGCCGGCGCGTGGTTTCTCTATTCGCCGGGCCCGGAAGCCGGGTTCGCGCACCTGCTGGGCTGGTACCTGGTCGTGACGCTCGGCTGGACGCTCGTCGAGATCCCGCACACCGCGATGGCCGCCGAGCTTTCAGTCGACTACGACGAGCGCACGCGCATCGTGTTCTGGCGCCAGATCCTGGGGTTCGTCGGCGGCATCCTGTTCATGGCCGCTCCGATGATCCTGATGACCGGCGGCACGGCGTTCACGCCCGAGGCCATGCGCGGCATCGCGCTGTTCGTCATCACCGCCCTGCCGCTGTTCGTCGTCGTGATGTGCGTCGCGGTGCCGGAGCCGTCGCGGCACGTCAAGTCGCGCGAGCTCGGGTTCGCCGATCTCTGGCGCGCGCTGCGCGCGAATCCGCCGCTGGTCTATTTCCTGGTCACTCAGGTGCTTTTCGGCCTGTCCACGGGCGCGGTCTCGACGCTGTTCGTCATCTACGCCAGCCAGTACCTCGATCTGGCCGAGAAGATCCCGCACATCGCGTTGCCGATGACGCTGGCCATGGCCGCGGGCATGCCGCTGTGGCTGTGGATGATGCGTCGCTTCGACAAGCACCGCGTGTGGGCCGCCGGCGCGGTGGGAATGATCGGCGTGCTGCTCGGCGTGCTATGGATCCCGCCCGGCGCGCTGGGGCCGATGATCGCGGCCACCACGGGCCTCGGACTCGTCATCGGCCTGTCTTCGATCGCGCTGCCGGCGCTGCTTGCCGACATCGTCGATTACGACCTGTGGAAGAATGGCAAGGACCGCGCCGCGATCTTTTTCTCGTTCCAGGCGCTGGTGACCAAGCTCAACCAGGGCGTCGGCGGCGCGACGGCACTCGCCATCGCCGGACTGTTCGGATTCTCCGGCAAGGACGACATGACCGGCTGGGCCGTGACGGGGCTCAAGATCGCGTTCGTCGGCTGGCCCATCCTGCTGCTGGTTCCGATGATCGTGTTGGCCTGGCGCTATCCTTTGGACCGACGCGCGCAGCGCGTGCTGCGCCGAAGACTGGATGCGCGCGATCGCCGCCACGCGGGAGGCCCAACCGCACGACGGTATTGAACTGCGTCACATACTTGCTTGCTCGGACATTTCGCGGCCGTCCTATACTGGTTCGGGTCAACAACGCAGCGAGTCGCCCCGACTCGCTCGGCGAGGGGTTCCCGATGCCGATCTTCGAATGGAACCGTAGCTTCGTCACCGGTCTGGAGACCGTGGATGAACAGCACCGCCACCTGGTCGACCTGATCAATTCGCTCGGACATCGATCCGCCAGCAACGACGTCAGCGGCGGCGATCTCGATGCCCTGTTCCGGGAGTTGATCGACTACGCCGATTATCATTTCGCGGAGGAAGAGGCACTGATGGATCAGGTGGGCATAGACGCGCGCCACATCCGGAGCCACCGCGAAAACCACCGGCGTTTCCTGCGCGAAGTCGAGCTGCTCCGGCAGGAAGGCAACGGAACGGAATCCCGGCACCATGCGCCCGCCGTGCTGGACTATCTCGTGCACTGGCTGACTTACCATATCCTCGGCCAGGATCAGGACATGGCCCGGCAGATCGGGAAGGTCGATGCCGGCATCGACCCGGCGGAGGCTTTCGACGCCGAAGAAACGCGGCACGATGAGTCGGTTGAGCCGTTGTTGCGGGCGCTCGGCGGTCTTCTGTCACAGCTCTCCGAGCGCAATCGAGAACTGCTCGACCTGAACCGCTTACTGGAATCGCGCGTCGCCGAGCGAACCCGCGAGCTTTCCGAGGCCAACGAGACGCTTCGGGCGCTTTCGCTGAAGGACCCGTTGACCGACCTTTCCAACCGGCGCCACGCCATGATGCAACTCGACGCGGTTTTCGCCGACAGTTGCGCGAGCGGCCAGCCGGTTTGCGCGCTGATGATCGATGCCGACCATTTCAAGGCGGTCAACGACGTTCACGGCCACGACGCCGGCGATACCGTCCTGAAGATCCTGGCCCGAACACTCGAACATTCGGTCAGAACCGACGACCTGGTCTTTCGGCTCGGAGGAGACGAGTTTCTAGTTCTCTGCCCGGCTACCGATTTCGACGGCGGAATGCAGGTCGCACACCAGCTTCTGGCCAGCGTGGAACGCCTGGACATCGAGGTCGGAGACGGGCGATGGCGCGGTAGCGTGAGTATCGGCATTGCATCGGCGGATCGACAGGATGCGCGAAGCGCCGAATTGCTCAGGTCGGCCGACCGGGCGCTTTATCGCGCGAAGAAAGCCGGTCGCGGCTGCGCAGTCTCCTCATCCGATCGGGTTCCGAGAGCCGCCGGTAACGCTTGATGATCTGCGGGGGTTCTTCTCCGGCTCGCATCGAGAGAAATGGACCACGTACGTCAGGGACCATTGCGGGTCGATGGACGTTTGTCGTTCAGGTCAGCCACTATGCGCATCGGTCGCTGCGTCGCAGATCTCGAGACGGAGCGCCGAACCCGAGGCCTTGAACGACGAAAGCGGCGACCTGTGCCGGCCGCCGCCTCGGCGATCCATCCGAATCTTGCGCTGTCAGTCGTCCACGGTGACGATGCCCTCGTCATCTTCCAGTGTGACGATGCTCTCGGCGACCAGGTCGTTGTTGGCGAAGAAATCTTCGGTCAGGTTGCCCCGGACCTGAACGAGATCTCCGATCTCGATCTTCTGGAAGCCCTCGTCGTCGAGCGGGTCGTAGAGCAGCGCGTCGACGTCGACGGTCAACTCCTGCTTGCCGGTGTCGATCGTGAACGAATCGGTCATCGGATCCACGGATTGCACGGTGCCGGTATAGTCGACCTGACCGACGGTCACGACCGGATCCGCGGCCCACACGCCCATGTCGGCTCTTTCGTCCGGGCGGGCAAAGAAGAAGCTGTTGAGATCCTCGACGTAGATGCTGGCCGCCTCGATGGCGTCGTTGACGTACAGGTTCTCGTCGACTTCGCCGCGGACGGTGACGTCGTCGCCGTCGGTCAACGGAAACTCGTCGGCCCAGTTGCCCCACTCGCCCATCACGACGGTGATCAGCCCGTCCCCGTAGTCCATACGGAACGAATCGGAAGAAGTCGAAGTCACCGTGCCGCTAAGGCTGATCCACGTCTGGTTTTCGGCGACCGTCGGGTTCGCTTCTTCGCCTGCGAGACCCGCCGGGCTTTCGTCCTGCGCCCATATCGGGCCGGAAATTGACAGAGCCATCGCAGCGCCCAGGCTCGTCGCGCGCGGAATGACGCTCATGTGGAATACCTCCTCAAATCGATATGGATCACGTCGCCTCGGGAGGCGACTCGCACGAAGACCGAATCTAGGCGATTCCCGGCCAATGCTCATTAACCTGCGTTAAGGACGACGGATCGAGCTGCGGCCAAGCAACGGTCGGGTGGACCTGCGCCCGGATACATCGATCGGGTCGCAACGAGGCGGAGAACAAGTAAGAAAGCCGGGTTCGCGCGAGGCCGAGGCACCGGGATCGTTCCGCCCCCACGCCGGCCCTCTCCCCGCTCGCGGGAGAGGGTGTGGGACGGGTGATCGGAAACATCGAAAACGACACGACTCAGGAACAGGCCCCGCCGGTGCGGCGGGGCCTGCCCGAGAAACGCGCGGTGCCCGGAGCGTGCCGGGAAACTTCGGGATCAGTCGACCAACGTCACGATGCTGTCGGCAACCAGGTCGTTGTTGGTGAAGAAGTCCTCGTCCAGCGTGCCTTCGACGCTGACGACGTCACCGACCTCGATCTTCTGGAAGCCCTCGTCGTCGAGCGGGTCGTAGAGCAGCGCGTCGACGTTGACGGTCAACTCCTGCTTGCCGGTGTCGATCGCGAACGCATCGGTCATCGGATCCACGGATTGCACGGTTCCGACATAGCTGACGTCTCCGACCGTCACGACGGTATCCACGGCCCATACCCCGAGCTCCTCTTCATCGGCGGAGCTCGCGTAGAAGAAGCTGTTCAGGTCGTCGACATAGACGCTCGCCGCTTCGATGGTGTCGTTGACGAATACGTTGTCGACCTCTCCGTAGACAGTCACCTTGTCTCCGTCCATCAGCGGGAACGTTTCGCCCCGGTCGTCCCAGTCGTCCATCTCGACGATGATCATGCCATCGCCGTAGTCCAGCCGGAACGTATCGGCGGTCGTCGACGTCACCGTGCCGCTGAGGCTGATCCAGGTGTCGTCAGGCAATTCCCTGGGATCTTCCTGGGCCAGCGCCGGTCCGGAAAGAGCCACCGCGACTGCGGCGGCAAGGATTTTGATCGCGACTGAAGTGGTCACGTTCATGATTTCCTCCGTGTAATCGTTGGATGCGCTCACGAGGAGCGAACGCATCCGGCTCGATTCAACCAGTACGCGGACACGCCTTCATTGACCTGGGTTAACGAAGGCCGGAGAATGAGTGCGAGGGATTCGATGCTCCCCGGAGCGCCGAATCTCAGTGTGCGGGCTGGCGCTTTTCCGTTTCCAGCTGGATTTGGTGGGATTTCAGCGAACCGTTCTGGTAATCGCAGGCCTGCTTGAGCCCCTCGGGGTCCAGGATCATGAACCCGCGGGGCCCGGTTTCCAACAATCCCTGCTTCGCGAGCTGTCGGCAGCAGCGATTCACGTGCACCGGCGAAAGGCCGAGCGCATCGGCGATCAGCTTCTGCGTCAGCGGCACGGTCATCGCGTCGACCGCGGCGAAACCCGCCGCCAGCATTCGACGCTGCAGCTCCACCAGCAGATGCGCGATCCGCGTGGTGGCGTTCATCAGCCCGAGCCGGAGGATCTGCTGCTCCAGGTAGCGCTCGTCCTGTCCGCCGATCCAGCACAGCGCCGCGCCGAGCCGGGGCGAATCCCGGAACATCGCCAGCAGTTCCTCGCTGGGGAACTCGGCCAACCGACAATCGGTGATCAACTGGATGCCGGAGTCGCTGCTCTCGCACAGCGCGCCGTACAACGCGATGGTATCGCCGGGCAGAAGGAAGTTGATGACCTGGCGATCCCCGTCCGCCGTTGTCTGGAACCGCATGGCCCAGCCCGACAGAAGGATGCGCGTCGTATCGACCGGACTCCGTTCGGCCTGCACTTCTTCGCCGGCACGGTAGTCGCGCACGTTGCCCAACAGGCGTTCCATGAACACCGAATCGTTCTCGTCGAGGACGTGGAGGCTGGAAAGACGGGACTGCAATGGTGACATCGAAACTCTCTGCTCCGGAGAATGGGGCGGGCTCGATCGCCGAAGCGATTCGCAGGATTCTTCACGAAGAAACC
>JBPRGD010000086.1:0-2189 GCA_051428125.1 Candidatus Wenzhouxiangella sp. M2_3B_020
AGGCCACCGGCAAGGAGCCCGTCGGCATGGACGCCGAGGTCAGGCCTCTTCGCGAGACCGAGGAAAACCCGCGCGGCGGCTCGACCGACGTCGGCGACGTGAGCTACATCGTCCCGACCATCCGGCTGGGCGCTCCGATCGCAGGCAAGGACGTGCCGTGGCATTCGTGGGCCGTCGTGGCGTCGGGCGGAATGTCCATCGGTCACAAGGGTCTCGTATATGCGTCCAAGGCCCTGGCCATGACCATGGTCGATCTTTATGAAAATCCCGAACTGGTCGCGGCCATCAAGGAGGAATTCGACGAGCGCAAGGGCGACTACGTCTACGAAGGCATCGTGCCGCCGGGTCCGCCGCCACTGGATTTCGAGCAGTAGAACGGGCAAGGTCGGAGGTGACGGGAGTTCCGCTATACGCTCGTGCGAGTGTGGGGCTGAACCGGCATCGTGAATCGGCGCGCAGAACAGGACGCAGGATCGGTTTCGTGCAATCGCAGCCCATGGATATCCCGAGTTCGGCCTTCCGGGCAGACTGGCGTGACTGCATGAGCGGAGCTTTGTCATGATATCCCGATTTCTTCTGCCGATCCTCGTGAGTCTGCTCGCCGCCTGCTCGGAGGGTTCGGACACGCATACCTCGGCCGCCACGGCGGCTCCAGCGAGCCAGGGTGGAGAAGCGTGCGAACTGCCGGCGGAGTACCGGCATTTCCCGGTTGTGGAAGGGTGCTTCCATGTCAACGATCTCGGCATCGCACTGAGTCTGAGCACGACCCTGAGCCAGGATGAAGCGCTCGTCTTCTTCGAACGCGAGATGCCTGCTGCCGGCTGGGTGCTCGAGGGCCGGCAGACCATGGATGACGACATCGTGCACCTCGACTACAGCGGCCACGACGTGCGCAGCGCCTGGGTCGAAGTCGGCGCACGCGATTCCGCGGACGACAGAACCATCGGCGTCACCTACTACGTGAACTGACCGGATCGCCGAGCAAGGGGGAATCACGAATCCGGAAGCTGATTGATCCCCTGCCTCGAAACGCTCGGCATTAGTGCCGTTCAGCCCCCGCACCGACCCTCTTGCGGGCGAGGCAGAGCGTGGGCAAGGCGGTTCCAGTGCGCTCGCTCGTCACCGGTCCTGCTGCAAGACGTGCCGCGACGCGGAACTAGCCAGGTTCCAACAGGAACACGGATGTCCGGCTTCCGGAGACGTCAGAGAGCCGGGAGGCCGATTTCCGTGCGTGCCGACGCGCTTCGGGACGGTGCGGCCCGACAAAAGCCCCAAGCCGTGCGTCAGGAATCGGTCACGGAAGGCGGCAGCATCCGGGCGACGATCTCCTCGCAGCAGCGGTGATCCATGTAGCGCGGAACGGGATATAGGCTGTGGGCTTCCTTCAGTGCGGCTTTGGCGATGCGCGGAACGTCCGAAGGAGTCAGATCCTGGAGATAACCGGGGATGCCGAGCTCCGCGTTGAGGTCCCGGATGTGCTGAATGAACCGGTCGGCCAAAACGGCGTCCGGCTCGCCCTCGATTCCGGCCGCGCGCGCCAGATCGGCCATGCGTCTTTCCACCGCCGGCCGGGTGTACTCGAGCACGTAAGGCATGACGATGGCATTGGCCAGGCCGTGAGGGGTGTGAAAGCGCGCGCCGAACTGGTGAGCGATGGCATGGACGTAGCCCACGTTGGCCCGGGTGAAAGCGGAACCGGCATACGAGGCGGCAATCAGCAGGGCCTGGCGAGCCTCCAGGTCGTTGCCGTCCGCGAAGCAACGGGGCAGGTGCCGGGCGATCATGCGCACGGCTGCCAGTGCGAGCCGGTCGGTATCCTGGGTCGCGTGACGCGAGAGGTAGGACTCGACGGCATGGGTCATTGCGTCCATACCGCTGGCGGCGGTCACGGCAGGAGGCAGGCCCACCGTGAGCCGGGGATCCAGCGCCGCGGCGGTCGGGACCAGCTTCGGATCGACGACCGGTCTCTTGATTCGCGCTTCGCGATCGGAAAGTACCGCCACGAGCGTGACCTCGGAGCCGGTGCCTGCCGTGGTCGGGGCCGCGTACAGGGGCAGCGTCGGCGCTTTCAATTTGAGGATGCCGGTCAGCCTTGCAACCGGTTTTTTGCTGGTGACCTTCGCGGCGATGACCTTTGCCGCATCGATAGCTGAACCGCCGCCGATCGCCAGCACCGCATCGCAGCCGGC
>JBPRGD010000087.1:0-1306 GCA_051428125.1 Candidatus Wenzhouxiangella sp. M2_3B_020
GACCCGACAGCTGCTCCAGGCGCTCGATGGGTTCGGCATCCACTCCGGAGACCAGCAGCTCCCGGACGTCGCGGATCACCGGCTCGGTGAAGCGCACGCGCCGGGCGCGCGCTTCGGTGCGCGTCATGTCCGCGGCGATGATGTCCCCTCGCCCATCGAGCAGCCACGGGATCAACCGGTCGCGGGTGACCGGCACGAACACGACCGAGACATCCAGCACGCCGGCATCGAGCTGCTCGTTGACGTACTGCTCGAATCGCTTCATGTACGCGTGGCTGAGGCCGCGCGGCCCGCCGTTGCGGTCGAAGAAGTAGAACGTGCGGCTGTACGGCACCAGCGCCCGGATCCGCCGGCGCTCGACCATCGCGTCGAAATCGCCGGTCCACTGCTCCGCCGCCGGCGAATCCGCGATGGGATCGGGCTCGTCGATCCCGGAAGGTTCGTCCTCGCCGCAGCCGCCGACGAACAGCGCCGCGACCAACGCGGCCGACAGGAAGCGCCGTTTCATCGCTGATCGGCGTCGACGCCGGGGAAGCCGGAGTATCGCGCCAGCTCGTCGGGGGTGAGCACCTGGCGGTAGCGGCGCCCGTCGATGATCCACGTCGGGTAGCCCGAGATATCGGCGGCCACGCACTCGAACGCCACACCTCCGCCGCGTCCGTTGGGCGTGCATTCGACGTACGGCAGGCGGTCGGCGGATCGGCCGAACATACTGCTCTGTTCCTGGCAGTCGGGACACCAGAACGCGCCGTAATACTCGGCCCCGGACTCGTCGAGGTGATTCGCCAGCGCCTTGAGCCGCGGATCCTCGGGCGGCAGCAGCAGCCCGTTCTGCCATGCGAACAGGGCGCCGACGACGACCAGCGCACCCAGCGTCAGGTTGCGATTGAAGATCAGCCACGGCATGCCCGGCGCGCTGTCGGGACGCCGCAGCATGACGGTACCGAACAAAGCCAGCATGACCAGCAGCGACGCCATGCACCACAGGCAGGTCGCGTCCAGCGCGATCCATCCGGTCAGCGTCAGGTAGATGCTGATGCCGGTGCCGATCGTCGCCAGCCATGCCAGGCGCTGCCAGCGCTTGAGCCGCGGCGGCATCGTCACCGCCGACCACAGGATCAGCAGGTACAGGCCGAATCCCCAAAGCGCGATCGGCAGACCGAGCAGCGTCGAATACCGGCTCGACTGGACGACGTCGCACCCCGACTCCGGCCCGCAGAACAGCGCTCCGTCGTCACCGCCGGCCTGAAGCGTGAGATAGCCGGTGATCAGCAGACCCACCGCCGCCAGCACGGCCACCGGCTTG
>JBPRGD010000088.1:0-5596 GCA_051428125.1 Candidatus Wenzhouxiangella sp. M2_3B_020
CTCGATGGTCATCGACGCCTACGCCGAGACCATCGACCAGATGGTGGCGCTGGCCGTTCTCATGCCCATCGTCGCGTCCATGGGCGGCAACGCCGGCACCCAGACGATGACGGTGGCCGTGCGCGCGATCGCCACGCGCGAGCTGACCGCGAGCAACGCGCTGCGCGTGAGCTGGCGCGAGATCACCGTCGGCGGCATCAACGGCCTGCTGTTCGGGCTGGTGATGGCCGCGGTTGCCGGCTTCTGGTTCGGCATTCCGATGCTGGCAGGGGTCATCGCGCTGGCGATGGTCTTGACGCTGATCGCCGCGGCGCTGGGCGGCATCGTCATCCCCATCGCGCTCGACAAGTTCGGCATCGACCCGGCCCTGGCCTCCGGACCGTTCGTCACGACCGTCACCGACGTCGTCGGGTTCTTCGCGTTCCTTGGGATCGCCTCGGCGGTGTTGCTGTAACGGTTCCAGCGGTTGCAGCTCGCACAGCGAGCGGCGAAAAGGTTCTGGATCCCGATCCGTGAGCCTTGATCACCCGATCCGTCGGCGCGAATTCGCGCCTCCCACAGGAATGGATTCGGGCCCGAACGACCCGCTTTGGGAGCGGCGACTTCGTCGCGACGATCAAGGAACCGGTAGCTGGACCTGCCTCCGACACCCATTCATCGGATCCGGTGAGCCATGAGCCTGTGGGAATGATCTACAGCTCCCGATTCGTCCTGAACCGTCGGCGCGAATTCGCGCCTCCCACAGAATTGGATTCTTGCCCCGATCCGCTGTGGGCGCGGCGAATTCGCCGCGACGGGTCAAGGCCATCGCCAGGCGAATCAATGCTCGAAACCTTCGCGAGGGTGGAACCGGGCGGGAGATCGTGCCCGCGGTCGGGCGCAAGAGCGCATCCACCGTTGCCGCCGTCCTAGACCATCGCGAATGCAATGGCGATGCAGGCGGCGTAGAGGAGAAACGAGACCAACGCAAGCGGTTGTGCCGGCGTGTGCCTGTAGAACGAGCGCGGTTGCTTGAGTACTAATACGCTCACCCACGCGGCCGGCAGTGCGGCGAGCGCGCCAAGCCACACGGTGCCCGGTAGTCCCGTCACGGGCAAAAGCACGATGGAGACAAGGCCCATCCCGTAGACCCCCGGCACGAGCCAGCGGGCGTGGTCGGGACCCAGTCTTGCAACGAGATTGCGCTTGCCGTGCCGGCGGTCGGCCTCGTAATCCGGAAACTCGTTGACCAGGAGAAACGCGGCGATCAGGAAACCGAGCGGAAGCGACAACCAGAACGACAGCCAGGACAGCTGGTGAGTCTGGATCAGGTATGTGCTGAGAACGATCAGCGGCCCATAGCAGATCACGACATCGAGTTCTCCCAGACCCCGATACGCCAGCTGCAGCGGAGGTCCGTGGTAGGACCACCCCAGCAGAAACCCCGCGACACCGATCCAGAGCGCAAGAGGCTCACGCCAGAAAACGATGAGGCATCCCAGCGCGATGCCTGCAGCGCTGAATCCCGCCGCCATCAGCCAGGTCTGGCGGCGAGTGAGCAGATTCTCGACGAGCACGCGCTTCCCGCCGGAAAACGATGTGCGATCCTCGCGCGCAACGGCCTGGTCGACGCCCGAATCGTAGTCGAACACCTCTCCCCAGGCATTCTTCGCGACCTCGATGCAGAAATAGGCCAGCAACGTCACGCCCAGCCAGTTCCAGGCGATTCCGACATCATGATGGGCCAATGTCGCGCCCACGGTGATGCCGGCAACCGATGTCAGGCTGATTTTCGGGTCGGCCAGCCGCCAGATTCCTCTTGCGATTCGCATGTTCATGATTGCGTGCAGCGCTTAGCCGACATCTCGCTTCTCAATAACCGTTCGACCCGCCGGCGACATCGGCTGTCGTCCCGGCTCAACAGCGCTTTCAACGTATGAAACACGACGGCCAGGTCGCCGACAACGGAACGCCGCTCGAAATACTGCAGGTCCCGCTCGACCTTGGCCGGAAAGACGATCTCGCGATAAAGGGACTCGGCATCGCGATAGGCGTCGAGCACTTCGTCCTCGCACAGGAATTCGACGCTGGCCGGACTCGTGATGCCGGGTCGATGTCGCAGAAGCCGTGCGCGGCGGTCCGCATCGACTCCCACCCAGATCCCGGGCGGCTCGGTGCGCGGGCCGACGAAGGCCATCTCGCCGCGGAGGATGTTGAAGATCTGCGGAAGCTCGTCGAGATGAAACCGCCGGAGCACTCGGCCCACGGAAGTGATTCGCGGATCGCCGGGCGTCGCGATTCGCGGGCCATCGGAATCCGGCCGCAGCGTTCGAAACTTCAGTATGCGGAATTCCCGTCCGTTCCGCCCCAGGCGTGCCTGGCGGTAGAGGATCGGCGGGCCGGTCATCACGAGAATCGTCGCGGCGATGATGGCCATCACCGGTGCCAGTAATGCGGCCAGGATCGCCGCGACCGCAACGGTCAGGATGCGCATCGGCCGGCGCGAGTCGAACGCGAGCCCGGAAACCGTCCGGAACCCGGCCCATCGACCCGGCAGTAGGCGGATGAGATCATCTTTCGATTGTCGCACGGCCGGCTCCGGCCGTAAGAGTCTGCCCTTCAGGTGTCTGAACCATCGGCGCTCGGTGCGCCTCCCACAGCGAAAAGGAATCGGCAGCCGGAGCTGCCTCCCACAACCGGTCATCGGATCCGGTGGCCCGTAAGCCCGTAGGAGCGGTCTCCGAACCGCGAAAGCCTCGATCCGTCGGCGCGAGTTCGCGCCTCCCGCAGGAGAAAAGGAATCGGCAGCCGGAGCTGCCTCCCACAACCGGTCATCGGATCCGGTGGCCCGTGAACCTGTGGGAGCGGTCTTCGAACCGTGAAAGCCTCGATCCGTCGGCGCGAGTTCACGCCTCCCACAGGGGAAAAGGAGTCGGTAGCTAAGTTGCCTCACGCAGATGGTTCATGCGCCGACGATCCGCCGTGGGCGCGGCGGCTTCGTTGCGATGCGTCAGGGCCAACAGCGGGCGCACCGGGTCCCCGGATTCTCAGGCCGGGCGGGGACGATGGCCGAGCAGCCTGGCCGGCAGGAGCACCAGCGCCCTGAGTAGCGCGAACACCCCCTCGACCGCGATGCCGACGGCGCCGAACGGCAGCGAAATCAGCCAGACGAACGGCCAGGCGATGAGCACGAGGATCGCCAGCGGCCAGCTCAGCACGAACAGCAGGCACCAGGCGATCATTGCAAGCAGCGTTTTCATCGGGACCTCCCCGTGGACCCGCGAGTCGAGGTGGTCCATCCTGCAGTACGCCATGTCCGGAGGTCCAGTGCAGCAAGTCATGCACCGCGCCGATGAATGTGGGGACCGGCCTCGATCGGATATGCTGGATATACATCCTCGCGAAGGAAAAGAAGGCGTGAGCGAATACCGACCCGTCCTGGATTTCTGGTTCGGCGAAGACGCCGATCGAAAGCGCGGCAGCGAGATCGCCGGCGCACAGTCCGGACTCTGGTGGGGCAAGGACGCCGACACCGACCGCGAGATGCGCGAACGCTTCGAGCCGCTGGTGCAGGCCGCCGGCAGCGGCAAGCTCGACGACTGGAAGCGCTCGCCGGAGGGCTGGCTTGCGCTGATCCTGCTGACCGACCAGTTCCCACGCAACATCTACCGCGACACGCCGAAGATGTTCCGCTTCGACGACGTCGCGCGCGAGCTTTGCATCGAGGGCATCGAAACCGGCATCGATGTGCACCTGGAACCCATCCAGCGCGTGTTCTTCTACATGCCGCTGGAGCATTCCGAAAACGCCGACGACCAGTCCTGGTGCGTGGACCTGATGCACGGCCTGGCCCGGGCCGCCGAGAACAGCGACCGGAAGGCCTTCGAAGGGTTCGTCGAGTTCGCGGAGGCGCATCGCCGCATCATCGACCGGTTCGGCCGTTTCCCGCACCGCAACACCATTCTCGGGCGCGAGTCCAGCGAAGAGGAACTCGAGTTCCTGCGCGAGCCCGGTTCGTCGTTCTGAATGCCCGTCTCCTGCAACGCGCGGGAGGATTGCCGCGCGCCGGGCGGGACCGTCGGCTGCGTCCCGTGAAATCGTCCCCGGTTCCGGCGTAGGATGAGTCCCCCGCTTCGCGTCCCCCGACCCGAGCGCCGGGGGGACGGCACGATCTTTCGAATACTCGCACCGGAGACCGAACATGAAGAAACTCGAGCACATTCCGCTGGCGATTCTGGTCCTTGCGCTGATTTCGCCGTTCGCGATCGCGCAGGAGGAAGAGGTCGCCGAGCCGGCGATGGACGAGGAGGACCGCGCGACGATGCAGGCCTGGACGGCCGCCGCCGAGGTCGGCGAGCAACACTTGTGGCTGTCGAAGAAGACCGGTGAATGGGAGGCCGAAATCGAGCTATGGATGGACGCCGACGAGCCGCCGATGACAGGCACCGCCGCGGTCAGCCGACAGATGGAGCTCGGTGGTCGCGTGCTGCTGGACTACTGGAACGGCGAGACGATGGGCGGCAAGTTCGAGGGCGTGCAACGGACCGGCTACAACAACGTCACCGGCCGGTACTGGTCGACGTGGACGGACACGTGGTCCACCGCGCTGTTCGAGAGCCATGGAACGGCCGTCGAGGGGACCGACCAGATCACGCTGAAAGGCGACTACATCGACCCGCAGACCAACGATACTGTGAAGACGCGCTATGTCTGGATCTTCCCCAGCACCGACCGCGAGATCGTCGAGGGCTACGAAACCCGCGACGGCGAGGAGATGCTGGTCATGCGCATGACGCTGGCGCGGATCGCGACCGACTGACGAAGCATTCAGTCGGCGGATTCGCCCGCGGTTTCATTGCCCGACCCGTCCGACCGCTCGGGGGCCAGGCGCATCGGAATGCAGGTCACGCCGTTGCGGATGAGCGGCGCGGACTCGGCAACGAACCCGAGCCTCTCGTAGAAGGGCACCGCGTACCGGGAGGCATTGACCGTGAAAGCCGCGACGTCGGTTTCAGAGATCGCTTCGTCGCGCGCGCGTTCCCACAACGCCCGCGCGATGCCCTTGCGGTGATGACGCTCGTCGACGAACAGCTGGTAGACGTGGCTTTCGCCGGTCATCGCGATCATCCCGACGATCTCACCGTCGATTTCGGCGGCGAGATGGGGCGCACCCTTGCGCATTCGGGCCTCGACGGCCTCGGGCAGCAGATCGGCAAGCAGGTGTTCCCGGCCGGCATTGGGGAATTCGTGTGCGACGAAGCGATCGGCCGAGATCGTCATCAGCCGGCTGAGCGCCTGCGCGTCACCGAGCGTGCAGCGGCGGATCGGTACCATCGTGCCGTTCCACGCTTGTCCGGAGTGTTCTGCAGCGTAGCAGAACCGGGGGACGGTCAGCGCCGAACGGCGATCACCAGCGCGATCCCGCCGAGGATGGCCGATCCGGTGGCGACGAGCCGGAGCGAAAGCGGTTCGGCCAGCAGCAGAACACCGGCCGCGGCCGTGATGACCGGCACGCTGAGTTGCGAGACGGCTGCGGTGTGCGTGCCGATGTACACCAGCACCGAATACCAGACCGCGTAGCCCAGGCCGGAAGCGGCCGCGCCGGAGGCCAGCACCA
>JBPRGD010000089.1:0-5108 GCA_051428125.1 Candidatus Wenzhouxiangella sp. M2_3B_020
TCCTCGACGGTCAGCTCCGGCGCGATATCGCCGGAAACCAGGCCGATCGATGCGGCGAATTCCATCAGCCCGTTGGCGGCGCCGCCACTCTCGCCCCCGGCGCCGGACTCCGGCGGCGGCTCGGCGACCGCGACATCGGGCACGATGCCGTATTCGCGGCGAAGTTCCTTGGCTCGGCCGACCACGCGCTGGATGGTCTCGGCCTTGTGGTCTTCCATGAACACCAGCACCGGCATGGCACTGCAGTCGCGGTTGAGCAGGCCGGTGTCGGTATCGATGTTCTGCAGGTTCTGGCGCATCACGAAGCGGTTGCGCGGCAACACCTGCCAGCGCAGGTTGCCCTCGTTCCAGCCTGCGTTGACGACCTTGGCGACCTGCGGAAGCGTCAGGACCTTCTGCACGCCGTCGACCTGCTCCATTTCCCAGGCGAAGTTGTCGATGCGGTCCATGACGCGGAAGTTCTCGGTGCACGCCTGCGAACTCGTCTCGGCAATCACGCCGAGCTGGTCGACGCCGAGCGCGAAGCGATCGCTGATCAGCCGGGCGTCGCGGTTGTAGCGCGAATCGGCCCTGAGTTCTGGCACGCCGGCTTCGGAATCGCCGATCTTCATGTCCTGCGACTTGTAGAGCGCGCCCGCGAACAGCACGGCCGCGACGACAATCGTGACCAGCGCCGGGACCGGGCGCGTGAACGTAGCCAGGGCGCGCCAGATCCACGACGTCGTCGATGCCTTGTTATAGAGCTTTTCGCGGAATTTTTCGGCGTTGCGCATACGCGCGTACGAAAGCAGCACCGGCAACAGCAGCAGGTTGGTGAAGATGATCACCGCGACACCGATGCTGGCCGTGAGCGCCAGTTCCTGGATGATGCGAATGTTGATCAGGTAGATCGCCAGGAATCCGATCGTGTCGGACAGCAACGCGATGGAACCCGGCGCCAGCAGCCGTATGAACGTGGCCTTCGACGCGTCCGGGCTGCTCGCGATCGGGTATTGGTCCACCGCCTCGTTGCGGCGATGCAGCGAGGCCGGGGAGTGCCCGCCGAACAGCTTCTCGGCGGTCCAGCCGCTGATCATCTGTACGCCGTGGCTGACGCCGATCGCGAAGATCAGGAACGGCGTCAGGATGTTCATCGGGTCGATGCCGTAGCCCAGCAGGCTGAGAATGCCGAGCTGCCAGATCACGGCGACCGTGGAGCAGACCAGCGGCAACACTGTCAGCCAGACCGATTTCGAGTAGAACGCCAACAGGACGGCAGTGATCAGGAAGGCCACGCCGAAATACGCGATGACGCCGCGCGCACCTTCTGCCACGTCGCCGACGATCTTGGCGAAGCCGATGATGTGCACGGAATGTTCTTCGTTCTCGAACTCCGACCGGATCTGCTCGAGCTGTTCGGCCACCTGCTGGTAGTCGAGCTTCTCGCCGGTCTCGGGATTGGTCTCCATGAGGTTGGCCCAGACCATGGCGCCGGAAAAGTCCTCGGCCACCAGCCGGCCGACCTCGCCGGACTTGATGATGTTCGAGCGGACCCGATCGAGCATCTCGGACGTCGGCGAGAAATCCGCAGGGATCACGTTGCCGCCGGCGAATCCGTCCTCGACGACCTCGACGAAGCGGACGTTGGGCGTAAAGATGGAGCGCACGCTCGCCCGGTCGACGCCGGGCAGCAGGAAGACGCGGTTGCTGATCTGCTCGAACGCGCGGAAGAATTCCGGCGTGAACATGTCGCCGTCGCGATCCATCAGCGCCACGAGAATCCGGTTGGCGCCCCCGAACTCCTCGTAGAACTGGAACGTCTGCATGTACTCGTGTTCCAGCGGCAGCTGCTTCTTGAAACCGGCGTCGATGCGCAGCTGCATCAGGTAGAAGGCCATGACGGCCGTCCCGATCAGGAAGACCAGCAGGATCAGCGGCCGGATCGAGAAGATCGCGTTGGCGATTCCGGCCTTGAGGCCGCCCTTGTCACTCATATCGAACTCCATCCTCTCCGACCAGGATCATGCTGCCATCGATGATTTTCACGGCGGCGTAATCGCTACCCAGCTGGTCGGCCTCCACCTCGGTGTCGCCGTCGGGGTCGACCTCGACCCGGCTCGCGCCGGAGCCGACGAGAATCGCGGTGCCCGTGGTTCGCAGGTCGCCACCCATCAGCGACTGGCGAGAGTCGGTGGGAATCTCGTCCCAGCGACTGCCGAAGTCGCAGCTCTTCTGTATGTGCCCGCGCAGTCCGAACGCCAGCACGCACTGTCGCTGCTCGATCAGGCCGAACATCGAGCCCGGGTAGGGGAACCGGAACGACTCCCAGGTCTCGCCACCGTCGATGCTGCGGAATCCGTATCCGCCCTCGGCCGCGATCATCAGGCGATCGTCGCCGGACGGCAGGATCGCGTTGAGATGGCACTCGCCGAACTCGTAGCAGCCCAGGTTGACCTCGGCCTTCGCCCCCTCCCCGTCGTCGTCCTGGAATCGCTCGGGAATGGTCTCGAGGTCGCCCTGCTGGCGCGCCATTTCCGCCCAGTCGATCGCCTCGGACGTGACCCGGTCGGCCAAGCGATGGGTTTCCCAGTTGATGCCCCCGTCTTCGGTGGTCATGAAGCGGCCGTAGGCGCCGATGGCGAATCCCTTGTTGGGATTGACGAAGTGGACGTCCAGCAACGGTTCCTGCGCTTCCGGCGCCCAGTGCTGTATGAACCAGTTCTCCCCGCCGTCGCTGCTCGACAGGATGGCCGCATCGTGCCCGACCGCCCAGAGCCGGCGGCCGAAATTGGTGACGCGGGTCAATGTCGACTGCACGGGCACCGACTGGGCCTGACGCCACTCGCGGCCGTCTTCCGACAGCAGCACGTGGCCTCGCGAGCCGACGGCGACGTAATTCCCGTCGTGTTCGACGACGTCGAGCAGAAGACTTTCGTCGGCCAGCGACGCGTCGATGGCGGGCTTGGGCTCGCTGACCTCGGCACCCTCTTCCTGGGCATGGACGAACGTGAGCGGAAGCACCATCGCGACCAGTATCAGCCACGGCTGCAGACCGCTCCGGTGGATCGGAGATCTCATCGAAAAGCTCCCGGGACCTGACGTGAAATCGACCGGCCCGATCGCTCGGGCCGGCCGTTGAACGTGAATGTCGATGCGTGCAACCGGATCAACGGCGGCCGCGGGTTCTCAGGGCCTGCGGCGTGTAGTTGCTAGGCGACAACTCGACGTTGAAGGTGTTGACCGGATCCTGGTTGTCCATGCCGACGGCGACGTAGCGGCCCGACAGCAGGTCCATGTGCGTTTCGATCGTGGTCCAGAACGTCGGAACCTCGTAGTAGTTGATCGAATGCGCTTCCGAGGCGCGCCACAGCTGCCCGCGCTGGTCGTAGTGGTCGGTCAGCAGGATCTGGTAGGAATCCTCGTCGAGATAGAACGTCCGGCGCGGATGGATATGGCGCGTGCCCTCTTTGAGCGTGGCCTCGATTACCCAGACGCGATGCAGCTCGTAGCGCATGTACTCGGGATTCAGGTGTCCGGCCATGACCAGCTCGTCGATGGAGACGTCGCCGCTGTGGGCCTCGTAAGAGTTGTACGGCACGTACATTTCCCGCTTGCCGACGACTTCCCAGTTGTAGCGGTCCATGGCCCCGTTGAACATGTCGGTCATGTCGTTCGTGCGCAGGCCGTCCGAGGCGGTGCCCGGATTGTCGTAGGCCACGTTGGGGGCCCGGCGAACACGGCGCTGGCCGGGGTTGTAGATCCACGCCTGGCGCGGCTGCTCGATCTGGTTCAGGGTCTCGTGCACCAGGAGGATGTTGCCGGCCAGGCGCGCCGGCGACTCGACTTCCTGGAAGAAGTACAGCAGGATGTTGTTGATCTCCTCGATCGTCGCACCGGTCTTGTAGTACAGGCCTAGGATTTCCTCGCGCAGCTTCACGAGCTGGTAGGCGCCGCCGGTCGTGGGGGCGACCTGGTTGTTATAGCGCGTTCCGCCGATTCCCTTGAACTTCAGCTTGTGGTTCCACATGAGCTGGTAGGGGTTCTGGGGCAGCGGGAACGGGAAGCCGACCGAGGCGTTCTCGACGCCCTCGCCGTTTGCCACGAGCTCCGCGGTCGCGGCGTTCTCGATCGTCGCCTCGTAGACGCGCTCGGGGAACGACGCCGTGCGGCGCGTCCGGAAGACCCGCATGTAGTAGGTGTCCGGGTAACGCTCGAACGTCGCGATCTGCCCCGCGGACAACTCGTCGGCGTATTCGCGGTAGTTCTCGCCGGTGATCCGGAACAGTTCGCGATCGTCCGGGAACGGGCTGGGATGGCGATCGCCCGGCTCGTAGCCGGCCGGCCAGTCCTCGCGCGTGATCCCGCCGGTCCATGCCGGGATTTCGTCGCCGTTGCCGGCCTTCGGCGAGCCCATGGGCGTCAGGTCTTCGCCGAGACGCGCAATGTTCTCCGGGGTACGCGGGATCACGCCCTCGGCCGCGGCACCGGCGTCACCGTCGGACCCGGCCTGCGTCCGTGCCTCGGCTGCCTGGGCGGATTCGGCCTCGGCCATGTCCTCGACCTCCTCGGGCTCCATCGCGACCTCGGTGTCGTCCATCGGGCGCGGATCGGTGAGTTCTTCGCCGGCCTCCGGCATGCCCTCGGCCTCTTCCTCGGCCGCGAGTGCTTCCTCCTGTGCCTGCTCGGCGGCGGCCCGCTCTTCAGCGGCCCGACGTTCGGCTTCGGCCTGGCGTTCCATCTCGGCCTGGCGTTCCATCTCCGCCTGGCGCTCCATCTCCGCCTGGCGCTCCATCTCGGCCTGGCGCTCCATCTCCGCCTGGCGCTCGGCTTCGGCCTGCCGCTCCATTTCGGCCTGCCGCTCGGCCTCGGCCTGCTGGCGCTCCATTTCGGCCCGCCGTTCGGCTTCGGCCCGGCGCTCCATCTCGGCCTGGCGTTCTGCTTCAGCCTGCTCGCGCTCCATTTCAGCCTGCCGTTCGGCTTCGGCCTGGCGTTCGGCTTCGGCCGCCTCCGACTGAGGCGCTTCGGTTTCCGGCGTGGAACCGCATGCCGCCAGTACCAGCGCGAGCAGCGCCGCGCCGAGAATCCTGGTGAGGTTCTGATTCGAATGCTTGTTCATGGATTCCTCCGGA
>JBPRGD010000090.1:0-7363 GCA_051428125.1 Candidatus Wenzhouxiangella sp. M2_3B_020
TTGGCGACAGCTATGACGGCGAGCCATGCGAGTCCGCCCTCCAGTGCGGCGAGGAACAGGGCGAACTTGCCCACGAACCCGGCAAGCGGCGGAATGCCGACGAGCGACAGGAACGCGATCACCAGTACCGTGGCGGCGAAGGGTCGCGTGCCGAACAGGCCGGAGTAGTCACGAAGTTCGGTCCGGCCGCGCAGATACGTCACCACGCCGAAGGCGGCGATGTTGGCGGCGGCATAGGCGGCGAGGAAGATCAGGAGCGCTGGCAGCGCGACGGCACTTCCAGCCACGGCGACGGCCATGAGCGCGTAGCCCGACTGGCTTACGGACGACCAGCCGATCAGTCGCCGCACGTCCGTCTGCCACAGCGCCGCAAGGTTGCCGAGGGTCATCGTCGCCGCCGCGACGATGGCGATCAGCAGCCGGACAGCGGAGTCACCAGCCGGGATCAGCTGCACCAACCGGATCAGTGCCACGGCGGCGGCAATCTTCGGCACGACGGTCAGAAATGCGGCGGCGGGGGCCGGTGCGCCCTCGGCCACGTCGGGCATCCAGGCGTGGGCGGGGACCGCTCCCAGCTTGAAGAACAGCCCCGCGAGGACCAGCATCAGGCCCGTAAGCGTCAGCGCGTCCGTCATGGGCCGGCCGGCGAGTCCCTCGTAGCCCGTCGTGCCCATCATCCCCATCACGAGGACGACGCCGATCACCATCAACGCGTTCGCCAGTGCCCCGACGAGGAAATACTTCATCCCCGCCTCGAGCGAGATTGCCCAGTTGCGGTGATAGGCGGCAAGCGTGTAGCCCGTGATCGACGACAGCAGCACGCCCATGACAAGCTGCATCAGGTCCGCCGCACCCGCCATTGCCATCGCGCCGAGGGTGGAGAACAGGAGCACGGCGTAGAACTCGCCGTGTCTGCGGTCGCTCGCGAACCAGCGCGGGGCGAGCAGCACGCAAAGCGCGGTCGCCGACAGGATCAGCAGCCGCGTCCAGCCGGTCGCGCCGTCAAGCGCGAACGTGCCTGAAAAGGTCAGGCGGCTCGCCTGAAGCTGGTCCAGGGCGAAAAGCCCCGCCGTGGCAAGCCCGCCGAGCGCCGTCCAGGCGCACGCGGCGTGGTGCCGGTGCGGCAGGAACATCGCCAGGATCAGCACGCCGACCGCCGTCAGCAGCACCGCCAGTTCGGGTGCGAGGTCACCGACCGGCATCAATCAGGCCCCCGCAGGCAGGGCGGCGGCGGCGTCGATGAGGTCCAACAGCCAAAGCGGCCAGACGCCGATCAGCACGACCAGGGCGAGCATTCCCGAAAGCACAAGGACCTCGGATCGGGTCAGGTCGGGGAACACGGAATCCGTCTGCGACGTCACCTCGCCGAAGAAGACCTGCCGCAACATCTGGAGAAACAGGGCTGCGGTTATCAGGATCCCGATCAGCCCGATTGCGGCGAGCCACGGGTAAACCACGAAAGCGCCGAGGAAGATGTGTAACTCGGCCACAAACCCGGCCAGCCCCGGCAGGCCCAGCGATGCGAAGCTCGCCAGAGCCGCCGCGCCGGTCAGCTTCGGGGCGACCCCGGCGATGCCGCCGTAATGGTTCATCTCGTAATCCTGCCGGCGCTGCCAGAAGGCTCCGGCGATCAGGAACAGTGAGCCGGTGATCAGGCCATGCGCAATCATCTCGACCACCGCGCCGGTCAGTGCCATCGCCCGTGCGGCCTCGGTCCCCAGGGCCGAGCCTGCGACGGCGATGCCCAGCACGGTGTAGCCCATGTGGTTCACCGAGGTGTAGGCGATCCGCCGTTTAAGGTTCCCCTGCCCCAGCGCCACGAAGGCGCCCCAGAGGATCGAGATGACCGCGACGATGGCCACCGGCAGCGCCCATCGGCTGAAGGTGTCCGGCATCATCTGAAGCAGGAAGCGCACCATCCCATACGTCCCCATCTTCAGCAGCACGCCTGCCAGGATGGCCGAGGCCGGTCCGGGCGCGTCGACATGGGCGGGTGGCAGCCAGGTGTGGACCGGAAAGAGCGGCGTCTTGATCCCGAAGCCGATGACGAAGGCCAGCAGGACAAGCGACGCGGTCAGGCCCGACCTCGCCAGCGGCGCCTCGGCGATCACGGCGCGCATGTCGAAGGTCGTCTCGGGCATCGACAGCGCCAGCACGATGATTCCGATCAGGATCAGCAGCGAGCCGGCGAGCGTGTAGACGAAGAATTTCAACGCCGCCGCCTGCGCCTCTCCATGCCCCCAGCGGCCGATCAGGAAGTACATGCCCACCAGACTAAGGTCGAAAAAGACGTAGAACACGATCATGTCGAGCGCGAAAAACAGCCCCAGCGACACGCCGGTGAGAAACAGCAGCCAAGCGTAGTAGGCCCGCGCGCGGGGCAGCGGAGCCATGGGCCAGGCGACGGCGGCGAGGAATACCACCGCGCTCATCAGTCCGAGCGAGAGCGAGATGCCGTCGACCCCCATGCGCCAGGCGATGCCGATGGCCGGCATCCATGGCACCTCCTCGACCGAGGCGAAGGCACCGTCGAACCCGATCCAGACCAGCAGCAGCAGCACCAGCGGCACGGCGGCCACGGCGATGGCGGCCGTGCGCGCCTGTGCTTCCCGCAACTGCGGCATCAGCGCGAGCGTCAACGCGCCGGCGAGGGGGATCAGGACGGCGAGGCTCAGCATGTCAGGCTCCGAATATCAGGTACAACACGCCCGCCGCGGCGCCGACGGCGAGCAGGGCATAGTAATGGTGGGCCATCCCGGTCTGCATGCGGCGGGCGTCGGTCCCGGCCATGCCGCTGACGCGCCCGGCGCCCGTGGGGATCAGGTCGGCGGCGGCCTCTCCGGCGCGCGATGCGCCGCGTGCAGCGGCATCGCCCAGCCGGACCAGCAGCGCCACGGCGCCGTGGCCTGCTCCGCGGCTCATCCCGTCGATGCCGTGATCGTCGGCGGTACCGAAGCCGGAGGCGACCGAGCGCCCGGCAAATGCTGCGCCGCGCGGGATGCCGTCGAAAACGAGGTCGTCGATGCGAGACGCCAGCCGCGCTACGGCGAGGCCGGGTCTTTCGACGCCCGCATGAAAGATCCACGGCAAGCCGAGCCAGTCCGACCAAGACCGCTCGACCGGGTGCCGGGATAGCCACAGGCCACTGCCGATGCCGATTGCGACGGCGGTGAGCGACGAGATGATGATCAGCTTCGGCCCGTGCGGGAGGTCACCGCTCAGAAGGTTGGCGACGGGGTCGTGCACCGCCGGCCACCAGATCGGGATGAGCAGGATGGTGCAGGTGGTCAGGAAGATGCGCGCGCCGACCTCCGGCATGGCCGGCTTCTCTGCCTCCGTCTTCTCGCCCGGCCCGAAAGCCATGACTGCGAACCGCGTGGCATAGGTCGCCGACAGGCCGCTCGCCACCACGCCGGCGGCGGCCAGCCAGGGCGAGATCTTCTGGAGCCCCTTCAGGATCTCCTCCTTCGTCCAGCCGCCGGGCAATGGCGGGACGCCGGCAAGGCAGAGGGCCGAGATTGCGGTCAGCACCGCCGCGATGGGCAGGGCGCGGCCCAGCCACATGGAGCGCAGGTCGAAGCTTCCCGTCCTTTCGTGCGCGACGCCGGCTGCATAGAACAGCGGCGCCTTCAAGAGAGCGTGAGTGATCAGGTGCATGACCGCGATCATCGGGTAGCCGGCCCCGGCGGCGCAGAACATCAGCCCCAGCTGCGCCGAGGTCGACGCCGCGAGCAGCTTCTTGGCATGCATGTGCGCGGCGGCCACCACGCCGCCCGCGATGGCCGTGGTCAGGCCAAAGCCGATCGTGGCCGCGGCGAAGCCCGGCGCGTCGCCCAGCCACGGGTGCAGGCGCGCCAACAGAAACGCGCCCGCAGCCACCATCGTGGACGAGTGCAGCAGTGCCGAGACCGAGGTTGGGCCGTCCATCGCCCGGAACAGCCATGGCGAGAACGGGACCTGCCCTGCCTTCGACGCAGCGGCGACGACGATGCCGAGCGTGGCGATGATCAACGGCCAGCCCGAGAGGCTCCCGAGCGCCTCGTATTCGGCGGATCCGGTCACGGCCACGACGGCGAAAAGTGCCAGAAACAGCCCCAGGTCGCCCGCGCGCGTGACGACGAAGGCGAAATTGGCGGATTGCATCGGCTCGACCTGCCGCCACTTGTGGCCGATCAGGGCCCAGGAACACGCGCCCATGAGCTCCCACCCGATGAGCACGGTGATCAGGTCGTCCGCGATCACGACGAGCTGCATGGCGCCGGCAAAGACCAGCATCAGCCCGATGAGCCGTGGCAGCCCCCCCTTGGCCTCGTGCGCTGAGGCATAGGCCACCGTCGCCCCCGCCACCATGGAGACAAGGATCGCAACGGCGCGCGACAGCGGCGTGAACTCGGCATGGAGCGCGAAGTCCGATGACCATGAGAAGCTGCCGCTTTCGGCGAACACGGCGATCAGCAGCGACCCCAGCATCGCCAGCACGCCGACCACCGCCAGTCGGTTACGCGACCCGCCGGTCGACCATACGCCAAGGCCGGCGAAGAGCGGCAGGAGGGCGGTCCACCAGATCATTCCTTGAGCGTCCCCAGAGCCTCGGTCATGTCGGCCTGCCGCTTGCGATAGACGGCGACGATCAGCGCGAAGCCGAGCGCCATCTCGACCGCCATCACGGCCATGACGATGATCGCCAGAAGCTGGCCTTCGGGCATCCCGGCAAGACCGAGGCTCCAGAACCCGATGATCGCGAGGATCGCGCCGTTCAGCATAAGCTCGAGCCCCATCATCAGCATCACGAAGCTCTGTTGCGAAAGCGCGCCGTAAAGCCCGATGCCGATCAGCGCGGACGCACCCAGAAGCACGATTGTCAGCGTCATCAGTGGCCCGCGTGGTGGTGGTGATGGCCGCCGCCCTCGTCCGGCACACGGCCCGCGGGCTCTCCGCCCTCGGTCAGGCCCGGAGGGCGCGATCCGTGGTCGGCGTGGCCGTAGCGGCCTTCGCGCGACGACAGGATGACCGCACCGACCATCGTCGCCAGCAGCGTGACGCCCGCCGTCTCGAAGATCAGCATTGAAGGGCCGAGCAACTCGATGCCGAGGTCAAAAACATCTTTTTTTTCCGAACTCACCGGCGCGTCGGGCAGGTCCGCCCAAAGCACGGCGGCAGAAAGCCCCAACCAGGCCAGGACTCCCGCCCCGACCGAGAACTTGTGCTGGTGCACCATCATCATCGGGTTCAGCCCGGCGGGGTTCATCATGAAGGCGACCATGAAGATGGCCATCACCATCATCTCGACCGCCATCATGAACACCGTGGCGACACCGATATAGGGCATCGACAGCACCACCCCGACGCCGCCGACCGCGATGAACGACAGCATCAGGGAGAACGAGGCGCGGACCATCGAGTCCACGCGGAAGACCCGCCAGCCCGTCCAGACGGCGAAGAGGATCAGGGCGATGACGACGACATTCACCACAGCGCCAACCCTCCGGATACCGCAAGGTGCAGGAAGGACACCGGCAGCGCGACGATCCAGAGCAGGGTGAGCATCCGGCCGGGCGTCGTGCGGGCGATGCCGTGCCCCAGAAGAACCGTCAGGGCCATGATCGCGGCGGTCTTGAGCCACAGCCACACCGGCCCCGGCAGACCCGGCCCCAGCGGACCGCCCAGGAACAAGGCCGCCGCCATGGCGGAGAACGCCGTCAGCATGGCGAGCCGGGCGAGTTGCCATAGCGCGCGCCCTGTCCCGCTGTCCTCGGCCGAGGTGCCGCCCGCGATATCGGCGCCATCGGCAAAGTCGAACGGCCCGCGCAGGGTTAGCGTCAGGCCGACGAGCAGGAAGAGCGGCAGGCCCAGCGGCTGGCGCACGACGTTCCAGACCTCGCGCTGGGACTCCACGATGGCGGTGACGGACAAGCTCTCAGCCGGAAGAGCGGCCGCGATCAGGACAAACATCGACGGCAGCATCACCGGCAACGCGATCGCAGCATAGCGATACGCCCCGATCAGCGGGAACGGAGCGTTAGGCGACCAGCCGTGCAGGAAGACGGCGATGATCGTAAGCGCCTCGCAACTGCCCCAGATCACGATGCCGACCGGGCTCTCGATGGGTGCGGCGTGGGTGACGGGGACGACCGACAGCCCGATGGCGGCAAGCGCGAGGTAGACGACCGGCGCGAGGCGGCGGTTCAGGTCGTCCGGTGCCTCGGTGCGGACTGTCTGACGGCGGAGCAGGAGCGCTCCGTCCCGCAATGCGGCGACCGGTCCGCCGGCCCGTGCGCCCCAGAGCGCGGGGGCCAGCCGGTCGAACGTCGCTGCGAGCCAGACGCCCACGGCAAGCGTGACGGGCACGGTCAGGAGCAGCCAGATCATGCGGCCTCCTCCTCTTCCGCGCAGGCCCGGTGAAGGGCGTCGGGGGCATAAGAGTTCAGAACAAGCATCGCCTCGTGCCATTCCAGCCCGGGCAGCATCGAGCCGATGCGGGGCGCCTGGTACGGTCCCGCCTGCCCGGCCAGCCAAGCCGACAGTCTGGCGCGCACATCCTCGCCCTTCGCCGCCTCGCCCAGTCCTGCCGGGATCGCGCCCCGCGTCCAGAGCGCGCGCGGCGAGCTACCCCGGGCCACGCGGGCGGCAGCGGCATTCAACCCGAGGAGGCGCAGAAGGCGCGCAGCGCAGGAGTGTGGCGCGCTCGCCTCGTCGCCCTGCGGGAATGGAGGAGCGGTGACAGAGGTCGAGATGATCACGTCTCCCTGCAACGTGATCTCCAGCGTCAGGCCCGGCGGCAGCATGGGCGCGAACGGACCGACCGTCGCTGTGTAGGCATCGAGTTGCAGGCCGTCGCGGATGTCGTCGTCGGTCATGGCCATCGGGCGACCGTAGGGGACGCCGCCCATCATGCCTTCGCCGCCCTGCACGTGATCGCCCTTTCCCTCCCACGGATTCGGCGGCTCGTCAGACTGGCGGTCGGTGTCGCTATCGGCACCATTGAGGAGGTTGACCCACGCATCCGTGATGACGTCTGCCGGGTCACCCTGCCCGTCCCAACGCAACACGGCGCGCGGATGGGGAAGCTGATCATGCACACGCCCGAAGGCGGCCGCGGCTCTCTCGGGGATCGCTCCGGCGCGCAGCAGCACCGCCGCCTCGCGCGGGCTGGCCGCACGCCGCAGGCGCGGCGACAGCAACGCATGCTCGGTGACCGCCTGCATCCCCGGCCCGATGCAGGCGAAGACCGGAACCGGCGCGCGGCCGGCGAGGCGGTCGAGCAGGCTCATTGCCACCGGAACACCCCCTCGCGCCAGCCGTAGAGGATGCCGATGGACAGGATGGCGAGGAACATGCCCATCTCGGCCATCGCCTTCAGCCC
>JBPRGD010000091.1:0-9680 GCA_051428125.1 Candidatus Wenzhouxiangella sp. M2_3B_020
ACTCGACCAACATCGCCCGCACGCACACGATCAAGGAAAACGACCAGATCGGCTTCAACCTCGAGTGGGAAGCCACCGACACGCTCTCGTTCCGACTGGACGCGCACTCCTCGCGGTCCGAGCTGCGCGGCGGCGGCATCGACGGCGAACCAGCCAGCTCCATGAACCTGATCATCGGCAACACCGCCTGCGACTGGTGCGGCTTCGTGCCCGGCGCCGGTCCGTTCACGGCGACCATCGACGAGCAGACGGCGTTCTTCCCGGGGTCGGGCATTCCGCTGTTCGACGTATCGTTCCGCGGCACCGGCCCCAACGGCGGGCCGCAGGACACGATCTACCGGCAGGACATGGGTTCGCTGTTCGGACAGGCGTTCAACGACGACCTCGAGAACGAGATCAACCAGATCCAGTTGGCCGGCGTCTGGGAGAATGCCGGGGCCGGCGCGCTGGACTTCATCGAGTTCGGCTACGACCGCACCGACCAGACGTTCGACCAGCGAAGCGCCTACTCCGGGCTGCTGCCGGCCGGGTTCTGGCTGACGTCGGCGCAGTACTGGGACGACGACGCGTTCACGGCGGGCAGCTTCAACGGCCTGCTCGACGGATTCGACAACGGCGGCGACTTCTCGTACGACGCCTACTTCACCGCGCCGCTGGCTTTCCTGATCAACCAGTTCGAAACGATCGGTGCGGGCGATCCCGTCGGTTGCTGCTATTGGACGGACTCCAACTTCTGGGGGCCGGACTTCCAGGATCCCTCCGGCGAGCGCGGCCGCTTCTGGCCGGGGCCGCTGGGCAACAACGGCGTGTCCAGCGTCGAGGAAGTCATCGACGCGCTCTACACGCAGGCGACGTTCGAGGACGAGTTCAACGGCATGCCGTTCAACGCCGTGGTGGGTTTGCGCTACGAGGAGACCGACGTCACTTCGGTCGGACAGGAAGTCCCGGCCACCGCGATCGTCTGGGTCGGCGGCGACGAGTTCAGCTACGAGTTCGCCGACGAGCCGCAACTCCGCGAGGGCAAGGGCAGCAGCGAGTTCTGGCTGCCCAACGTCGCGGCGAACCTCGAGATCGTGCCCGACGTCGTTTCCCGTTTCTCGTACTCGCGCACGATCGCGCGTCCGCCGATCGGCGCGCTGGGACCGAACCGCCAGTTCCTGGGCAACCCGAACATCGGCAACCGGCAGGTCTCGTCCGGCAACCCGGACCTCCAGCCGTACGTCTCCGACAACTTCGACCTGGCGCTGGAGTGGTACTACGCCCGCGGCAGCTACGCGTCCGTGAACTTCTTCCACAAGCGCGTCGACAACTTCCTGGTCTCGACGACCGTCGAGCAGACGTTCGAAGGGCTGCGCGCCCCGGAACGCGGAGCGCTGGCGGAAATGGCGCGGCAGCAGCTGATCGACGAGGGCATCAACCCGACCAACGAGCAGGTGTTCCGTCGCGCCAACGAGATCCGCGGCGCAGGCCAGGCCGAGCCCATCCGGGCGCAGGAAGGCGATCCGCTGGCGGTCTTCCGCGTGACGACGACCGAGAACGCCGAGGTCGGCAACCTCTACGGCTGGGAGTTCGCCGTACAGCACCTGTTCGGCACGAGCGGCTGGGGCGTCCAGGCCAACGCGACGCTGGTCGACGGCGACGTCCGGGCCGACCGCGAAGTCGTGGACCAGAGTTTCGCGCTGCCGGGCCTGAGCGACACGGCCAACCTGGTGCTGTTCTACGAGAACGACCGCTTCTCCGGCCGGATCGCGTACAACTGGCGCGACGAGTTCCTGAGCGGATTCGACCAGTTCGGCGCGCCGGTCTTCACGCAGTCGTACGCGCCCATCGATCTCAACCTGACGTACTACGCGACCGACCGGCTGTCGTTCTTCCTGGAGGCACTCAACCTCAACGATCAGGTGCAGCGCGTCTACTCGCGGTATTCGGAGCAGCTGCTTCGAGCCAACCAGTACGGAACCCGGCTCAACGTCGGGGCCCGCTTCCGGTTCTGATCGCGCCGCAGACGCAACCCGAGAATGCCGCTGCCCCGGGCAGCGGCATTTTCATTTGACGGTTTCACTTTCCGGCCAGTATCGTTCTCGAATGTCCCATGAATCCGCGCATCCGGTCAGAAAGCTCGTCGTCGTCGGCGGAGGGACGGCCGGCTGGCTGACCGCGGGGCTGATCGCGGCCCGGCACACCGCCGGCGAGCCGCGGATCGCGGTTACGTTGGTGGAGTCTCCGCAGATCGGGACCATCGGCGTCGGCGAAGGCACCTGGCCGACCATGCGCACGACGCTGAACCAGCTCGGCATTCCCGAAGCACGCTTTCTGGCCGAGTGCACGGCGGCGTTCAAGCAGGGCACGCGCTTCGACGGCTGGGTGGACGGTCGCGAAAACGATTCCTACTACCACCCCTTCACGGCGCCCGCCGGCTATCCCGGCACCGACCTGGCCCCGCACTGGTGGCCGAAGCGCGAGATCGCCTCGTTCGTCGACGCGGTGACGCCGCAGGGCATGGTCTGCGACCGCCACCTCGCGCCGAAGCAGGCCGAGACTCCCGAATACGCCGGCGTGCTGAACTACGGCTACCATCTCGACGCAGGCAAGTTCGCCGCGCTACTGACCGATCACTGCACGAACAACCTCCGGGTGACGCACATCCAGGATCGCATCACCGGGTTAAGGAGCACCGAGAACGGCGACATCGCCGCGCTGGAGACCACCGAGAACGGCGAGATCGAAGGCGACCTGTTCGTCGACTGCTCCGGCATGCGCTCGATGCTTCTCGGAGATCACTTCGGCGTGGCGTTCGTGGATCGCTCCGACGTGCTGTTCAACGACACCGCGCTGGCCGTGCAGGTGCCCTACGCCAGCGCGAGTTCGCCGGTCGCGTCCCAGACGATTTCGACGGCTCGGGCGCACGGGTGGATCTGGGACATCGGGCTGACCTCGCGTCGCGGCGTCGGCTACGTCTTCTCGAGCCGCCACGGCGATGACGACGCGGCGCTGGCCACGCTGACCCGCTACTTGAAGAATACGGGAGCACCGCCCGATTTCGAGATCGCGCCGCGCCGGATCTCCTTTGCGCCGGGCCATCGCGAGCGGTTCTGGCACCGCAACTGCGTGGCCGTCGGAATGGCATCCGGCTTCATCGAGCCGCTGGAAGCCAGCGCGCTCGTCATGGTCGAGCTTTCGGCCCGGATGATCGCCGACGAACTGCCGGCGAACCGGCACGTCATGGACATCGTCGCGCGCCGGTTCAACGAGAAATTCCGCTATCGCTGGGGGCGCATCATCAATTTCCTGAAGCTCCACTACGTCCTGAGCCGGCGCGACGACTCGACGTACTGGAGCGACAACCGCCTTCCCGAGACGATCCCGGACGAATTGCTGGATCTGCTTGAACTCTGGCGTTATCGCTCGCCGAGCACGAACGATTTTCCGCACATCGACGAGATCTTCTCGGCGGCCAGCTACCGCTACGTCGTCTACGGAATGGGCTTCGAGCCGCGGCGGTTCCCGCCCCGGCCGCCGGGCGGGGACGAGCGTGCGCGCCGGCTTTTCGACGACAATGTCCGTGCGGTAAACCAGTACGTCGACCGGCTGCCGCCGAACCGCACATTGCTGGAACGGATCGCGCAGAACGGCCTGCCCGCCGCGGGCTGAACGCTCGAGCATGCAGTTTCGACCGGAGTCTCGATGACGAACCACGCACTTCTTGACAACGATGCGCACCGCAACCTCCGGGTGAAACGTGATTTCCGCCCGGGACAGGGCTGGGACGCCAGCCTCGCCCGCGTGTTCCCGGGCGAGTTCGTCGCGCTCCAGAACGAGTACCCGCTGTTCTTCATCAAGAACCGGGACAGCGGCCATTTCGAGCCGATCGCGCTGCTCGGGTTTTCCGACGGCGAGAACCTGTTCCTCGATGACGGCCGGTGGGACGCGCGCTACGTTCCGCTGACCATCCAGCGCCAACCTCTGCTCATCGGGTTCCAGCAACAGGACGTCGACGGCGTGCCCGAGGAGGTTCCCGTCGTCCATATCGACCTCGACCACCCCAGCGTGAGCGAATCGGAAGGCGAACCGCTGTTTCTTCCGCACGGCGGCGAGAGCGAGTGGCTGGAGCGCATGACGTCGGTGCTGATGGAGATCCACCGCGGACACGACGAGCTGGCCACGTTCTCCAAGACGCTCGTCGGGCTGGAACTCATCGAATCGGTCACGCTGAACATGGAGTTCGCCGACGGGTCCAGCCAGACCCTGAAGGGGCTCCATACCGTCAGCGACGAGCGGCTGGCCGGCCTGGGCGGCGGCGCACTGGAAACTCTGCATCGCAGGAACTACCTTCAGCACCTCTACATGATGCTTGCATCCATGCCCAACCTCGCCCGGCTGACCGATCGCAAGAACCGCACGCTGGTCGCCTGAGCCTAATGAGGCCGACCATCGCACCGCTGGAAGAGATCGAAGCGGCCGATGCCGCCGGTCTGCTGCCCGCGATCAACGGCCGGCCGACGCCGGCGGTCATTCGCGGGCTCTGCGCCGGCTGGCCCCTGGTGCGCGCGGCCGACGATATCGAGGCCCTGGAACGATACCTGCTCGAACACTACGACGGAACGCCGGTGACGGCGTTCTTCGGGGAACCCGCGAACGAGGGCCGGCTGTTCTACAACGACGACGTTTCGGGCCTGAACTTCCAGCAGGTCCGGACCCGTCTGGACGACGTGCTCGAACGCATCCGGCAAGCGTCGGATCGCTCTCCCGCGCCCACCGTCTACATGGGTTCGACGGCGCTGGATCGATGCCTGCCCGGCATCAAGGCCGACAACAGCCTTCCGACGCACGGCCTTCCGACGACGGTGCGCATCTGGATCGGCAACCGCACCAGGGTCGCCGCGCACCACGACGTCATGGACAACATCGCCTGCGTCTGCGTCGGGCGGCGCCGGTTCACGCTGTTTCCGCCCGAGCAGGTCGCCAACCTCTACCTCGGACCCATCGACATGACCCCCGCCGGCCAGCAGGTCAGCCTCGTCGATCCCGGAAACCCGGACTTCGGCCGCTTCCCCCGCTACGCCGACGCGCTGGCCGCGGCGCGAACCGCGGAGCTGGAGCCGGGGGACGCGATCTACATTCCGAGCATGTGGTGGCACCAGGTCGACGCGCTGTCGCCGATGAACATCCTGATCAACCACTGGTGGCGCGACGTACCCGACTGGGCCGGTGCACCGGGCGACGTGCTGTTGCATGCGCTGATCGGCCTGCGCGCGCTGCCGAAACGGCAGCGGGAGGCGTGGCGGCACCTGTTCGACCACTACGTGTTCGACCCGCCGGACGACGCCCTGGATCATATTCCCGAAAAGAGCCGCGGGGCGCTGGGCGAAATGGACGAGAGCGCCATTCGCCAGTTGCGCACCGTGCTGAGAAACAAATTGAACCGCTGATGGCAATGCATCCGCGCACGAAGAGGTCGAACCCGTGAGCAATTTCCGAAAAGTCGTGATCGTCGGTGGCGGGACCGCCGGCTGGATGGCCGCCGCCGCACTCGCCAAGACGTTCGGTCGCGCACTCGACATCGAACTGGTCGAGTCCGACGCGATCGGCACCGTCGGCGTCGGCGAAGCGACCATCCCGCCCATCAAGAATTTCAACCTTCTGCTGGAGCTCGACGAGGCGGATTTCCTGCGCGAAGTCAGCGGAACCTACAAGCTCGGGATCGAGTTCCAGAACTGGGGCGAGCTGGGCGAAAGCTACTTCCACCCGTTCGCGCCGCACGGCGTGGACTCCTGGGCCGCGCAATTCCATCACTACTGGTTGCGGGCGCGAACGCTCGGCGAAGCCGCACCACTGGACGACTTCAGCCTCGAGACCTGCATGGGCCGCGCCAACCGCTTCGGCACCGCGTCCGGACGCGCGCCCAACTACGCCTACCATTTCGATGCGGCCGGCTATGCGCGACTGCTTCGACGCCTGAGCGAGGCGATGGGCGTGACCCGCACCGAGGGCCGGGTCGTCGACGTCGGCCAGCATCCGGAGTCCGGCTTCATCGAGTCGGTGACGCTGGAAGACGGCCACACAATCCGTGGCGACCTGTTCATCGACTGCAGCGGGTTCCGCGCCCTGCTGATCGAACAGGCATTGGAAAGCGGATGGGAAGACTGGTCTCAGTGGCTGCGCAGCGATCGCGCGATCGCGGTGCAGACCGAGTCGAGCAGCCCGCCCGCTCCGTATACCCGGGCGACGGCGCGCAGCTGCGGCTGGCAATGGAAGATTCCGCTGCAGCACCGCGTCGGCAACGGGCTGGTCTATTGCAGCGCCTACATGGACGAGGACGGTGCGGCGCGAACGTTGCTGGACAATCTCGAAGGCCGGCCGATCACCGATCCGCGCCCGATCCGTTTCCGGACGGGACGCCGACTTCGGCAATGGGACCGCAACTGCGTTTCGCTGGGTCTGGCCAGCGGCTTCCTGGAACCGCTGGAATCGACGAGCATCCATCTCATCCAGAACAGCATCATACGGCTGATCAAGATGTTTCCGCGAGAGCGCATCGAGCCCGTGGAGGTCGAGCAGTTCAACCGCGAGGTCGTCAGCGAGATCGAACACATCCGCGACTTCATCATCCTCCACTACCACGTCAACCGCAGGACCGATGCGCAGTACTGGACCGATCTTCGCGAGATGGACATCCCGGATTCGCTACGGCACAAGATCGAGCTGTTTTCGCGCAACGGCCTGATTTTCCGCGACGACAACGAGCTGTTCGGGCAAGTCTCGTGGACGTCCGTGATGATCGGCCAGGGCATCGAGCCCGAGGGATATCATCCGGTCGTCGACACCCTCGACGCGCCGCGACTGAAGTCGATGATGAGCCGGGTCAAGGCCGATATCGCCAGAGCCGTCGGCGGCCTGAAAAGCCACGATGAATATATCCGGCAACACCCTGGCGGCGCTGCCGTTCGGGCCCCGGAGCGTCCGGCTGCTTCGGGTTGAACGGTCGGCTCCGCGACGCGTGCGGTCAGCCTTCAGTCACGCATCCGGATCGTCGGGCGGCGGATCACCCCAGAGATCTTCGAGCCGATCGTCGCGACCGCAGCTCCAGCGGTAGTAGTTGTACTTGATCGAGCTCTTGCGGTAATAGTTCTGGTGGTAATCCTCGGCGGGCCAGAATGACTTGGCGTCCTCGATCGGAACGATCACGGGCTCGTCGAAGCGCCCGGAGTCGATCAACCGCCGCTTCGACGCCTCGGCGATTTCGCGCTGCCGCACCGAATGAACGAAGATCACCGGCCGGTAGCTTTCCCCGGAATCGCAGAACTGGCGATTGTCGGTCAGCGGATCGACGTTGACCCAGTAGGTGTCCAGCAACTCTCCGTACGAGACCACATCCTGGTCGTACTCGACCTGTACGACCTCGACGTGGTCGGTGCGGCCGCCGGCGACCTGCTCGTAAGTCGGGTTTTCCAGCTCGCCGCCCATGTACCCCGACGTCGTGGACTTCACGCCGTCCAGCTTGTCGTAAGGCGGCTCCATGCACCAGAAGCACCCGCCGCCGAACGTGGCCAGCCGGGTGTCGTCGCTGCCCTGCTGCGCCCAGGTTCCGGACGCGGCAAGCAGCGCGAGCGCGATGACGGACCATCGGAGCATCACGGTCGCAGCTCCGGCAGCTCTTCGCCTTCCGGCACGAATCGCAACGCCAGCCCGTTGTTGCAGTAGCGCTTGCCAGTCGGTTCCGGCCCGTCGTCGAAGACGTGGCCCTGGTGGCCCCCGCAGCGCGAGCAGTGGTACTCGGTGCGCGGCCAGATGAGCTTGAAGTCCTTTTTCGTGTCGATGGCCGAATCGTCGATCGGCTGCGTGAAGCTGGGCCATCCGGTGCCGGAATCGAACTTGTCCTCGCTGGAGAACAGCGGCTGGTAGCAGGCCGCGCAGATGTAGGTGCCCGGATCGTACTGCTTGTCCAGCGGGCTCGAGCCGGCCGGCTCGGTCTTGTCCCGGAACAGGATGTCGTAACGGGCCGGTTCGAGGAGCTTCTTCCAGTCTTCCTTCGTCATCGATTCGATCGTCTCCTGGGCCATTGCGGAGGTCGTCCAGCCCCAGTGTCCAAGCGCGGCCGCGCCCGTCGCCAGCGCCAGTGTCGTGACCAGTTCTCTTCGTTTCATGCACGTCTCATGGGCAATGCCCATTGAATTGGATGTCAGTCTGCCGCCGCCGCGGCAACGGCGTGTCAATGCCCCGGGGCTTGCTGCATGGACCCGGAAACGCGGTCGTTGATTTCATCAAAATGTAGTACGTTATAACATTCAGTCATGTTATAACATTCCGATCCAGCCATCGGCGAATCGCCGACATCGCCGAATTCGAATCCAGAGGAGTCAACGAAGATGAACCGAGATACGCTGTGCCGCGCCGTCGCGCTCGCACTGGCTGCCGTGCCGCTGGCCGCGGCCGCCCAGGAATCCGACGAACCCCGCACCGATCCGGAGGCCGTGGAACTCGACCGGATCGAGGTCAGGGTCCTGCCGCAGGGCGGCACGGCGATGGACTCGACCCGACCGGTCGAGGTGCTTGCCGGTGAAAGCCTGGACGACAAGAAGGAATCCACGCTGGGCGAGACGCTGCAGTCCGAAGTCGGCATCCACTCGACGTTCTTCGGTCCGGGCGCCGGTCGGCCGATCATCCGCGGGCTGGGCGGCAACCGCGTGCGAATCACCGAGGACGGCCTGGATTCCAGCGACGCCTCGGCGCTGAGTCCCGACCACGCGGTCTCGGTCGAACCGCTTCTGGTCGATCGTATCGAGATCCTGCGCGGCCCGGCCAACCTGCTCTACGGCTCCACGGCCAGCGGCGGCGTCGTCAACGTCGTCGACAATCGCATCCCCGAGCAACGCCAGGATTTCAGCGGCGCGGTCGAACTGCGGGGCAATACGGTGGCCGACGAGCGCGCCGGCGTGTTCCGCCTCGACGGCGGCGTGGGCGCGCTGCAGTTCCACGTCGACGGCTTCAAGCGCGACGCCGAGGACTACGAAGTGCCCGGGTTCGCGCTGTCGGCCGAAGAACGCGCCGAGCTCGATGCCGACGAGCGCGCCGAGCTGGATCGTGGAATCGTCGAGAACAGCTTCCAGGAAACCGAAGGCGGCACCATCGGCCTTTCGCTGGCAGGCGACTGGGGCTACGCCGGCGTGGCCTTCAAACGCCACGAAACGCTCTACGGAATCCCGGGCGGACACGAACACGAGGGCGAGGAAGACCACGGCGACGAGCACGGCGAGGCCCACGCAATCGTCCTCGGCGAAGACGATCACGACGAACACGAAGAGCACGGCGAGGAAAACGTCAGCATCGACCTCGAGCAGGACCGCTGGGAATTCAAGTCGGCGCTGTTCCAGCCGATCGCCGCGATCGACGAGATCAACCTCAAGTTCGTGACCAACGACTACCAGCACATCGAACTGGAAGGCGACGAGGTCGGCACGACGTTCGACATCGAGGGCACCGAACTGCGCAGCGAGATCAAGCTGGCGCCGTTCGGTAATTCCAGCGCCGTCGGCGGCGTTCAGTACGAGGACAGCGATCTCGAGGCCATCGGTGCCGAAGCCTTCATCCCGCCGACCAGCACCGAATCGCTGGGCGTGTTCTACATACACGAGCTCGATCTCGATCCGCTGAAGTTCTCTGCGGGCGTGCGGCTGCAGCGC
>JBPRGD010000092.1:0-4498 GCA_051428125.1 Candidatus Wenzhouxiangella sp. M2_3B_020
AGCATTCCGCTGGGGATGATGCGCCGTCGCGCCGAGGCCCAGACGGATTCGGCGCCTGCGCAGCGCAACGTCGAGGTCAAGCGCACGGTTTGCAGTCACTGCTCGGTCGGGTGCGGCTCCATCGCCCATGTCGAGAACGGCGTCTGGGTCAATCAGGAACCGGATTTCGACTCGCCGCTGAATCTGGGAGCGCATTGCGCCAAGGGTGCTTCACTTCGATATCACGGCATGAGCGAAAAACGGGTCCGCTACCCGATGAAACTGGTGGACGGTGAATGGAAGCGCCTGTCCTGGGAGCAGGCCGTCAATGAAATCGGCGATCAGTTTCTGAAGATCCGCGAGGAATCCGGCCCCGACTCCGTCTGGTGGTGCGGGTCGTCCAAAGCCAGCAACGAAGGGTCCTATCTGCAACGCAAGTTCGCGGCTTTCTGGGGCACCAACAACATCGATCACCAGGCGCGAATCTGTCACTCCACCACGGTCGCGGGTGTCGCCAACACCTGGGGCTACGGCGCAATGACCAACTCCTACAACGACATGCACAACTGCAAGTCGATGCTGTTCATCGGTTCGAACGCGGCCGAAGCGCATCCGGTGGCGATGCAGCACATCCTGCGGGGCAAGGAAAACGGCGCCAAGATGATCGTCGTCGATCCGCGCTTCACCCGCACCGCGGCGCATGCCGACCAGCACGTCCGGCTGCGTCCGGGGTCGGACGTCGCGTTCATCTGGGGTCTGCTGTGGCACATCTTCGAAAACGGCTGGGAAGATGCCGAGTACATCCGTCAGCGCGTCTACGGGCTGGAAAAGATTCGTCAGGAAGTCGCCAACTGGGACCCCGCGACCTGCGAGGAAGTCACCGGCGTCCCCGAAGCCGAAATGCGCCAGGTGGCGCAGACCTTGGCCGAGAATCGTCCCGGCACCATCGTCTGGTGCATGGGGGGTACGCAGCATCACATCGGCAACAACAACACCCGCGCGTACTGCGTACTGCAGCTTGCACTGGGCAACATCGGAGTTTCCGGCGGCGGCGCCAACATCTTCCGCGGGCACGACAACGTGCAGGGCGCAACCGATGTCGGACCGAACTCCCATACCCTGCCTGGATACTACGGGCTGGCCGACGGCGCCTGGAAACACTGGGCGCGTGTCTGGGACGTGGACTACGAATGGCTGAAGGCGCGCTTCGACAACGAACGCGAGTACGATGCCGGCGACGGGACCATGGCGCCGACAATGAACATCCCGGGCATCCCCGTTTCGCGCTGGATCGACGGCATTCTGGAAGACCCGGAAAACCTGTCGCAGCGGGACAACATCCGCGCGGTTTTCTTCCAGGGCCATGCGGTCAACAGCCAGACCCGCGGGCCGGAGATGAAGAAGGCAATCGAAAAGCTCGACATGGTCGTGATTTCGGATCCTTACCCGACCCATCTGGCGGTGATGTCCGAACGCAAGAACGGTGTCTACCTGCTGCCGACCTGCACGCAGTTCGAGCAGGCCGGCTCGGCGACGGCGTCGAACCGTTCGCTGCAGTGGCGTGAAAAGGTCATCGATCCACTGTTCGAATCGAAGCCGGACGCCGCAATACTTTACCTGATGGCCAGCAAGTTCGGATTCGCCGATGAAATGTTCAAGCATATTGCCGTAGACGATGGCGGCATGCCCAGTTCCGAGGACACGCTGCGCGAAATCAATCGCGGCCACTGGACCATCGGTTATACGGGCCAGAGTCCCGAACGTTTGAAACTGCATGCCGAGCACCGCCGTACCTTCGATACGACGTCGCTCGTGGCCAAAGGCGGCCCCTGCGACGGCGAGACGTACGGTCTTCCGTGGCCATGCTGGGGCAATCCCGAGATGGGCCATCCCGGCACGCATGTGCTCTACGACACCAGCAAACCGGTGTCGGAGGGCGGGCTGACGTTTCGGGCGCGCTTCGGCACCGAACACGAAGGCAACAATATCCTGGCCGAAGGTTCGTACAGCAAGAACTCGGATATCGAGGACGGTTATCCGGAATTTTCCTACGGTATGCTGCGACGGCTTGGCTGGCACCAGGAGCTTTCGGCCGACGAGCTCGCAACGATCGCCTGGGTGGGTGGCTTGCGCGAGAAGCCGAACGGAACGGTGACCGAGCAGGACGTGTCGGAATTCCGGACGATGGAATCGGACGCCCTCGATGCGGTCAACTGGAAGACCGATCTCAGCGGGGGAATCCAGCGTGTCGCCATTGCGCACGAGTGTGCCCCGTTCGGAAACGCCAAGGCGCGGGCAATCGTCTGGACCTTCCCCGACGAAGTCCCGCTCCATCGCGAGCCTCTTTATACCGCGCGCTACGATCTTGTATCGAAATATCCGACCTACGACGATCGCAAGGCGTTCTGGCGCCTTCCGACGCTTTATGCATCGATCCAGGATACTGATTATTCCGGCGATTACCCCCTGGTATTCACCAGCGGTCGGCTGGTCGAGTACGAGGGCGGGGGCGAAGAAACGCGTTCCATGAAGTGGCTTGCCGAACTGCAGCAGGAGATGTTCGTCGAGATCAACCCGGCCGATGCCAACGACCGCGGCATAAGGGACAACCAGTGGGTCTGGCTCGAGGGTCCCGAAGGCGGACGGATCAAGATACGGTCCATGCTCACGGAGCGGGTAGGGCGCGGCGTGGTCTGGACGCCATTCCATTTCGGCGGATGGTTCCAGGGCAAAGACCTGATCGATCGTTATCCGGAAGGTTCGGCACCCTACATTCGCGGTGAAGCCTGCAACACCGCGACGACCTATGGTTACGACTCTGTTACCCAGATGCAGGAAACCAAATCCACCCTTTGCCAGATCAAGGCCGCCTGAGGCCGGAGGACACCGCAATGGCTCGAATGAAATTTCTTTGTGATGCCGATCGGTGCATCGAGTGCAATGGCTGCGTTACCGCCTGCAAGAACGCCAACGAAGTGCCATGGGGTGTGAACCGCCGACGCGTGGTGACGCTCAATGACGGCCTGCCGGGCGAAAAATCGATCTCGGTGGCCTGCATGCACTGCACCGACGCACCGTGCGCAGCGGTCTGTCCGGTGGATATTTTTTACACCACGACCGACGGCATCGTGCTTCACGACAAGGACCTGTGCATCGGCTGTGGCTACTGCTTCTATGCCTGTCCCTTCGGCGCGCCGCAGTTTCCCAAGACCGAAGCTTTCGGGATGCGTGGCAAGATGGACAAATGCACGTTCTGCGCCGGTGGCCCCCCGGAGGACGGCAGCGAGGAAGAATTCGAGAAGTACGGCGCCAATCGCATCGCCGCAGGCAAGCTCCCGGCCTGTGCCGAAATGTGCGCGACCAAGGCGCTGCTTGCCGGCGACGGCGATATGGTGGCCGACATTTACCGTCAGCGCGTGATGCGTCGGGCCGGGCGCCCTCAGACCTGGGGCTGGGGCAAGGCCTACGGGGAGGCATGATTGTCATGGAGCGCGTCATTACAATTCCACGCATCCTGTTCATCGCCCTCGCCGCACTGGCGCTGGTGGGCTGTTACGAGTCACCCGATGTGACGCTTCACGAGCCGGGCGTCTACAAGGGCGAGCAGGATCCCCTCGTGAAGAAACTCGCGAACGATGACGAGCTGCAAGCGCAGCTCGAGCAGCGCTTCGACGGGCAAAGGGACCGTTGATCATGACCATGAAATGCGAATACCCGACGCGATGGTTGCTTGCCGGCTTGCTGCTGGCGCCTCTCCTGCTCGGAGGCTGCTCCATCGAGCACATTCACGAGCCTTGGGTGAACGCGGAACAGCGCGAGTTGCTCGAAGGCCAGATC
The DNA here is from genome assembly GCA_051428125.1 of Candidatus Wenzhouxiangella sp. M2_3B_020. GTDB lineage: Bacteria > Pseudomonadota > Gammaproteobacteria > Xanthomonadales > Wenzhouxiangellaceae. The sequence goes on from JBPRGD010000092.1 coordinate 3,817, forward strand.
GAGCGCGACGAGGAAACGGCTACGGAACTTCGTTATCGCCTGGTCAGGGTCCAGGCCGCCCGCTGAACCGGAGAACAGGAATATGAGCGAACAAACCGCAATGCGCAGCAAGTCGAGACGGATTCTTGTAGGTGCTGTCCTGGTTCTGGTTGCAGCGATGGTGGTGCCATTGACCGGATACGTTTACGTCGCGGTGGCCCAGCCGCAGATCGAAACCGCTGCCGACTGGCAGGAAACCAACCCGCGCTCGGAGTACTGGCGCGAGGTGCGTCAGGGGACCGAGGGCTATAGCGCGGTCAAGGGCCCCGCAGCGGATGTGTTGATCGACAACGGCGGTCAGATTTTCCGCCAGATCCGCAACGGGCCGATCTCGACATTCGGACCCTGGGTGCTCGCCATCATGCTGCTCGGCGTTGCCGGGATGTTCGTGCTGAGCGGGGGCGGCCAGAAGGTGGAAAAACCGTTGTCCGGAAAGCGGGTGCCGCGGTGGTCGGCGTATGTACGTGTCGTGCACTGGATCATGGCCATCGCGTTTCTGCTTCTCCTGATCACCGGACTCAGCCTGTTGTTCGGACGTGCCGTGCTGATCCCGTTGCTGGGCGCGGAGGGCTTTTCGGCATGGGCCATCACCGCCAAGTACATCCACAACTTCACCGGCCCGGTTTTTGCCGTCACGCTGGTG
>JBPRGD010000093.1:0-1418 GCA_051428125.1 Candidatus Wenzhouxiangella sp. M2_3B_020
ACTGAACGGCGCGCGATCGTTCCAGGTCCAGCCCGATCGCTTCATGGCCGCGTGGCTGGCGGCGACCGATCGAAAGCCGGACGAAGCGCCGGTGAGCATGGCCAAGGTGATGGAATTCGGCCAGCGCTTCGTCGTGGACACCCGCCCGGAACTCGAATACCGCGGTCCACCCGACATCGAACCGCGACACGTGCTTTCGGTGCGCGTCAGCTGGCCTGGAGGTCCGGATGCCCCGTCCCGGTACAGTTACCACGACACGCTGGCCGAACCGGACGTCCGCGTCCGCCACGAGCGGGTGATCACCTACCTGCTGATCGATTTCGGCGACTGGGTGGCCTACGAGAACATCTCGGGGATTTCCGGGCGCCCGATGTCCGGCGGCCTGGGCGCGCTGTTCAGTGTGCTGGGCACGGCAAGAATCCGCTCCACGCGGCTGGCCGTGGCCGACGACGAAATGCAGGTCCTGCGCTCGCGCGTGCGCAAGCTGTTCGGGTTCAAGACGCTGGCGACCATCGATCCGGAGGGTCACGCCGACAAGGGCATTCCGGACGAACGCGACGATCTCCGCGAACTCGCCGAACTCCTCGACATGGATATTTCCGTGGAAACGGCAGCCCCGCCGCCGGAACCCTGCGACGTGATCGACTGAACCGGCCAGCGTCGCGTGGACGGCTGAGAGCGTCGCGAGCGGTCACGTGGTGGGCGCCCCCCGGAGCGCAGGAACCGGAGTGTACGTCGCTGGTACATGAGGATTCCGAGCACCAGACGGCGCCCGGATTCAGGACACCCCGATCGGCTACTGGGAAAAATCGCTGGAAAGCGTCGCGAGCGGGCGGCTGAGCGCGTCGCCCGGAGCGCAGCATCCGGAGTGTACTGCCGGCGTACATGAGGATTGCGAGCACCGGAGGACGCCGCCACGCGTTCGCGCAGTAGCGCTCCGGCGATTTTTAGCCGGGGGGCCACTTCATTTGTCTACCCCCCAGCAAATGCAGGTGGATGTGCCAGACCGACTGTCCGCCCTGCTCGTTGCAGTTGAAGTTCAGCCGGTAGCCGTCCTCGGCGATGCCCTCGGACCTGGCGATCTCGGTCGCGGCCAGCACCATGCGACCGGCCAGCCCCGCGTCGTCCTCGGAAAGGTCGTTGAGCGTGCGGATCTTGTGTTTCGGGATGATCAGGATATGCACCGGCGCCTGCGGCTCGATGTCGCGGAACGCCAGCAATTCATCGTTCTCCCAGACGATGTCGGCCGGGATCTCGCGGTCGACGATCTTCTCGAACAGGTCTTCGGACATGGTCGGCCTCCTGGTGCCGGCGGTTGGATCGACATGACGATAGCAGACGGCGATCCGCGGTTTCGTTGGTTCGTTGGTTCGTTGGTTCGTTGGTTCGTTGGTTCGTTGGTTCGTTGGTTCGTTGGT
>JBPRGD010000094.1:0-7758 GCA_051428125.1 Candidatus Wenzhouxiangella sp. M2_3B_020
GCAGGTGCGACCACAGCTTGATCAGGGTGTCCTGCACCACGTCCTCGGCCTCGTCGTCGCGGCCCAGCAGCAACCGCGCGATCTGGAACAGGCGGCTGCCGTGGGCGTCGACGAGTCGTTCGAAGCGGCGTCTCATGTCCCGTATTACGCGCCGGACCCGTCCGGGTTACAGGTGGGCGCGGATCGATTTCCGGTTGAAGGGAGGTTCAGCATCGCCTGGAGCGATGCCGGGGCGCCAGTGCCTTTGGTTGGTTGGATCGATTTTCGTGGCCATGTCGGATCGGCGCCGCGCACCGAACGAGGAACGTGGTGGGCCGGGTGGATGAAGAACCGTTTCGCCCGCCGGCTTTGCGCGCGTGGGGGGGGGCGGGAGGAACCAGGGTCGTTTCGCCGCCGGCTTCGCCGGCTGATGCGAGTTACTTCTTGGCGCCCCAAGAAGTAACCAAGAAACGCTGCCGGGCGACGTCGCCCGTCGCTGCGCGCCGGGTGCCCTGCGTTTCTCGCGAACAGCGGCCGGTTCCGAACTCGCTCCCTTGCGGTCGCTCAGACATGCGGAACCGGACTTCCCCGCTGTCCGCTGCGATACTCGGCGCCGTCGACGGCATGGGGGTGCAAGGATCCGGGTTCGGTCCTCGCTTCGGTTCCTGGCGTCTACCCTTCACCTGCCCGCCCTCTGCGTCGAAGCAGCCGAGGAGCGGAGCCTTCGCCGCGCTTGTCATGACAATCGAGGGCCGCCGCATGTCTGAGCGACCGCAGGGAGCGAGTTCGGCGGACCCCGGCGAAGGCGAGCACCGCAGGGGACCCGGCGCCAGCCGGGCTGCTTCGCCCGCACGAGCCCTTTTGCCTACTTTTGTGGCCACGATTGTCGTGACAAGCGTAGGTCGCATCAGCTCGCGAAGCCAGCGGCGAAACGATTTCCCGGAGTCCACACGCACCGCCAGCCGTGGCCTTTCGCTCGGCGGAGATTAGGTCGATAAGCCGATGCATGGACAGGCGGCGGCGACTTCAGCCGCCCTCGCCCTCGATCGCATCGAGAAACTCGATCGCCCTCCTCATGTGCGGGATGACGATCGTGCCGCCGACGACCAGGCCGATGCTCATCGTCTCGACGATTTCGTCGCGCGAGGCGCCGGCCTCGACGCTCTTGCCGATGTGGTAGCTCACGCAGTCGTCGCAGCGCAGCACCAACGAGGCGACCAGCCCCAACAATTCCTTGCTCTTGACGTCCAGCGCGCCGCCTTCCGTGTAGGTCAGCGAGTCCAGCGAGAACATCCGCTTGACCACGCGGTTGTCCTCGGCGAGGATGCGCTCGTTCATCTTCTGCCGGTACTCGGCGAATTCCTTGACGCGGTCGCTCATCGAAATCTCCTTGGAGAGGCAAGGATGGAATTGTCGACGATCCGGCCGGCTGCATGCCCGGCATCTTGCCGCACCGAACCAGAATTTGAGATGCATCAATAGCCGGCACTGCGATTGCTGGCAGTCTACTGCCCATGGAACTGACTTCCCGCAGAATGCGCCGCGAGTTCCGCACCATGGAGCGCATGGTCGAGATCCATTGCGCCGATCACCACGCGGGGCCCGCGCCGTGCGACCAGTGCCGGGCGTTTCTCGACTACGCGCACAGGAGGCTGGAGAAATGCCCGTACGGCGAGGCCAAGCCGGTGTGCGCCAAGTGCCCGATTCACTGCTACAAGAAGGCTCAGCGCGAGCACGCCCGGCAAATGATGCGCTACGCCGGACCGCGCATGGTGCTCCGCCACCCCTGGTTGTCGCTGGCCCACGTACTGGACAAGTTCCGGAAGGTCGAGCATCCGATGACGATGCGCGGCAGCCGGCGTTCGTTCTCGAACAAGCCCCGCGCCTGAAGCGACGCGCCCGGAAGACCCGGCAGTCTCTGCTATGATGTGAATCAGTCTCATTCTCATCAATTGCGGAGTGTGCGCCATGCCCGAACTGCCAATCCGACTCCAACGGTTCCTGCCCGACGGCACCACCAGAGCGGGCGCGATCGCAAGCGCGATTGTCACCGCAAGCGTCACGACCATCGTGGCCGCCTCGTTCGCATGGCACGCCGGGCCGGCGGCGGCGCACGAGGAGGAGACCGAAGACCCATACGTCTTCGCCTGGCCGTTCATCGAAGGCGACATGACGCCGCGCGGCGGTACCACCGAGGGCCCGCCGGTCACGGTCGTTACCGAAAGCACCGATTCGTTCGAACGGCTGCGCGCCGACGACCTCTCGAAGTTCGAGCGCGACCGCCGCGCGATCCTGGCAATGGCGGGCTCCTACCGCGTCAGCTTCGACTTCCTCGAGATCGTCGGCTACGCGCCGGGCTTCGAGCCGGCACAGCCCTACCAGAGCTGGGGTACCGAACACGTCTACGTCGTCGCCGACGACGGCGAGGAGATCTCGCTGCAGCACATACTCGTCATGACGATCGTCGGCGAGGACGGCGAGGAAATGGGCCCGTTCGTGACCAAGCACTGGCGCCAGGACTGGGTCTACGAGGATCCCGAGGTCCATGCCTTCCGCGGCTTCGGCGTCTGGAGCCGGGAGACGCGCAGCGAGGCCGCGCGGGCCGGCCGCTGGTCGCAGACCGTCTGGCAGGTCGACGATTCGCCGCGCTACGCGGCCTGGGGCGAATGGACCCACACGCCGGAGCGGTCGCGGTGGGAGAGCGGCGAGACGTGGCGGCCGCTGCCGCGCCGCGAGTTCTCGGTTCGCGACGACTACGACGTGCTGGTCGGCACTAACCACCATATCGTGCTGCCCGCCGGCTGGGTGCACGAGCAGCACAACGTCAAGACCGCGCTGGAGAATCCGGGCGTGGTGGACGAGCGACTGGCCCGGGAAATCGGCATCGCGCGCTATGAACGGCTGGCCGACCTCGACATCGCGCCGGCCGACGAGTACTGGCGGGCGACGCGCGATTTCTGGAGTGAAGTGCGTGCCTACTGGGACCGTGCGATGGAGGCGAACGACGCGGTCCGGCTCGTCGGCGAGGTCGACGGCCGCAAGCTGTTCGAGCCGCTGTTCGAGCGCGCACGCGAAATCGCCGACGGCGCCGAATACTCGCCGGAAGAAAACCGGGAATACGTCGAGGAGACGGTCGACGCGTTTCGCGCCGATCCGTCAGTGGCGGCGGGGTCGGTCGACTACTGACTGCCTCCTGCCGGCAGCGCGATCGATCGATTCGCGGAGCGCGGGATCGGCGGTCTCGACCCGGCGGCCGGCCCGCACGCGCTCGAGGAGCAGCCATTTCGCGATCTGGCGGCGATACCAGCTCATGAATACGCGTTCGATCATCGGGCTCGGTCTCATCGGCAGCCTCCTCGGCAACGGTACGCCCGATCGATGACGGTTCGGTTGAACCGCCGCGGGGGATGATCCGTTCCTGCTGGTATAGACGCGGGAAAACGGCAAAAGGTTACAACGGCGTTTCCAGGCCCGTCGCCGACGGAACGGATGGAACCGAAGCATCGATGATCGGAGGGGTCGGGACCGGCGATGGCCGCGGACCCTGCATCGCGTGCCCGGTCACCCGGTTTCACCGCGCCGGGGCTGGAGGCGCGTTGCGATTGCGCCGACAGCGCTCGGAGCAGTAGCGCACCGATTCCCAGCAGTTGCGCCATTTCTTTCGCCATGCGAACGGGCGGTTGCAGACCGGGCAGGTCTTCTCGGGCAGGTCGGCCTTGTTCATAATGTCTCGATTGGAGCACGTCGGCGTTCAAGGACGGATCAATGTCTCTGAAAGCGCGCATGGGCGACTGGAAGGTGAAGATCGCGACCGGGGTCGGCGTCGTGCTGGTCGGCGCGTTGCTGGTCCCGGCGCTGCTGTTGACGCCCGTGGCCGACATGCCGGACGAGGAAATCCGCTTCCTCGCGCCCGGAGACGCCACGCTGGAAGCCGCGGCCCAGGGTCGGTTCTACCTCTGGCACGAGTATCGCAGTCGCTTCGACGGACGCCGCTACGAGACCGGCGACCACCTGCCGGCCGGGACCGTGATCGAGGCCCGGCAGGGCGATCGTTCGCTGGATGCGGTGCCGGCCGACAACGTCCGCACCGAGTTCGGCGACTCGGCCAGCGTGTCGGTGGCCCGCCTCGACGTGCCCGCCGCCGGCCCGGTGTCGGTATCGGTGCGCTACGGCGACGGTCGGCCGCGCGTGTTCTCGCTGTCGCGGTTCACGCTGGGCGCATGGGCGCGCGCCATCGGGCTGAGCGTCCTGTCGATGCTGATCGCGGGCGCAAGCGGCCTCGCGCTGCTCATCGCAGGCATCGCGCAACGCGTGCAGCGCGACGCTTGAATCGGCGCCGTTCATCCCCGTTCGGATAGCCACGCGATGAAGTCGAGCAGCGGCATCGGCCGCGCGAACAGGAATCCCTGGAACGTGTCGCAGCCATCTGCGCACAGCAGCTCGAACTGGCGCTCGGTTTCCACGCCTTCGGCGACCAGCGACATTCCGTGGCTCTTGCCGATGGCAACGACGCTCTGGATCAGTTTGCGCGCGTTGTCGTCGCTCTCGAGATGGTCGATGAAGCTCTTGTCGATCTTGAGTTCATCGACCGGCAACGTCCGCAGCAGCGCCAGCGATGAAAAGCCGGTGCCGAAATCGTCCAGCGAAACGCGGACGCCGGCGATGCGCAGACGCTCCAGCTCCTCCATGATCAGGCCGTGGTCTTCCATGAACAGGCTTTCGGTGATCTCGATCACCGGCCGGATGCGATCGAGGTCCGCTTCGGCCACCTGTTCGATCATGCGTGCCGAGAATTCCGGCTGCATGAACTGCCGGATCGAGATGTTGATCGACAACCGCATCTCGCGGTCGAGATGTTCCTGCAGCGCGCGCGCATCGTCGAGCACGGTGCGCAGGATGTAATCCCCGACCTGCTTGATGAACCCGGACGCCTCGGCGATCGCGATGAAACGACGCGGATCGACCCCGCCCAGGTCCTCGTCGTCCCATCGGGCCAGCGCCTCGACGCCGACGACGACCCCGTCCCGGTCGACCTGGGGCTGGTAGGTCATGTAGACCTCTCCCTGCTCCACCGCGGCGCGCAGTTTCTGCTCGATCCGGATGTTCTCCAGGTAGTTCCGCCCCATCGACGGCTCGAAGAACCGCGCCGAGTTGCGCTCGTTCTTGGCCGCGTACATCGCGACATCGGCCGCACGTAGCACGTCGCTCAGCGACGAGCCGGCCTCGGCCACCCGCGCGATCCCGACGCTGCAGCCCAGCTCGCAGCGCATGTCGTTGACCATGTAGTGCCGGGCCAGCTGATCGATCAGGGCACGTGCGCGATCGAGCAGCGCCTCACGGTCGGTTTCCGGAGTCAGCAGCACGAACTCGTCGCCGCCGATGCGCGCGACGCGCTCCTGGTCGGAGGCAAAGCGCTGCAGGCGCCGGCCCAGCTGCTGAAGAAGCGCATCGCCCTGTACGTGCCCGAAGCCGTCGTTGACGGCCTTGAAGTTGTCCATGTCGACGAACAGCAGCGAAAACCTCTCGCCGTGCAACCCACGCATGTACTCGAAGTCCTGCGTCATCCGCTGTCGATTCGGCAGCGTCGTGAGCGCATCGTGGTTGGCCTGGTAGATGAGTTCGAGCTGGCGACCGCGCTCGCTGCGGCCGATCGTCCTGAGGATCTGCAGGACGCCGAGCAGGATCACGACGAAGACGGCCGCGTATATCCATGCCACGCGCGCGAACTCCCGGAGGAGCTGACCGCGATGCGTCTGGCTCAATACCCAGTAGCCGTAGCGCGGATCGTAGACGGCCATGCCGAACTGCGGTCCCTGGGCGTTGACGTTGCGATAGGAGTACGGCCGGCCGCTCGCCTTGATCTGCACGATGTCCAGGCCGCTGCGGCGCTCGGCCGAAGAGATGGCGGCCACGTAATAAGGGTGCGGAATGGCGTGGCGGTAGTAATCGTCCGGTGGCGGTGTCCGGGCTGCCCAGTGCAACGGGTACAGGTCGTCGTCGCGCACGATCTGCACCGTGTTCCGGGGACCGAGAAACGACTGTTCCTCGAAGAACGGCTCGGGACCGTCGAGCTGCAGGCCGGCGGTCATCACGCCCAGGAGTTCGCCGTCGGCGCCGCGAATGGCCTTGCGGACCGGGATCACCCACGCATCGAGTTCCCCGATGCGGTAGGGACGGCCGATGACCATGTACCGGGATTTCAGGGCGGCGATGAAGGTATCCCGGCTGACCTCCTGCCGCAGCAGGTTGGGCATGCGCCCGGGATCGATTCCGGAGTTGAAGACCAGCGGCTGGCCGTCCACGTCGGCCAGGCCGTAGACGGCCGCGGTTCGATTGACCTCCAGCATCCGGTCCAGCAGCACCCGTGCCGCCGGCGGGTCCTCGATCAGGCCGTCGATCAATAACTGCCGACCGAGCAGATCGAGCACCATTTCCTGGCTTTCCATTACCGCCTGCGTCGCGCCGGCGAGCGTGGCCACCTGGCTGCGCTGCCGGATCTCGTGTCGCTCGGTGATCCCGTGCCACTGGTCAAGCAGCGCCCATGCCAGCAACGCGGCGCCCACCGCAGCGATCAGTACGGCAAACCACTTCAGGTTCCGGGAAAGCGAAGACACGGCTTCAGAAGACCTGCCCGTGGACCGCCGCGGTCCGAGGCGGGTCCGTTCGGCGTCCGGTCGAGTCGGCCGTGAACGGGTACGGCATCCCCTTGTGCTCCCTTGCCTGCAACCCCGTGCAGCGGATCAGGCGAATCTTCGGAACACAAGATTAGAGTCTTTCAGGCACCGGTTCAACCGCCGTCGCGGCGCGCGCCGGACGCGACCGTCACTCGCCCTGGCCGAGCGAATAGCCGGGTTCGCCGTCGAACGTGTACAGGTGCTCGGTCTTGATGAAATCCAGGCCTGCACGCTCGAATCGTCCCAGCAGACCCAGTACGTCGCGGTGGGCGACCCGCGAATCGCCGGGAGCGCGGAAGCGGCATCGCCAATGGTCGGTGCACCGCGTTTCCGGGATGCCGTCGGGGTAGACCTTCACCCCGCGGTTCGTGATCATGACCAGTTCCAGCGGGGTTCCCTCGGCGACTGCCTCGACCTCGGCGCCGAGGCGTTCCGGATCGCGGTCCTCGCCATCCCAGTCGACGAACACATCGACACCGTGGAGTTCCTTGGCCGGCTTGCGTTCGGGCCGCCTCCAGCTGTCGGCGACCCGCGGCAAGGCGCCCGCCGGGGCGCTGTGAACGCTTTCGGGTTCGCGGCCCAGGCGCTCGCAGACGGCTTCGGCGAACGCGCGCGTACCGACCTGCCGGCTGCCGCTCCCGGGCCGGTGCAGGTCGGCGGTGTGCAGGCCGTCTTCCAGCGTGACCAGCCAGGCATCCCGGATCGTGTCGGCGGTGGACTCGTCGCCGATATAGCGCAGCATCTCGATGGCCGCGAGAAGCAGTCCCGACGGATTGGCGCGGTCGGTTGCGGCGATATCGGGCGCCGATCCGTGCACCGCTTCGAACATGGCCACGCCCTCGCCGATGTTGGCCGATCCGCCCAGGCCGACCGAGCCGGTGATCTGTGCCGCGACGTCGGAGACGATGTCCCCGTACAGGTTGGGCGCCACGACGACATCGAACATTTCGGGGCGGTCGGCCAGCAGCGCCGTGCCGATGTCGATGATGAGATGGTGCGCATCGATCTCGGGGTAGTCGGCGGCCACCTCGTCGAAGACGCGATGAAACAACCCGTCGGTGAGTTTCATGATGTTGTCTTTCGACAGGCAATGGACCGTCCTGCG
>JBPRGD010000095.1:0-5232 GCA_051428125.1 Candidatus Wenzhouxiangella sp. M2_3B_020
CGAACCGCATCACTTCGGCACCGATCTCGAGTACAACCAGCCGCGCCTGACCCGGAACCAGTACCTCAAGCTTGCCGCCGACACCGGCGGCAAGCGCCTGTGCGGGGACCGCTCGACCTGGTACCTGTACTCCGAGCGGGCGGCCGCCGAGATCCACGCCCACAATCCCGATGCCCGCATCATCGCGATGCTGCGCAACCCGGCCGACATGATCCGGTCTCTGCACCGCCACCAGGTCCAGCGCGGCCGCAGAGACGACCTGGAGTCCCTGGAGGATGCACTGGCCGCCGAGCCCGAGCGGCGGAAAGGCCGCCGCATTCCGCCCAATGCGCGCTTTCCCGAAAGCCTGTTCTACTCGGCCATCCCGCGCTACAGCTCCCAGCTGCAGCGTTTCTTCGAAACCTTCGGCCGCGACCGTGTCCGCGTCATCCTGTTCGACGACCTCGAGCGCGATCCCGCCGGCACCTACCGCGAAACGCTCGGGTTCCTCGGCGTGGACCCGTCCTTCGCACCGGACTTCGCGATCCACAACGTCGCGGCGCCGAGCCCGGATTCCCTGCTGTATCGTGCGTGGAAGGCGACCACGCTTCGCTACCGCATACGCGGCCTCGCCCCCCAGCGCCTCTACACCTGGATCCGGGAACGCAGGCGCAAGCGGGTCGCCGCCGCATCGCCCGGGTCGCGCCCGGAATTCCCGCCGGCACTCCGGCGGGAACTGAACGCGCGCTTCGCGGCCGAAATCGATCGCCTCGAGGAGCTGCTGGACCGCGACCTCGGCGCCTGGCGCGCCGCCGCGCCGCAGACCGGGGACTGAGCAGGGACCGTCGGCAATGGCCCGCCCCGCCAGCGTTATACTTCGCACGAGGGGTTTACGTATCGAGCGCCGAACGCGTACGCTCGGGCGCGGCAAAGTGCCGGATCTGAATCGAGGGGGTGTGGATGAACGACATGACGCTAGCCGATGAGGGTCAGGAGCTCGAGGACGGTCTTGCCCGGGTCGTCCGTGCGCCCACGCTGATCAAGCATCTCGAGGCGCTGTGCAGGAAAGCGCGGCAGCACGGCGGCAGCGCCTACCCGGCGGCCGTGTGCTGGGTCAAGCTCGACGACACCGTCAACCACCGCCATCAGCTCGGCTTCTCCGGGCTGGAAAAACTGGTTCACGCCGTCCACGAACGGGTGCGCGTCCAGCTCGACGCCGACGACATCACCGCGCGTTTCGGGCTGGATGCGATCGGCATCGTTCTCGATTCGCGCGCCGGCGAGCGGGACTACCAGCGCGACGCCGACGCCGTACTCAAGGCCATCAACGGCAACCTGTTCGAAATCGGCGATCACTCCATCGCCGCGACGACCAGCATCGCGATCGGCCCGATCAACGAGTCGCTGCGGCCTGCCGAGGCCAACCTCGTCGGCGTGGCGCTGGCGGCCGAAGAACTTTCGTCGCACGGCGGCAACCGCAACGAGTTCCGCGCAAACGCCGGTGCCGAGCAGGGACCGGGCACGCTGCTGGGACAACTGACCAAGGCGCTTCGCGACAACAGCATCAAGGTGGTTTTCCAGCCGCTGCTGGCGACCTCCGGGCCGGAGCGCGAACGGTTGCAGCTCCTGCCGCGGCTGACCGGACCCGACGGGCGCCTGATTCCGGCCGCGCGATTCATACCGGTGGCCGCCGAACGCGGCGTGCTGCCGGCGCTGGACCAGTGGATGGTCGGCCACGCCATCTCGATGCTGCGAAAAAGAATCGATGCCGACGCCGAGGTGCCGACGCTGTTCGTCAATCAGTCATCCGCTCTGATCGAGGACGACAAGAGTCTCGAGTGGCTCGCCGACCGCATCGGCGATCTCGACATGGCCCAGCGCGGCCTGGTGCTTGAATTCAGCATTCTCGAACTCAAGCCACGCCTCCGGGCCGCCCGGGACACGCTGGCAAAGCTCCGGAAGATGGGCATCGGCATTTCGCTGACGGGCATCGACGAAACCGTTCCCGATGCCGTGCTGCTCAAGCACCTGCCGGCCGACTTCCTGCGCATGAAGGCCGATTTCGCGCGCAGGATGCTCGCCGACGAGTCGCTGGCCGAACGGTTCGAGGGATTCGCCGCCGCCGCGCGCGGCGCAGGACGCAAGCTGGTCGTGCCGATGCTCGAGGATGCCGAGGAAGTCTCGCGGATCTGGCAGATGAACGTCGACCTCATCCAGGGCAATTTCATCCAGCAACCCAGCGAGCAGCCGCTGGAGGCCTGAGGACGGCCACGTGCCGAATCGTCTTCTCATCGTTCATGCCCACCCCGATGCCGGACACGGGCACTTCGGCGACGCGCTCGCGCAGCACTACGCGGAGTCGGCCGAATCGGCAGGACACGAAGTCGAGTGGCTGGTGCCGTCGGAACAATCGTTCCCGCTGCTCAAGGATGCGCGCCAGTGGCGCGAGGAACGGCCCGGCTCCGACATACTCGCCGCCCAGCGCGCTCTCCGTCACGCCGAGCACGTCGTGTTCTTCTATCCGCTGTGGATGGGCGACATGCCGGCACTGCTCAAGGCATGGTTGGAGCAGGTGATGCGACCCGGCTTCGCTTTCGGTGAAGCCGAAGGGAAGTTTCCCGACCGGGCACTGCGAGGACGCTCGGCTCGGCTGGTGGTCACCATGGGCATGCCGGCGCTGTTCTACCGCGTGTTCTACCGTGCCCATTCCGTGCACAGCTTCCGGCGTAACATCCTGCGCTTCGCCGGCTTCAAGCCCGTCCGCCTGAGCCTCGTCGGACGCGTGGACGGGCCGGACCGGCATCGTCGCAACTGGCTGGCACGGATGCAGAAGCTGGGCGCGGCGGGCCAATAACCGTTTCCCTTATCCACCGAATTTCAACCTTCCATGCACGCCAGAATCCGAAGCCCGTGGCTCTCGCTCTTGACGATCCTCGCTCTCGTCGCGTGCCAGGCGGACCGACCGCCGGGCTCGCAGGGCGTCGAAGCCCCGCCGCTGCTGCTGATTTCCATCGACGGGTTTCGCTGGGATTACCTCGATCGCGTCGAACTCCCGGCATTGCGGCGCCTGGCCTCGGAGGGCCTGCGCGCCGATTCGCTGCAGCACGTCTTCCCGACCAAGACGTTCGCGACCCACTACGCGATCGTCACCGGCCTGTACGCCGAGAGCACCGGCGTCGTGGCCAACAACATGTGGGACCCGAAGCGGCGCGCGCGCTTCTCGCTCGGCAACCGGGACGCGGTCAGCGACGGTTATTGGTATGACGGGGAGCCGATCTGGAACACCGTGGAAGACGCCGGCGGCATCGCCGCGACCTATTTCTGGCCGGGGTCGGAGGCACAGATCGGCGGCATGCGTCCATCGATCTGGAAGCCCTACGCCGGCGACACGCCGCACGCCGAGCGCGTCGACCAGGTTCTGCAATGGCTGGATCTGCCACCCGCCGAGCGCCCCGACTTCCTGACGCTGTACTTCTCAGCGGTGGATTCGGCCGGCCACCGGCACGGTCCGGAGCATCCGGAAACCGCCGAGGCCATGCGCGCGGTCGACGACGCGCTGGCACGACTGCTGACCGGGCTGGAACGCCGCGACCTGCTCGGCGAGATCCACGTGCTGGTGACATCGGATCACGGCATGGCGGAGATCGATCTGGAACGCTACGTGCTGCTGGACGAGTTCATCGAGCTCGACCGCGTGCACGTGTCGGACTGGGGACCGGCAGCGCAGATCTGGACGATGGAGGACGGCCCTTCGGTCGACGAGATCGTCGCCTCCATCGATGCGACGCACCCCGGAATCCGGCGCGTCTGGAAGAAAGGCGATGCGCCCGAGCGCTACCGATTCGACGACCATCAGCGCGTGCCGCACGTGACCGTCGAGGCCGAGCCGGGCTGGATGATCTCGAACAAGCCCTATTACGCCGGCATGCAGCGCGGACTGCTCAACGGCATGCACGGCTGGGATCCGGCGTGGCGCAGGATGCACGGGATCCTCATCGCCCACGGCCCGGCGTTCGAAGCCGGCGATCGGTTGCCGGCCGTCCGCTCGGTGGATCTCTATCCGCTGATGGCCCGGCTGATGGAAGTGCCCCCGGCCGAAACCGACGGCAGCATCGCGGCGTTCGTGCCGCTGCTGGAATCGGACGAGCCGGTATCGGTCGAAGAAGTCGCCTGGCGCTGCGACGGAGAGTCGATCAAGACCCGCATCTCGCCCGGCCTGGCCTCGCTGCACCGAGGCCGCCAGGTCTTCGCGTTGCCGCGGTCCGAAGACGCCGCCGATGCGCTCTACGTCGATGCGACCGTGGAATTCAGGAATCGCGGCGAAACGGCTCGCGTCCGGGTCCCGGGGCGCGACTTCGAGGAATGTGTCCGGGTTCGGGCGGAGGATGCCGGCTGATGCCGGCATCGCCCACCCCGTTGCGGGGCTTTCAGTCTTCGAGCACGAAGGTCACCTTGAGGTCGACCCGGTATTCGGAGATTCTGCCGTTCTCGTCGCAGGAGATCTTCTGTTCCTTGACCCATCCTCCCTTGAGATTCTTCAACGTCTTCGCCGCACGCGCCATGCCTTTCTCGATCGCGTCCTCGAAGCTCGTGTTCGATGAAGCACTGATTTCGGTGACTCTCGCGATACTCATGATCGGATCTCCTTTGCGGTATGAAAGATTGAACGCCTTGCCCCACTCCCCTGATCGTGCCCCCCCGGCTCTCGGAATGCAAGGGCAGGACCGTGCCTGAGCTGCCGGAAGTCGAAACCACCCGGAGCGGCCTGGCACCGCTGGTCGAAGGCCGTCGGATCCAGCGGGTGGCGATACGACAAGGCCGACTTCGCTGGCCGGTTGCCGGTGAAACGAAAGACCTGGAAGGCCGCACCGTGGTGTCGCTGCAGCGGCGGTCGAAATGGCTGATCTGGCGCTTCGAACACGGCAGCCTGCTATGGCACCTCGGCATGTCGGGTTCGTTCCGGGGCTGGCACGATCCGCCGGCGGCGAGGGCCCACGACCACATCGATATCGCGATCGTCGGCGGCCGGACGATCCGCTACACCGACCCGCGTCGCTTCGGCGCCGTGCTCTGGCAACCCGGCGACGATCCGACCATCCATCCGCGCCTGGCCGGGCTCGGCCCGGAGCCGCTGGGCGACGAATTCGACGGTGATCACCTCTGGCGCCGCAGCCGGGGCCGGAAAGCTCCGGTCAAGGCCTTCGTGATGGATGCCGCCAACGTCGTGGGCGTGGGCAACATCTACGCGGCCGA
>JBPRGD010000096.1:0-1082 GCA_051428125.1 Candidatus Wenzhouxiangella sp. M2_3B_020
CGGTTGTGCATCAGCCAGATGAGGACGAGTCCCATGATGACCAGTTGGAGTTGCCGGATACTATCGACGGTGTAGAAGAACAGCGGTGCCGGGTTGAGGTTCGAGATGAGCGGTGCGATGGCCGGTCCGAACCCGGATGGCGCGCTGGACGTCGAGAGAACCGTGTCCACGAGGTTCTTGAAGTACCGCGGTCCCTGGTAGAGCACCGCCGCGAAGACGGCCCCGCCGAGGACGCTGCCGGTGTTCGACCCCGCGCCGCCGATGATGAGGGCAATCCAGACGAAGAACGTCACGCGCGGGCGGAAGAAGTTCGGCGTCACCGCGCCCTGCGTCATGAGCCAGAGGATTCCCGCGAGTCCCATCAGGGCGCAGCCGAGCATGAACGACTTGATTTTGAACTGGTTGGTGTCCTTCCCCAGCGAGTTCGCAACGTCCTCGTCCTCGCGAATCGCCTTGAGGACCCGACCGAACGGGGACTCGCCGGTGCGCTTTAAGAGCCAGAAGTAGGCGGCGACGAAGCACAGGAGGATGAAGCCGTACACCAGTCCGTCCACGACGGGCTTCGGGTTGTTCGGGACGATGACCGTGAACGCGTCCACGAATCCGAGGTAGACGTTCCACAGTCCGAGCGTCTGGAACAGTGCCTGTAGCGGGTCGGTGAAGTCGAGGATGAGTCCGGACCCGCCGCCGAAGCCGACGCGGTTGCCGGCCAGTTGGAACTGCTGGAACTCGCTGGACAGCAGGCTGAAGCGGATGATTTCGGAGAACGCGATGGTGACGATTGCGAGGTAGTCGGCCCGCAACCGAAGCGCCGGTAAGGCGACCACCAGTCCGAACAGTGCCGCGGCGACCATCCCGGCGACGATACCGACGATGAGCGGCAGTCCGAGTCCGCCCACCTGCGCCGCGCCGCCGGCCTCGTACAGCGGTTTCGACACCAGCGCCATCACGTAGATACCGATGGCCATGAAGCCGACGATGCCGATGTTGAACAGCCCCGTGTACCCCCAGTGGAGGTTCAGCGCCAGCGCCAGCATGGCGAAGACGCCGATGTAGAACGTCAACACCGCGATGGTGTTGAG
>JBPRGD010000097.1:0-86153 GCA_051428125.1 Candidatus Wenzhouxiangella sp. M2_3B_020
ATCCGGCTGTTCCTGCACGACAAGCGTTTCCATGGCTTCCAGGGACTGCGGATCGACGACGAGATCCGGGTCACCATTGCCGCGAACGCCTGCATTCTGCTGCTGAATCGGTCCGGCGACGAGTACCGTGGGTTCACTTCGATCTACGTCTACCCGAGCACCTTCGTCGTAGAGCACGAAACCCGCGACGGGCCGGTCAGGCGGGTCGGTCGCCAGGCGCGGCTGGGCGAGTCATGGCACCGCGGACCGCTCGTGCTGGCCTGGGATGCGGCGCTGCACGGCACGCGTGACATGCGCGACGGCCACAACGTCATCCTGCACGAATTCGCGCACAAGCTCGACGGTGCGGACGGGGCCGTTGACGGCGCCCCGCCGCTTTCCGGGCGCTCGCAATACGCGAGCTGGGCCCGCGTGATGACGCGCGAGTACAGGCAGCTACGGCGAATGGCCGACCGTCGCGCACGCACCGTCATGGATCATTACGGCGCCAGCGAACCGCAGGAGTTCTTTGCGGTGCTGGTCGAGACGTTCTACGAGAAGCCGCGCCAGCTTCGCCGGCGCCATCCGGAGCTTTACGCGGCGATGGTTCGCTGCTTCGACGTCGATCCGGCCGAATGGCGCGCGCAAGCGGGCAACGCCTGAGCGCACGCGCGTCTGGTATCGTGAAAGCACGTTCCGCACCGGGAGTGCAAGCGTGTCCACAAAGGAATACGAGTCGAAGCGCGACTTCGACCGCACCTCGGAGCCGCGCGGCGACGACGCCCGATCGGATTCCGACGATTCGCCGCGTTTCGTGATCCAGAAACACGACGCCTCCAGCCTGCACTACGACTTCCGGCTGGAGATCGACGGCGTGCTCAAGTCATGGGCCGTTCCCAAGGGTCCGTCCACCGATCCGGGCGACAAGCGCCTGGCCGTTCCTACCGAGGACCATCCGCTGGACTACGCCGACTTCGAGGGCGTCATTCCCGAGGACGAATACGGCGGCGGCACGGTGATGATCTGGGACCGCGGCACGTTCCGGAACGTCACCGAGAAGGACGGCGAACTTCAGCCGCTTGAAGAGGCCTGGGAAAAAGGGCACGTGCTCGTCGAACTGGCCGGCGAGAAGATTTCCGGCGGGTACGCGCTGCACCGGACCGGGTCCGGCGGCGACGCGAACTGGCTGCTGATCAAGATGGACGACGACGAAGCCGATGCGCGCCGCAACCCCGTGTCGACGGAAAACAAGTCGGTCGACAGCGGCCGCACGATGAAGCAGATCGCCCGAGAGGAAGGCGAGGACGAATGAGCGACTGGCGGGACGAACTGACGCAGGACGACCGCGAGGCGCTGAAGGAATCGTCGCATCCGGATTGGATATCGCCCATGCTGGCGACGCTGACCGACGATCGCTTCTCCGATCCCGACTGGATCTTCGAGCGCAAACTGGACGGCGAGCGCATCCTCGCGTTCCGGAACGGCTCGAACGTTCGGCTGCTTACCCGGAATCGCAAGAGCGCGCTGGAAACCTATCCCGAGGTCGGCGATGCGCTGACGAAACAGCCCATGTCGGACTTCGTCCTCGACGGCGAAATCGTCGCGTTCGCCGACGGCGTCAGCAGCTTTTCGCGGCTGCAGCAGCGCATGAAGATCACCGATCCGGACGAAGCCCGGGCAAGCGAGATCGCAATCCACTTCTACGTCTTCGACGTACCGCATGTCGACGGCTGCGAACTCGACGGGCTGCCCCTGCGAACGCGCAAGCGGATTCTTCGGCGCCTGTTCGAATTCGATGCGCCGCTGCACTTCACGGCGCACCGCAACGCCGATGGGGAAGCTTTCTTCGAAGAAGCCTGCGACAAAGGCTGGGAAGGCATCGTCGCCAAGCGCGCCGACTCGCGCTACCGGCACAGTCGGTCCCGGGACTGGCTCAAGTTCAAGTGCGATCGCGGGCAGGAACTGGTCATCGCGGGATTCACCGAACCGGAAGGCGAGCGCGAGGGCTTCGGGGCGCTGCTGGTCGGGTATTACGACGGCGACGACCTTCGTTACGCCGGCAAGGTCGGTACCGGATACGACGAAGAATTCCTGAAGGAATTCCGGGAACGGCTGGACGCGCACGCCGTCGACGAATGCCCGTTCGCCGACGGCCCGAGCGGCACCGACGTCACGTGGGTCGAGCCGCGCTTCGTCGGCGAATTCGGATTCACCGAATGGACCGGGGACGGCAAGCTCCGGCACCCGCGTTTCCTCGGCTTGCGCCGCGACAAGAAACCGCGCGACGTGACCAGGGAAAGGGCCCGATGACCGGTCGTTCCGAATGCTCCATCGAGGCCGGCGGCCGCGAGGTCGCGATCAGCCATCCCGACAAGGTGATGTTTCCGGAAGACGGCATCACGAAGTACGAGCTTGCCGATTACTACGCGCGCATCGCCCCGGTCGCGCTTCGCCACTACGAGGGCCGGTCGCTGAGCATGCACCGTTTCCCCGACGGCATCGACGACGACGGCTTCTTCCAGAAGCAGATCGGCGATTACTTCCCCGACTGGATCGATCGCGTGACGCTGCCGAAGGAAGACGGGGAAGTCACCTACGTGGTCGCCGAGAACGAGGCCACGCTGGTCTACCTCGCTCAGCAGGGCTGCATCACGCCGCACCTGTCGCTGGCGCGAACCGACCGTCCGAAGCATCCCGACCGGATGATCTTCGATCTCGACCCGTCGGACGACGATTTCGGCAAGGTGCGCCGCACCGCGATGCACCTGAAGAAGATGATGGACCGACTGGAGCTGAGCACGTTCGTGCAGACGACGGGGTCGAGGGGACTCCACCTCGTGGTTCCGCTGGACCGGGGCGCCGACTTCGAGGCGGTCCGCGACTTCACCCACGCGCTGTGCGAGCGCGTCGCCGAGGACGACCCGGAACTGATGACCACGGAGCAACGCAAGGACAAGCGCGGCGACCGCGTCTTCCTGGACGACCTCCGCAACGCCTACGGGCAGACCGCCGTGGCCCCGTACGCGGTTCGCGCGCGGGCCGGCGCACCGGTCGCCACCCCGGTTCGCTGGGAAGAGGTCGACGGCGACCTCGACCCTCGCGGTTACCGCATCGACAACATCTTCCGCCGCATGGCGCAGGTCGACGACCCCTGGCGCGATATCGCCCGGCACGCATCGGGCCTGCCGCGAATCGCCGACATTCCGTCGACCGAATGACCGATGACCTGCGCGACTTCGCCCGCCGTGGAAGAATGAACGCAGGCTTGACGCGGACGACGCCATGAAACGCTGGTTCATCTCGCTGTTCCTGTTCGTGCTCACCGTGCTGGCCGTGGTCGCGCTGTACGGTTTCACGCTGCAGGCGCCCTGGACCGCTCCGGCAGGGCTGTTGCTGGCCGCGGGCGCACCGCTGACTTTCTTCTTCTGGCTAGCGGTCGCTCAGCCGGCGCGCACCGACCCCCATCCGGTGCTGGTCTCGATCGTCGCGGGCCTGGGCGCGGTCATGGCGATGACCGCGGTCTACAATCACGGCGACGCCCACCAGCCGTTTCTGGTCGGGGCCGTACTCGCGCTTGCCGGCTGGCTGGCGTACGTGACGTGGTATTCGAAGCAACCCGCACCCGAGGGGACGCCGGTTCCCGGCGAGCCGCTGCCCGCGTTCGAGCTGGAAGACGTGGACGGCGAGCCGGTGAAAACCGGTGAGCTCGCCGGCCACGGCGCCGTGCTGGTGTTCTACCGCGGCAACTGGTGTCCTCTGTGCACGGCCCAGGTCCGCGAGCTGGCTGCTGCCTGGCGCCGGGTCGCCCGCTACGATGCACGCCTCTGGTTCATCAGCAGCCAGCCGCGGAAGTTCAACCGCGAAATCGCTTCGCAGTTCTCCATCCCGGCGCGGTTCCTGCACGACCCCGGCAACCGCGCGGCGCGAAAGCTGGGGATCGAAGCGCCGGGCGCCACCCCGGCGGGACTGGACCGACTCGGTTACCCGGTGGACGCCGCGTTGCCGACCGTGATCGTCGTCGATGCCGACGGCATCGTGCGCTTCATCGAAGTGGCCGAGAACTACCGGCTGCGGCCGGATCCGGAGGTCTACCTCGACCACCTGCTACCCCACGACCGGAACTGATCGCGTTCAAGAGATCGCGCCGTGCCCGTATCGGCGACGCAGGCCCCGCGTCTGGAACAGCAGCGCCGAAAGCGCCGTGAACAGTGCGACGGCACCGAGGATGACGGCCATCCGTGTCCACGGCTGCTCGAACGCGATCCGCATCTGCGCGATCACGTACATCGTCCGCAGCCACTCCAGCGCACCGAGCACCAGCAAGACCTGGAACGCTCTGGCCACCCAGGGCACGCGCACGAACAGCAGCAAAGGCAGCGCCGCTGCACCGAAGGCGACAAGCGGCAGATCGGCACGGTAGAAATGAGCGCCCAGCAGCAACATGCTGAGTATGGCGGGAAGCAATTTCAGAAAATTCAAGTGCTTGTCTTCCTTTATTGATTTCGGGTCCGGGATGCGACCAGGTCGGCGGATATATGGATCCGGTCGCGGCAAAAACCGCTCAGCGGTCGTCGCGTTCGCGCGCGCTCGCGCAGTCCACGCACAGCGTCGCGGCCGGATCGGATTGCAGGCGTTTTTCGACGATGGGTTCGCCGCATTCGCGGCATTCGCCGTATTCTCCGCGATCGATTCGCTCCAGCGCCGCCTTCAGGCGGGCGACCTCGTGGCGACGTCGCTCCTCGGTCGCCCGCGCCATCGCCTGGCCCTGCATCGCGTCCATTCGTGACAGCCGGCCCTGGCGGGTCTGATCCAGTTCCACCGGCGCCTGGGAATCCCGCGACTGCTCGCTGATTTCGTCCAGCGCTGCAATCCGCCGCTCGATGATCTTCCTGTAGTCCTCGAGGTCCATGACCACAGGCTATCCGATTCCGCACCGGTCTGCCGCGCACCGGGGAAATCACCGGTATGATTGCCCGTTCCGAAGATCGCCGATTCGCATGCTGTCGATTCGAACGCTGCAGCCTTCCGGGATTCGCGACCATCTCGACGAACTGGCCGCCATGCGCGTGCGGGTGTTCCGCGAATACCCCTACCGCTACGAAGGCAGCGCCGAGTACGAGCGCGACTACCTTTCGCACTATGCCCGGTCGGGCGAGTCCGTGGTGGTCCTTGCCGAACACGACGGCCGGATCGTCGGCGCTTCGACCGGCCTGCCGCTGGCCGATGCCGACGCGGCCTTCCGCCTGCCCTTCGAGCGGGCCGGGATCGCGGCCGGACGGGTCTTCTACTTCGGGGAATCGGTACTGCTGTCCGAATTCCGCGGCCGGGGCATCGGCCACCGGTTCTTCGACGAACGTGAGCGCCATGCGCGCGAATGCGGCTATGCCGTCACCGCGTTCTGCGCGGTGGATCGTGCGCCGGACGATCCGCGACGGCCTGCGGAATACCGGCCGCTGGATGCGTTCTGGGCCGGCCGCGGCTACACGCGCAGACCGGACCTTTGCGCCGAGTTCGGTTGGCGCGAAATCGGCGACACGGAAGAATCCGTGCACCGCCTGACGTTCTGGGTGCGCGGCCCCGAAGAGGCCTGACTCTCGCCTCTACCAGCGGTGATACGCCGGGTGGCCCGGCTTGACGGCCACGAACCGCCCGGTGCAGCGGTCGCACAGCTCGTCCCCGGCGTAGAGCTCGGATTCGACCGTTACGATGTCGCCGTCGACGTCGATCGGGCTTGCGATCAGGAGCAGTTCGGAATCCGAAGGCGTCGGCCGACGCAGCTTGACGGTGAATTCCATCGTGACGGTACACGGCGGCGAATCCAGGCCGCGGGTTTCCATCAGGTGCCAGCACGCCGTCCAGTTGCAGTGGCAGTCCAGAATGGCGCCGATGATTCCTCCGTTGAGCACGCCGGGAAAGGCCTCGTGGTGCGGCTCCGGCGTCCACCGGCAGACGACGCGGCCATCTTCGACGAACGACCGGATGCGCAGTCCCTTGTCGTTGGCCGGCCCGCAGCCGAAGCACGCGTTGTTCGGCGCGTACGTCTCCTGCAGTGATCTGTAAGCGGTCTCGATCATGTCCTCTTACTCCTGCACGCCGCCCTTGGCGAGCTTCAGCGGATCGAGCAGCTTTTCGAGTTCTTCACGGTCCATGCCGGTGGTTTCCACCGCCACGTCGATGATCGGCCGGCCTTCCTTGTAGGCCTGCTTGGCGGTCGCCGCGCCCTTCTCGTAACCGATCACGCGGTTCAGTGCGGTGACCAGGATGGGGTTGCGGTCAAGCGCGGCCTTGATGTTGTCCTCGCGGACGTTGAACGAGGCGATGGCCTTGTCGGCCAGCAACCGCGCGACATTCGTCATCAGCTCGATGCTCTCCAGCAGCGTCGCACCGATGACCGGCAGCATGACGTTGAGCTGGAAATTCCCGGACTGCCCTCCGACGGTGATCGTGGCATCGTTGCCGATGACGCGGGCCGCGGCCATGCAGGCGGCTTCCGGGATGACCGGGTTGACCTTGCCGGGCATGATCGAACTGCCCGGCTGCAACGCCTCGAGCTCGATCTCGCCGAGCCCGGCCAGCGGGCCGGAGTTCATCCAGCGAAGATCGTTGGACATCTTCATGATCACCACTGCCAGCGTCTTGAGCTGACCGGATAGCTCCACGGCGCCGTCCTGCGCCGCGATGCCCTCGAACTTGTTGTCGGCCGAGTCGAAGTCGAAACCGGTCGAGCCCTTCAGTTCCTCGGCGACGCGGTCGCCGAACTCGGCGGGCGCATTGATGCCGGTTCCGACCGCGGTCCCTCCCTGCGGCAGGCTTCTCAGCCGCTGCAGAGTCGCGCTGATCCGCGCCCGGCACGACGCGACCTGGCTGGCCCACGCGGCCAGTTCCTGGCCGAAGGTCACCGGCATTGCGTCCATCAGGTGCGTGCGACCGGTCTTGACGACCGAATCGAGGTCCTCACTCCTTGCCTTGATCGTCTTCTCGAGATGATCCAGCGCCGGCATGAGTCCATCCTTGATGCCGAGGCACGCCGAGACCTGGATCGTCGTCGGGATCACGTCGTTGGAGCTCTGCGACATGTTGACGTGATCGTTCGGATGGATGTCCTCGTGGCCCGCCTTCGCGGCGAGATTCGCGATCACCTCGTTGGCGTTCATGTTCGAACTGGTGCCTGAGCCGGTCTGGTAGATGTCGATGGGAAAGTGCTCGGTAACCTCGCCGGCGATGACCTTCTCGGCCGCATCGGCGATCGCGTCGGCGACGTCGTCGTCCATCAGCCCCAGCCGCTGGTTGGCCCGGGCGCAGGCGAGCTTGACCCGCCCCAGGGCCTGTATGAACGCCTCGGGCATGGGCTTGCCGGAGACCGGGAAATTGTCGACCGCACGTTGCGTCTGCGCCGCCCACAGCGCATCGGCCGGTACTTCGAGTTCACCCATGCTGTCGGATTCGGTGCGTGTATTCGCCATGTTCGGTATCCCCTCGGAAGTCAGGTTGCAATCGTTCTGGAGTCAGGAACTGCATTCGATCGATCCAGCGGTCGAAGCTGGATCACGATGCGATTCAAAAGCAAATTACACGAAGATCACCAAGAAGGCACGAAGGGCACGAAGTCCTCGAAAAAAAGCAAAAACTGCGTCCTGTCGCGGCTCGATATTCCAGGCGCGGGGGACCGTGCGGCTCCGTCCCGACTCTCCACCGCTCGCGGAGGAGAGATTGGGCGGCTGGTGTATTCGGCTCCTCGCTTCATTTTTCAATTACAAGCATCGCGGCCCCGAAATACTCCGGGAAAAGCGTTCTTCGTGTCCTTCGTGCCTTTTTCGTGTCCTTCGTGTAACCGCTTTTCCGCCCGGCCCTCAGGCCTGGTCGTCGATGCCGTAGCGGTCCTCGACGTAATCGCGGAAACGCAGGTACTCGCCCTCGAAATGCAGCATGAACTCGCCGGTCGCGCCGTTGCGGTGCTTGCCGATGATGATCTCGGCCTTGCCCTTGTCGGGCGAGTCGTCGTTGTAGACCTCGTCGCGGTAGATGAACAGGATCAGGTCGGCATCCTGCTCGATGGAGCCGGATTCGCGCAGGTCGGCCATGACCGGGCGCTTGTTCGGGCGCTGTTCCAGCGCGCGGTTGAGCTGAGACAGCGCGATCACCGGCACCTTCAGCTCCTTGGCCAGTGCCTTGAGCCCGCGCGAGATCTCGCCGATCTGCGTGGCCCGGTTCTCGTTGTTGCCCGGCACCTGCATGAGCTGCAGATAGTCGATCAGTATCATGCCGATGCCGTGCTCGCGCTTCATGCGTCGCGCTCGCGCGCGCAACTCCGTGGGGGAAAGCGCCGGGGTTTCGTCGATGAAGATATCGGCCTTCTTCAGCACGTTCATCGCCGACTGCAGGTTGGCGTAGTCGGGCGCCTCCAGCTTGCCGGTGCGCAGCTTGTTCTGGTCGATACGTCCCCACGACGAGAACAGTCGCATCACCAGCTGCAGGTCCGACATTTCCATCGAGAACACCGCGACCGGCGTCTTCGCCTTGATCGCGGCGCTGGCGGCGATGTTCATCGCGAAGCTGGTCTTGCCCATCGCCGGCCTGCCGGCCACGATGATCAGGTCGGTGGGCTGCAGGCCGGCGGTTCGCCGGTCGAGCTCGACGAAGCCGGACGGCACCCCGGTGATGTCGCCGGCGTTGTCCTGGAGCTCGTTGAGCCGGTCCAGCGCACGGGACATGACGTCCTTGACGTGCTGGTAGCTGGAGCCGGCGCGCATGCCCTGCTCGGCGATGGCATACATCTTCTGCTCTGCGACCTCGAGCAGTTCCTTGCTCGATATGCCGCTGGGCCGCAGCGCCGAATCGGCCACGTCGGTGCCGATCTCGATGAGCTGGCGAAGGATGGATTTCTCGCGAACGATTTCGGCGTAGCCGAGAATGTTGGATGTCCCCGGCGTGTCGTTGGCGAGCATCGTCAGGTAGGCGCCGCCGTCGACGCGATCGAGCAGGTCGTTGCGACCGAACCAGTCCGCCACCGTCACCGCGTCGCTGGGTTGGTGGTTGGCCTGGAGCTCGCCGATGGCGCGATAGATGAGGCGGTGGGTCTCGCGGTAGAAGTCGCCCTCGCTCAGGCGGTCGGCGACCTTGTCCCAGGCGGTCTCCGACAGCATCAGCGCACCCAGCAGGCTCTGCTCCGCCTCGAGCGAGTTGGGCGGCTGGCGAACGGGGTTCAGGGGTGTGATGCGCGGCTCTGCCACGGGCGTCGATCAGCCTCCGGGTCGGTCATGCTAGGCGGACCGCGGTCCGCCGCTGCGACGGCTCCAGTGTAGCGTGCCGCCGCTAGAGTGTGCGCCGCGCCCGGCGGCCGGGCGCGGCGCCAACAGGGTCAGGCCTCTTCGCCGTGGACCTCGATCCTGACTTCGGTCTGCACATCGGCGTGGAGAATCAGGCCGACGGTATATTCACCGGCTTCCCGGATCGGGCCCTCGGGCTGGTCGACCTCGGCCTTTTCGACCGGGTAACCCATCTCGGTGAGCTTGTCGGCGATCTCTCGGGCGCTGATCGAGCCGTAGAGCTTGCCTTCCGGCGAGACGTTGACGTGGAACGACACGGAGTCCAGCGAGTCGATGGCCTCTCGGCGCGCTTCGGCGGCGGACAGTTTCTCGTCGGCCTGGCGCTGCAATTCTTCGCGCTCGGCCTCGAACTTCTTCTTGTTTTCCTTCGTCGCCGGCACGGCCTTGCCGCGCGGCAGCAGGAAATTGCGGCCGTATCCCGGCTTGACGTTCACCGTATCGCCGAGGTCGCCCAGGTTGTGCACCTTTTCGAGCAAAATCAGTTCCATGGTCGACCTCAGTGGTTGTCGGTGTACGGCAGCAGCGCCAGGTAGCGCGCGCGCTTGACCGCGGTGGAAAGCTGGCGCTGGTAGCGCGCTTTCGTCCCGGTAATGCGGCTGGGGATGATCTTGCCGGTTTCACCGACGAAATCCTTTAGCAGGTCGACGTCCTTGTAATCGACCTCGGTGATGCCTTCGGCCGTGAAACGGCAGTACTTGCGGCGTCTGAAAAACTTGGCCATGGTTCTCAAGCCTCCTCGGATGCGGTTTCGGATTCGCTGTCGGACGACTGCGCTTCCTTGTCCTTGTCTTGACCCTCGCCGTCCTCGCTCTTGGCGCTTCCCGAGTCCTCGCTCGGGCGGCTGCGGCGGGATTCGCGCTCGTCCTTCTCTTCCTTGCGCTTGAGCATGATGGAAGGCTCGGTGACCGCTTCGCTGCGCCGGACCGTCAGGTGGCGCAGGATCGCGTCGTTGAACCGGAAGATGCTCTCCAGCTCCTCGAGCGTTTCGGCGTCGCACTCGATGTTCAGCAGCAGGTAGTGCGCCTTGTGCAGCTTGGCGATGGTGTAGGCCAGCTGCAGTCGGCCCCAGTCCTCCGAGCGGTGGACGGTGCCGCCCTTGGACTCGACCAGCGACCTGTAGCGGTCGAGCATGCCCGGAACCTGCTCGCTCTGGTCAGGGTGGACCAGAAACACGATCTCGTAGTGTCTCAACTCTTCTCTCTCCTTCTGGATTGACCGGGCACGTAGGCGCCCCCGGAAAAGCCCCCGGTCGGCCTCGCGAAAGCAAGCGCCGCCGTGGAGCAAGGCCCGTCGAAACGGGTAGCCCCTAAGTATAGCAATGCTCGACGATCGTACGCAATACGGTCCGACGACTTACGGACGCGACGCCGGTCCGTAGCGCAACCTCAGGCCGACCTGCACCCGGGGCAGTGCCACGCCGATGCGCGTGGCCTCCGGGTCGGCCCAGGACTGCGCCACCAGTTCGCCTGACGCCTGGTCGAAGACCCGCAGACGCAGCACCGGCGGCTCTCCGGCGCGCACCTGGTGCGGGGCCAGTTCCAGCGAAATGCCCAGCGGCACTCCGGCCGCGTCGACCGGATCGCGGGCCACGCCGTCCGATTCGAGCTCGAAAGGCTCGGCGACCCGCCACGGCGCCCCGGCGGAATCCCGGATGCCGGCCCAGCCGGCGAACGGGCGAACGCGTCGAAGCTCGAGTACCCGGTCGGGTCCGATGCGCTCGCCGTCGGGACCGACGACGCGGTCGGCGATGACGAGACGGTGACCATCGTGTGCGATTTCCTTGATCAGCCCGCGGGTGCGCGTGCCGTCTCCGAAGCGGCAGGTCGCCGCGGCGGTCGTCGCAACGAACCCGTCATCGCGGAGCCGAACGGTCAAGGGGCAGGCGCCCATCGCCTCGCCCTTTTCGTTCAGCGGCGAAAAACGACCCTCCAGCCGCGTCGCGACGCGGGTGGGCTCGAGAACGAGCCCGAACCGGCGCGCGACGCCATCGCCGCTTCGCTGCATCATTCGCACCGGTACGCCGTCGACGTCGGCACGCCCGACTTCGGCGTGCAGCCTCACGGTCTCTGCGGCTACTGCGTCGCCATCGCGGAAACGGCCCGCGTAGCTCCCTACCAGCACGGCGGCGACGCGCTCGGCCGGTCCCAGGCCCGCCTCGGCGCCGCGCCGGTCGGGGCCGTTCGCGGCACACCCGGCAAGA
Source organism: Candidatus Wenzhouxiangella sp. M2_3B_020 (assembly GCA_051428125.1). Lineage (GTDB taxonomy): Bacteria > Pseudomonadota > Gammaproteobacteria > Xanthomonadales > Wenzhouxiangellaceae. The sequence continues at coordinate 11,506 of JBPRGD010000097.1, forward strand.
GCCAGCAACGCGAATGTCCCGGCAGCAAACCGCGCGGAAATCATCGGCGCGACGATACGGTCAGCGGGACGATACGGTCAGCGGGATGTACCCGAGGCATCCGGCATCTCGCCCATCAGAAGGCCCGGGTCGACCCGGGTATCCCCCAGGTTCATGCGCCAGTCCAGGTGCGCGCCGGTTACCCGTCCCGTCGCGCCGACGCGCGCGACGACCTCGCCCTGCTTCACGCGCTGACCAGGCTCGACGAGGATCTCGTCGAGGTGGAGGAAGGCCGAACTCAGTCCCAGCCCGTGATCGACCAACAGCGTGCCGCCCGAGAAATACATGTCGTCGTGCGCCAGCGTCACGATGCCGCCGGCGGGCGCGCGGACCGGCGTGCCGGTGGGCGCGGCGATGTCGATGCCCCAGTGCGGATTGCGCGGCTCGCCGTTGAGGATGCGCTGCGACCCGTAGACGCCGGTGATCGGACCGGTGACCGGCCAGACGAAGCCCGCTGCGAAGTCGGTGCGATCGTCGCGCAGAGCGCGGGCGTCGCGAACCAGGCTCGCCTCGGCGCGGATCCGCTCCAGCGATTCGGGATCCGGCGTGACCTGCTTCGGCGGCAAGCCGTCGATGCGCTGGATTTCGAACGTGCGTTCGCGCGGCGCGAGTTCGCGTGCCCATCGCGTGCCGTCGGGCAATTCCGCGACCACCCGCTTCGGCTCGGTACGGTCACGCGAGAACGCGACCAGGAACGTCCCGTCGGAGGCCCGCGGCACCGATTCGCCGTCCACGGTCACGCGCGCCTCCGGCGGTGCGTGTCCGATGATCAATCCGCCCTGCACCGCCTCACCTTCGAGAACCGGTTCCGCCGCACTCGCGCTGAATGCCGCGATGACGGCCAGGCCGGCGGTCCATTGCCAGATCCCGCTACGCATCGCCGCCTCGCCGGATGACGAGTTCCTGACCGGGCCGAAGCACGCTGTCGGCACTCAGGTCGTTCCAGCGCATCAATTCGTCCAGCCCGACGCGGTGACGTCGCGAAATCAGCCACAGCGAATCACCCTGCCGAACGACGTAGCGGCCGGGCGATGTGCTGGGCGGTGCGACCTTGTTGTCGGTTTCGATGACCAGTCGCTGACCCGGCCGGATCAGCGTGCTCGGACCGAGCCCGTTCATCTGCTGGACTTCATGCACGCTGACGCCGTAGCGGCGCGCGATCACCCAGAGACTTTCGCCGGACCGGACGCGATGAATGAAGCGATCGGTGGGCAGAAGCTGCTGCTGCAGCGCGGTGAACTCGCGATAGACGCGTGCGTATTCCGGGTCCCCTTCCGGTTCGCTGAGCTCGACGGCGCCGGGAAGCTTCAACGCCTGCCCGGCGATGAGCCGGTCGCCCGACAGTCCATTGACTTCGCGGAGCGCTTCCACAGTCGTGCGATGGCGTCGCGCGAGCACCGACAGCGAGTCGCCCCGTCGCACCTCGATGCGCTTGAAGTTCATTTGCGGCGCCTGCGGCAGGTCCGCGAGCGCGTCGGAGACACGCGCGGCGTTCTCGGCGGCGACGACGAGATAATCCGGACCGTCCGGCGGAAGCAGGTGCCGGTTCAGTCCGGCATTGAGCGTCACCAACTCGGCCGGGTCCAGTTCGGCATGGAGCGCGAGCTGCACGATGTCCAGCGGACCCTCGACCGGCACCGCCACGACTCGCGGCCGGTCTTCCATCGACGGCAGCACGAACGCATACCGGGCTGGCTCGCGGAACAGGCACCCCAGCCCCTTCAGCTTGGGCACGTATCCCAGCGTTTCGCGCGGTAGCCGAAGCTCGTTCCAGTCCGTGCCAAGCCCCCGCGCCGCGTTGCGGCGGATCGCGCGGCGCACACGGCCCTGGCCGGCGTTGTAAGCGGCCAATGCGAGCGCCCAGTCGCCGTCGAACAGTTCGCCGAGGTAGACCAGGTAGTCCAGAGCGCCGGACGTCGCGGCGACGAAATCCCGGCGACCGTCGTACCAGTCGTCGATGCGTATGCCGAAGTCCCGGGCGGTCCCGCTGAGGAATTGCCACGGACCGGCGGCACGTCCGTGCGAATAGGCGAACGGATCGAAGGCGCTCTCGACGATGGGCAGCAACGCGAGTTCACCGGGCAGATCGCGCCGCTCGATCTCTTCGACGATGAGGTGCATCCACGGCTGGGCGCGATTGAGCACGCGGTGCATGTAGTCCTCGTTCCCTGCATACCAGGCCGCCCACCGCGCAGCCGAACTGCCGTCGGGGCATTCGGCGATGCGGAATCGCTCGGTCAGTCGCGGCCAGATCTGCCCTGAACCCGGTTCGATCGGCTCGGCGGCGGGCCGCCGGGGCAGCGCCAGACGTGCAAACGCCTCGTCGATGGCCGCGAACGGGTCGGACGGCGACGGTTCCGGAACGTGAGGGGGAGCCGTCCGGGCCTCTGCCGGTGGATCCTGGGCGGGATGGATCGCGCAGCCCGCGCCCAGCAGCAGCGCGGTGGAAAGGCACAAGGAGGCGGTACGACGTGCGGGTGTCATCGGGATTCGGGTTGCTCTTGGCTACTTTTTGAAGACGTCCGGCGAACGGGGCCGGCGCATGCAAGCTCCGGCCTCGACCGTTCCTCGCAGCCGGAGCGGCGAAGCGCCCGGAACGGGCATTACAATAGCATGGCATTTTCGACAAGAGAATTCATGACGTTGCGACCCGATCTCGACACCATCCTGGACCGCCTGGAAGAAGCCGGCCGACCGATGACGCGCAAGGAACTGTCCGACGGGTTCGGGCTGGACCATGCCGAATCCGACCGCGTCGTCAAACCGTTGCTGCAGGAACTGATTCGCCAGGGCAAGGTGGTGCGCAACCGCCGCGCCGCCTACGGTCTGGCCCGGAACATGGACCTGGTGCGCGGGCGCATCAGCGCGCATCCCGACGGCTACGGGTTCGTCGTGCCCGACGAGGATGGCGACGACCTGTTCATCGCGCCCAAGCAGATGCGCCAGGTCTTTCACGGCGATCGGGTGCTGGCCGCGGTCAGCAACGTCGATCGGCGGGGTCGCAAGGAAGGCCAGATCGTCGAGGTCATCGAGCGCGCCCACCGACAGATCGTCGGTCGATTCGTCGCCGAGGGCGGAGTCGCCACGGTCGTACCCGACGACCCGAAACTCACGCACGACGTGCTGATTCCCGACGCCTCGAAGTCGGACGCCAAGCCCGGCAAGATCGTGGTCGCGCGCATCACCAGGCCGCCGGCGGTCGATCGCGCGCCGCTGGGAGAAATCGTCGCCGTTCTCGGCCACGCCGACGAGCCGGGCATGGCCACGCAGATCGCGATCTTCAATCACCAGCTTCCGGCCGAGTTTCCCGACGCGGTGGAACGCGAGGCCGAAGCCTTCGGCGACGAGATCGACCCGGGGCTGACCGAGGGGAGGCTGGACCTGCGCGAGATGCCGCTGGTGACCATCGATGGCGCCGACGCCCGCGACTTCGACGACGCCGTCTTCGCCGAGCCCGCCGGCGACGGTTATCGACTGATCGTCGCGATCGCCGACGTCGCCGAGTACGTCACGCCCGACAGCGCGCTGGACGACGAAGCGCAGAAGCGCGGCACGTCAACGTACTTTCCCGACCGCGTCGTACCCATGCTCCCGGAAACCCTTTCGAACGGGCTGTGCTCGCTCAACCCGCGCGTCGATCGCCTGGTCATGGTCTGCGACATGAAGCTGGATGCCAGGGGCAAGGTCACGGGCAGCCGGTTTTCGGAGGGCGTGATGCGCTCGGCGGCACGGCTCACTTATGACCAGGTCCACCGCATGGTCGAGCACGGCGACACCGACCTCGCGGAGCGCTTCAGCCACGTCCGCGGCAACCTCGACACGCTTTACGACGTCTACCGGCTGCTGTCGAAGCGGCGGAAGCGACGCGGCGCGATCGACTTCGATTCCGACGAGGTGCAGTTCGTTTTCGATGCCGAGGGCCGGGTCGAGGCGCTCAACCGCCGCACCCGCCACGACGCGCATCGCCTGATCGAGGAGTGCATGATCGCGGCCAACGTCGAAGCGGCGAAAACGGCGCAGAAGAACGGCTTGCCGGTACTGTTCCGGGTCCACGACACCCCGCCGCCGGACAAGCTGGCCGAACTGGAAACGTTCCTTTCCGCGCACGGGTTGAAGGTCGACTGGAAGGAGGAGCCGGAGCCTGCCGACCTCAGCCGCATCCAGCAGAAAGCCCGCGGAAGCGCGATCGAACCGCTGGTCGACGCGGTGTTGCTGCGCAGCCTGGCGCTGGCCGTCTACCAGCCCGAAAACCGCGGCCATTTCGGCCTGGCGCTGGACGCCTACGCGCATTTCACGTCGCCGATCAGGCGCTATCCCGACCTGTTGCTGCATCGGGCGCTCAAGCACAGCCTGCGCACGAGGCCCAGGAGCGAATATCCCTATTCCGGCAAGCGCATGACCGAGCTCGGCCGCGAATGCTCGTGGCTGGAGCGCCGTGCCGAGGAGGCCAGCCGGGAAGTCGACGAGCGGCTGAAATGCCAGTACATGCAGCGGCACGTCGGCGATGCGTTCGAAGGCGTCATCACCGGCGTGACCGGCTTCGGCGCCTTCGTCGAGATCCCGGAGATGGGCGTCAGCGGGCTCGTCCACATCACTTCGCTGCCGAACGATTACTACCACTTCGACCCGGTCCGGCGGGTGCTCACCGGCGAACGCCGCGGCCTGCGCTTCAGGCTGGCCGACCCGATCGAGGTCGAGGTCATGGCCGTCAGCGTCGACGAGCGCAAGATCGATTTCCGGATCGCCGGCGAAGGCGGCGACGGCGGCGCGAAGAAGCGCTCCCGCAAGCCGCGCGGCAAGCGGCGCGGCCGTCGGAACGATTCGTGAAGCGCGAGCGCGCGAGCGGCGTCAACGCGGTCGAGTCCGTCCTGAGCAACGCGGCCGAGCGCGTCATCCAGATCTGGATCGCGGGTCGCGGAAAGCGCCTCGACCGGCTGATCGAGCGTGCCCGCTCCGCCGGAATCGCCGTCCAGGCCACAAGCGAAGCGACGCTGTCCCGTCTTGCCGACGGCACCAACCATCAGGGCGTCGTCGCCGAGCTTCGCGCGAGCGAGCCCGTGACCGAAACGGTGCTCGACGACCTCCTGGATCAGGCCGATCGGGATGCGCTCGTGCTCGTGCTCGACCAGGTGCAGGATCCGCACAATCTGGGTGCGTGCCTGCGTTCGGCGGCCGGTGCCGGGGCGACCGCTGTGGTCGTGCCACGCGACCGCGCCGCCGGGCTCACGCCCGCCGCCCGAAGGGCCGCGGCCGGCGCGGCCGAGATCTTGCCGCTGGTCGAGGTCGCCAACATCGCGCGCTGCATCGAGCGCATGCAGCGGGCCGGTGTGTGGTGCACCGGCCTCGCCGGCGAGGCGGACACCGCGTTGCAGCATGTCGACCTGACCGGCCCTACCGCCCTGGTGCTCGGCGGCGAGGAACGTGGCCTGCGGCGCCTGACGCGCGAGCGATGCGACACGCTGGCACGTATCCCGATCAGCGAGGACATCGAAAGCCTCAACGTCTCGGTCGCTGCAGGCATCGGGCTGTTCGAATCGCGTCGCCAGCGGAATGCCGAATGAACGCCGCCGACCGCTTCATCATCGACCTCCCCGACTGGTGCCGCCGCATGACCGCGGAGCTGCCTTCGCGTCTGCCCGACGAGAACGCCCGGATGGAGCTGGCCATCGAACTCTCGCGCCGCAACGTCGAAGAGGGCACCGGCGGCCCGTTCGGCGCTGTCGTCAGTTCGATGGCCGACGGTCGACTGATCGCGGTGGGCGTCAACCGCGTCGAACCGGCGTGCTGCTCCTCCGCTCACGCCGAGGTCGTCGCCCTCAGCCTGGCGCAGTCGGCGCTTGGAACCTGGAACCTCGCCGACGCCCCCGGGGCGCCGATGGAGCTCGCGACGTCGTGCGAGCCCTGCGCGATGTGCCTGGGCGCGATCCCGTGGTCGGGCGTTGCGCAGGTCGCGTGCGGCGCCTCGAAGCGCGATGCCGAGATCACGGGGTTCGACGAAGGCGAGCGCAACGACGACTGGACCGGCGTGCTCGCCCGACGCGGCATCGACGTGCGCACCGGTCTGCTGCGCGAGGAGGCCGCGGGCGTGCTCCACGCCTATCGCGAGTCCGGGGCGGCGATCTACAACCCGTGAGCGCGAACGGGTGCATCGGCGACGGCTTCACACCCCTCGTCGAAGATGCCCGAATGAACTCGCATGACACCCGCCCCTGCCGGTTCGTCCGCGGAGTGATTGCAGCAGGTGGACTCGCCGCTTGCTGGTTGGCCGTTCTGTCTGCAGTCCCGGTCGTCGCGAACGCATCGCGGACGCTGGATCTTCGTGCCGCGGGGGTCGAGCTGGTCGTTTCGCTGGACGACGAACTGCGGGCCGACGCGAACGGCGAGCCCTGGAGACAGTGGTTGCGAACCGGCATCGCGGCGGCGCACACCGTGACCGGCGGCTTCCCGCGCGACAGGGTCCTCGTCGACCTCCGCGCCACGAGCCGCGGCTCGAGCAGCGTCGCGTTCGGCCAGATCCGGCGCAGCCGACCGCCGCGGGTCCGTTTCTGGGTTTCGCCGACGGCGACGCTGGCCGAGCTCAACGCCGACTGGCGCTCGTACCACGAATTCGCCCACCTGCTGATCCCGTTTCCGGGCAATCGTGATATCTGGTTCACCGAGGGGCTGGCGTCGTACTACCAGTACCTGCTGCAGTCCCGTGCCGACCTCATCCCGTCGGAGCAGGCGTGGCGCCAACTCCTCGCCGGATTCGAACGCGGGGTCCGGGACCGCGCAGGGCGCGGCCGAACGCTGCGCTCGCTGAGCCCGGACATGTGGCGAGAACGGGCGTTCAAGCGGGTCTACTGGACCGGGGCGGCGTTCTTTCTCCGGGTCGACGTCCGACTCCGAACCGAATCCGGCGGCCGGCATTCGCTGGACCGGGCGCTGGCGGCGTTTCACCGCTGCTGCATCGACGACGATCGCGACTGGAGCGCCCGGGCCCTGATCGACACGCTGGGACATCACAGCGTCGAGCGCATCTGGCGCCAGGAATATCGTGCGACCATCGACCGCGTGGCGGTGCCGCGGGCCGCGGCCGCGCTGGATCTTCTCGGCATCAGGGCCGAAGGCGACCGGGTCGTCTTCGGGCAGCGGCCGGACCAGTTCGCGCTGCGCCGGGCCATCGCCGGCTCGCGGCCGGCCGCTTTTCAGGATCCGGCCGCGTCGGCGCCGTAGGCGATGTCGACGATCGCCAGCCGACGCGTGCCCGAAGGGGTTTCGACGTCGACCTCTTCGTCCAGCGACCGGCCGAGCAGCGCGCGAGCCAGCGGCGAATCGACCGAGATGCGGTTGTGCTCCGGGTCGATCTCGTCGGCGCCGACGATCCGGTAGGCGATCTCGCTACCGTCGGCATCCTCGACGGTGACGCAGGCGCCGAAGTAGACCTTGTCCGAAACCGGCGGCGTCGCCGAGACTGGCTCGACCTCGTCGATTCGCTTGCTCAGGTAGCGGATCCGCCGGTCCATTTCTCGCAGCTGCTTCTTGCGGTAGATGTATTCGGCGTTCTCGGATCGGTCGCCTTCGGCCGCGGCGGCGGTGATCGCCGCGACGACTTCGCGGCGACCCTTCCACAAGGTCTTGAGTTCGGACTTGAGCCGCTCAAGGCCTTCGGCGGTAATGTAAGGACTCGATTTCGGTTGCGGAGGGCGCCATCGGCTCATTGCCGCATTATCGCAGGCCGTGGCCGCCCGCGGCCCCGTTCGTAATCGCTGCGACCTTTTCAGGCCCGGCGGCGTCTATGTCTCGAAATGACCGCAATCGCATTCGACCATCCGCTGGATGAACTGACCCTGGGAAGGCTGCGTCGGAACTGCCGCCGAACCCAGGAGCAGGTCTACCGCCACTATGCCGACGCGGCATGGACGCTTGCCGTCCGCCTGACCGGATGCGAGGCAATGGCCTGGGATGCGGTGCAGGAGAGTTTCGTGCGTGCGTTCCGCCAGGCCTCGCAGCTTCGGACCGGCACCTCCTTCGGGCCCTGGCTGCGACGCATCGTCGTCAACCAGTCCATGGACCAGCACCGGTCGCGCCGACGCGAGATACAGGGCGAACCGCCGGAGCCGGTTGCGCCGGCCGCCGAGCCGGCCTGGCTGGATCTGGAGACGGCGCTGGCCCGGCTGGACTCCACCGACCGATTGGTGCTCTGGCTGCACGATGCCGAAGGCATGACGCACGAAGAGATCGCCGATCTGGCCGGCTATACCCGGTCGTGGTCGAAATCGAGACTTGTGCGTGCGCGCGAAAGGATGCAGCGCATGCTGACCCGCGGCGACGACGTCGCCGCACCCGAGAACACAGTGCAACGCCGACATGGATAAAGACCCCCATTTGCTTCGAAACCTGCCCCCACGGTCCGCCCCCGAAGGCCTCTGGACCGAGATCGAGTCGCGGCTGGAGGCGCCTCGCCCAGCGCGTCGGAGAACCGGCTCGCTGGTCGCCGCCGCTGCCCTGGTCGCCGCCGTCGCCGTGGCCGCGATCGTCGGCTACGCGCCGTCCAACGGCCCGCTGGCCGGCCGCAACGGCGGCGACGGACTTCTGCTCGCAAGCGCTCGCCAGGCCTCGATGCAGCTCGAACGCGAGCTTTTCGCCAACCGCACCAACGTCCTGGCGGCCGGCGACGCCGTGGAACTGGCCTGGCTGGAATCCGAGCTGCGGCTGACCGACGAGCTCTTGACCGAGCAGCCGCGCGATCTGGACCTGTGGATCAAGCGCAACGAAGTTCTCCAGGCGATGGCACGTCGCTACGACACCAGCGACTGGCATTCGCAGGTCCGACTCGCGAGTTACTGAACCGACCCCAACCGACGAGGAATACGCAATGAATTCGATGAAACCCCTTTTGACCGCGGCAATCGCATCGATGTTTCTGGCGTGGCCGCATGCCGCGCCGGCTCAGGAAAACGCGTCATCGGCCTCGGCCGAGAGCTTCGAAGCGTTGCGCGCCGAACTGTCCGAGGCACGCACGGAACTGGCGGCCGCGGCCCGGCGCATGGCCGAGATCCAGCGCAAGCTCGGCGGAGCCGACGCACTCGCCGATCTCCGGGGCGTGGGCGAAGTCGATGTCCAGCGCATCCGGATCAGGACCGACGAGGCGCTGGAACGGCTCACCGACATGCCCCCGCGCATCGGCGTGCTGCTCGAATCGGACGACGAAGATACGAACCGCGTCGTCGGCCTTACGCCGGGCGGCGGGGCCGAGAAGGCCGGCGTCCGAACCGGCGACGTCATCGTGTCGGTCAACGGCGTCGACGTCGAGGGCCGGGGCGGTGCCGGCATCCGGGAAGCGCTGAAGGGCGTCGAAGCCGGTGAGACGGTCGAGGTCGTCGTGCAGCGCGCCGGCGGGCAAGAGGAGCGCGCGCTCGGGGTGGAAACGTCTTCGGTACAGCGCGACGTCCGTTTCCTGGTGCACCGGCTCGGCAAAGCGCCGGAGGCCATCGCTCACCTCCGCTCGCTTGGCGACGCGGGATTGCCGATGCCGCCGGCGCCCCCGCTGCCGCCCCGCTTCGCGGCACTCGGCGCCGACACGGACCTCATCGGCAACCACGACGGGCTGCAGGATTATTTCGGCACCGGCGACGGCGTGATCGTACTTCGCATCGACGACGACAATCCCCTGGGCCTGCGGGACGGCGACGTCATCCTGACGCTGGATCGCGAAGCCGTGAACAGCCCCGTGGAACTGGCTCGCCAGCTGATGCGGCGCGACTCCGGTGAATCGGTCGCGCTCGAGGTCATGCGCAACGGCGTGCTCACCGAGGTCGGCGGCGAGATCCCCGAGCGCAGCGGGCCGTTCGGACATGTCGGCAAGCTGCGAATCCGGATGCCGGATGCGCCGACGCCGCCGGCGGAGCCGCCGACGGCCCTTTGATCCACCGATCCGGAACACGCGGCGGCGCACCGGACCGGTGGGCCGCCGGAACGCTCACTGACCCCGCAGCGCGGTGACGAGCTGTGAAGCCAGCCGACCCTTCATGGCCTGGATGAACGATTTCGAATCGCTGGCCTTCTCCGGATCGAACTGCAGGGCCGAGCCGAGCACATTGACCTTCACCGGGGTCCCGGACAGTTCCAGGTGGGCGTGCTCCAGCGCCGAGAGCATCCGGTCCTTGACCGCCTCCGCGCCGTCGGCTTCGGTCATCGGCAGGATGGCCAGCGGGATGTTTCGGTCCTTGCTACCCAGCGTTCCGAGAAGGTCCAGGTCTCGCAGGTGCGAAGGCAGGATGTCGAACACCTGCGGCATGAGCAACTCGATCTCTCCGGTCGAGATCGTGCGCCAGTCGCCGTCGGCCTCGCGAACCTGCGCGATCATCAGCATGATCGACGAGAAGTGGGTTTCGTACCGGATCGCAGTGGCGATCTCGCGCTGCAGGAAATAGCTCGTCGCCCCGGGATTCATGACCGAGCCCGGAACGAACTCGATCCGGTTGCGGCGCCTGAGCCTCGCCAGCGTTTCGTTGTAGATCGCGTCGATGCGCTCGGCCGAATAACCGTGCGACTCCAGTTCGCGCTGCACGGTATCGCCCAGCGTGCGCAGATTGGACTCGCGCTCGACGATATGGGCCAGGCGGTCGGCCACGTCCGGGTCGTCGAGCGATTCGCTCTGGCTGAGCAGATCGATGAGCCGGCTGTTTCTCAGCGAACCGGTGGATTCGTCCAGGCGCCGGTTCAGCGCCGTTTCGACGCGCTCGGCGACCGATCCGGCCACCCCGTGCTCGCGCAGGTTTCCGACCAGCGAGTGCTGCTTTTCGCGTATCGCGTCGCGCAACGCGCGACCGTCGGCCACTTCCCCTCCCGATTCCTCGAGGACGAGTTCGCTGCTGATCCGCTCGATGTACTCGGTGAGCGCCTCGGACAGCTTGTCCTCGCCGGCGCGTCCGGCCTGGCGGATCTCGGAGGCCAGCACCAGCAGCCGTGCCGCCTCTCCGGGGTCGCGACGGATCTCGCGCACGAGTTCGTCCACGCCCAGGCCGATGCTTTCCGCACCGGCCTCCAGCGCCTGGACGACCCCCTCGTCCTGCAGCTCGCCGGTCAGTTCGTTGACGAACTCGATGTACTCGCCCAGCTGCATGCCCTCCTCGAGCAATCCCTGCTTGAGCATCGGCAGCAACCGTTTCAGGTCCGAAACGTCGGGAAGCACGCGCCGAATGATCTGGGCCAGCCGCTGCGGCGAGGCTTCCCCGGCGCGCAATTCCTCGCGCACGATCGACACGATGGTGCTGCAGGTCAGCCGATCGACCTCGTCGAGCACGCCGCCCTGCTCGCCCATCAGGCGCGCCAGCTCCTCCTGCCCCGCCAGGCTCTGCGAGAGCTGTTGACGCATCGTGACCAGCGCGTTCATGACCTCGTCGGGCGACACCGTTTCGCCCGACTCGGACGACCGGCCGTCGGCGACGCGATTGCCGATTTCGCGGATGCGCGCGGCCACTTCGGGCCTCAGTTCACCCGCCGGCCCGGCCGATGCGATCAGCTCGCCGGCGACCTTGTCGGGCGATCGGACCAGGCCGGCCAGGCTGAACACCTGTTCGACGCGTTCCATCAGCGGCTCGTCCGAAGCCGCTCCCTCGCGTCGCGTCGCGCCGCCCGAAACGGCCTGCTCGGCCAGGTCCGTGAGCTCCTCCAGGCCCTCGCGCGCGATGACCTCGTCGTTGGCGGTGAACTTGCGCAGCACGATGTGGTTGACGCGGATCGAATCGCCGGCGTCCTGTCTCAGCGCATCGCGAACCTCGTCGATACCCTCGTATTCGTCCGGCGACGCGAGAATCGCCATCAATCGCGTCAGGGCATTCGAATCGAGGCCGGCGCCGAACGTGATCGACTGGAGTTCCAGCGAACGGAACACGAGCGCGAGCCGTCTGGCGTTGAACCGGGCGTCGACCTGGAATTCCTCGATGAAGAAAGCCCCCCGGTCCAGCATCAACGTCACCGGGTCGCTCACCTCCAGCGCGTGGAGCAGAGTATCCAGCAGCGTGGCCACCGCACGTTCCGCGACCGGGTGGTCGACGCCGTAGGCGTGCGCGTTGGTCGCCGCCGAGTTGATCTGCCGGCCGAGAATCTCCGCGCTTCTCTGGCTCAGGCCTTCGGGTTGCCCGGATGCGGTGCTCATGAGGCGACAGCCGGCTGCCAATGCTGCAATGCGGACCTGAACGCCTCGCAGCTGCCGAAGCGCTCCTCGGGCCGCGGTGCGATCGCCTTGAGGATGATGCGCTCCATCGCTTCATCGATGTTCGGCGAGGCATCGCTGGGCCGCATCGTGAACAGCGTTTCGGGCTTGCGTATCTTGCGCAGCAGGATCTGCTTCTCGCCTTCGTCCGTGCGCAGCGGCAGGCGACCCGCGAGCGCCTCGAACAGGACCAGCCCCAAGGCGTATATGTCGGTTCTGCGATCCGTCCGCTGGGCAGCGGCCTGTTCCGGCGACAGGTAGAGCACGCTGCCGACGACCATGCCCTGGCCCCAGTACTCGATGCGCGCGGTCTTGGCGATGCCGAAGTCGACGATCAGCGGACGCCGTGCGCTCTCCTCGATCATGATGTTTGCCGGCTTGATGTCCTGGTGGACCACGCCTTCGCGGTGCGCGTATCCCAGCCCGTCGAGCACCTTGCTGAGAATATCGATGACCCGCGCGACGGGCATCAGACGCCGGGCCGGAACGGGATGCTTGAGCCGATCGCGGATCAGCTTGCCGAGATCGGAGCCGACGACGAGCTGCATGACCTGATAGTAGAAGTCCTCGTCCTCGCCCATCTCGAAGATCGGCACGATGTAGGGATGGCTGAGAACGGCCACCGTTTCGGCTTCGTCCCGGAACTGCCGAAGGGAGCGGCCGCCGTCATCGGCGTGACGCGGCAACAGCTTGACCGCGACCTGGCGCTTCAGCGACTTCTGGTACCCGATGAACACCGCGCCCATGGCCCCCCGACCGAGTTCCTTGATCACGACGACGTTGCCGAACTGCCGCCCGATGATCGATTGCGTATCCACACCTAGCGGCCCCTCGGCCTGACGATTGCCGGTTCGGCCGTCCTGCGCCTATTCGATGCAGGACGGCCTGCGCCGCCGATGACCTTCCCCCGCGGCACGCAGGAGAACGCCGCAGCGAAGCGCTCGAGCGTTGATCCGTCAGCGTCCATGGCGGCGTTTCGCCTCTCGTGGTCGGCGATGGCCAACGACTGCGGAACCCGTCTCGCCCCGAACGTCGACGGACAGACCGAATGCGTAATGATCAGATCGAAGGAACACCAGAGCCCCGTGTGTGTGTCCTTGCCCGAATCGGGCCCGGAAATGTGATGAACATACATCATATCTCGGCGCAGCCGCAATCCCGTGCAACCCCGACCGAGCGGCCGGCGCGGCGTTCGCGGGCGGCGACGGCACGGCCGCTCGACGCCGAACGTACAATCCGCGAAGCCGAGGCTCGGACAAGGCGGTCGATGCGCATCGTCTCCCACACCTGCTCGAATACCGAAATCGTCTGCGCGCTGGGCCGTGCCGGTTGGCTCGTCGGCGTCGACGATCACTCCGATTATCCGGGCGACGTGGTCGCGCGCCTGCCGCGCATCGGTCCGGACCTCGATCTGGACATCGAACGCGTCGTCGCGCTGGCTCCGGACCTCGTCATCACCTCCCTGACGGTGCCGGGCCATGAACGCTGCGTCGAGCGCATCCGGGCCGCGGGCCTACCCCACCTCGTCACGCGTCCACAGTCCCTGGCGGACGTCGCCGCCGATATCGAACGCATCGGCCAGGCGCTGGACGCCCGCGAACGCGCCCGGCGCATCGTGGCCGCGTTCCGCTCGAGCATGGACGCCGAACAAGCCCGCGATCCGGTTCCCGTGCTCGTCGAATGGTGGCCCAAGCCCGTCATCGTCCCGGGCCGGCGTTCGTGGGTCAACGAAATGCTGGAGCTGGCCGGCGCCTTCAATCCATTCGCCGACGTCGACGCCGAGAGCACCGAGGTTTCCGCGGCCGCGGCTGTCGAAGCCGCTCCGCAAGCGATCGTGATGAGCTGGTGCGGCGTACGCGAGGAAAAGTACAGACCGCACGTGGTGACCCGTCGCGAGGGTTGGGAAACGGTTCCCGCGATCGCGCGGCATCATGTGTACCCGATCAGCGAATCCTGGCTTGGTCGGCCGGGCCCGCGGCTGCTGGCCGGCATCGACCGACTGAGCGCGGTCGTCGACGCGGTCCGCGCGGGATGATCGAGTCGCCGCCGGTACAATGACGTCCATGGATACCGTTTCCGAAACGCCGGCCCCGGCGGTCGGCCTGGTCAGTCTCGGGTGCCCGAAGGCGCTGGTCGATTCCGAACACATCGTGACCGGCCTGCGCGAACAGGGCTATCGGCTCGTCGACGATCATGCCGAGGCCGATCTCGTCGTCGTCAACACCTGCGGCTTCATCGACGCGGCCAAGGCCGAATCGCTGGAGGCCATCGGCGATGCGCTGGACAGCACCGGCCGCGTGCTCGTGACGGGCTGCCTGGGCGCTAGCCCCGACGAGATTTCGGCCATTCATCCGAAAGTCCTGGGCATCACCGGACCGCACCAGGCCGATGCGGTGCTCGGTGCGGTCAACCGCCACCTGCCGCGTCCGCACGACCCCTACACCGATCTCGTGCCGCCGGGCGGTCTGAAGCTCACGCCCGGTCACTACGCCTACCTCAAGATATCCGAGGGCTGCAACCACCGCTGCCGCTTCTGCATCATCCCGGCGATGCGCGGCGACCTGGTCAGCCGACCCATCGGCATGGTGCTGCGGGAGGCCGAACAACTCGTGGACCGCGGCGTCGGCGAACTGCTGGTCATCAGCCAGGACACCAGCGCATACGGCGTCGACACGCGGTATCAGCGCGATTTCTGGAAAGGCCGGGAGATCGAGACACGGCTCTACGACCTGGTCCGCGAACTCGGTGAACTCGACGCGTGGGTGCGCCTGCACTACGTCTATCCCTACCCCCACGTCGACAGGATCGTCCCGCTGATGGCCGAGGGCCGTGTGCTGCCGTATCTCGACGTCCCGTTCCAGCACGCCAGCCCGCGCATCCTGAAATCGATGCGCCGCCCGGCATCGGCGGAAGACACGCTGGAGCGGATCCGGCGCTGGCGCACCGCCTGCCCGGATCTAGTCATCCGGTCGACGTTCATCGTCGGCTACCCCGGCGAGACCGAAGAGGATTTCGAGATGCTGCTGGAATGGCTGACCGAGGCCAGGCTCGACCGCGTCGGCTGCTTCCGGTACTCTCCGGTCGCCGGCGCCGCGGCCAATGCGCTGCCCGACCCGGTTTGCGAAGAGGTCAAGGACGAACGCTGGCATCGCTTCATGCAGCACCAGCAATCGATCAGCCGCAACCGGCTGGCGCGTCGCGTCGGCGGCGAGGAACCGGTCATCGTGGACGCCGTCGAGAACGACCACGCCATCGCCCGGAGCTATGGCGACGCTCCGGAAATCGACGGCAACGTGTTCGTGGGGCAGCCCGGCGACGTGCAGCCCGGCGATTTTCTCGACGTCCGGATCACCGGCCACGACGACTACGATCTGTTCGCCGAACCCGTGAACTAAATGCTGCGCCGGAAATCAGAACAGACCGATAGCCACCCGATACCCGGAACCGAATAATAAATCAGGAGTTCAATCAATGCAGTACAGTGTTTCCTTCAAGTCGATTATCGGAGCCGTGATCTTCGCCGGCGCAGTTTCGCTGCTGACAGGCTGCGGCGGAGACGATCAGGCCGAAGGCGATGGCGCCGACGAGATCGCTGCCTCTCCGCAGATGATCGATCGCGATGCGCCCGGCGAACGAACGCAGGCGAAGCCGGAGCCGTCGCCGGAGGAGGATTTCCGCGTGGTCCCGGAAGTCACCAGCCAGAGCGAAGAGGAAGGGATGGGACTGGAGACCATCATCAACGCCAGCAGCAAGAGGGCCTATGCCGAGAGCATGCGCTGGATCGCCGAAGACGTCTCGCGCGAGCAACTCAACGAGCTGGAGCAGTCGATCCGTTTCGTCCACATGTACGATTCGTCGGTCTTCGGCAGCGAAAAGCGCCTGCTCGAATATATCGACGGCAAGACCGGGCGGGAAATCATCGAGCGGGCGAGCGAGTTGCGCGAGAAGCACAAGTGGCAATGAACTGCGCGCCATCGGCGGATTCCCCGACCGGAATCCGCCGGGCCGATCGGCCGATCATGGCAGGCCGGGAACCCCGGCCCATACCGCGACGCAGACCGGCAGCAGCGCCCATCCGATAACGCCGGCAAGACCGGCCAGTTCGCGCGTCAATTGCCTCAGCCCGACGCTTACCTCACCGCGGCGCCTGAAGCGCGCCTGCACGATTCCGTTCGCCCGGATCGCATCCTTCATGTTCGTCTCCACGACTTGGCGTGGATCCATGAAAGCGCATGCCGCTCTCAAAAGCTGAGAAACCCGGAGCGCGCACCTTGCCGCGGCCTTCTATGCCTCGTCCGCGGCCTGTCCCGCCACCGTCATCTCGCCGATCAGCAGCGAAGGCACCTGGACGTTGCGACGCGTCTCGAGGTCGCTGCCGGCGGCCTGCAGACCGGCGAGCATCGCCCGCAGATTGCCGGCGATGGTGATCTCCTCGACCGGGTACGCGATCTCGCCGTCCTCGACCCAGTAGCCCGAAGCGCCGCGGGAATAGTCCCCGGTCACGAGGTTCACTCCCTGGCCCATCACCTCGGTCACGACCAGCCCGCGGCCCATTCCGGCAATCAATTCATCGAACGAGGATCGGCCGGGCCGGAAGATCAGGTTGCGCACGCCGCCGGCATTGCCGGTGGTCTGCAGGCCGAGCTTGCGCGCCGAGTAGCTGCCCAGCACGTAGCGTTCCAGCCTTCCGTCGGCGACCAGCGGCGCCGGTTTCGTGGCCACGCCCTCGGCGTCGAAGGAACTCGAGCGCGGGCCCTCGGCGAGGTGCGGATCCTCGACGATCTCCACCCAGTCGGGAAGGATCGACGAACCCGCGGCGTCGACCAGGAAGCTCGCGCGCCGATAGAGATTGCCGCCGGACACGGCACCGACGAGGTGACGGATCAGCGTCAACGCGACGTCGGACTCGAACAGCACCGGAATCCTGCCGGAGGGCACCGACCGTGCGCCCAGACGGCGCAAGGCTCGCAGCGCGGCACCTTCACCCGTTCGGGCCGGATCGGCGAGCCGGTCGTAGCGGCCCTGTTCGTCCCAGTCCCAGTCCCGCTGCATTCCCGAGGCATTCTTCGCGACCAGGACGCAGGACTGGCCGTATCGGGTCCTGCGGTTGCTGCCTACGAAGCCGTGGCTGTTCGCATAAAGCCCGATGGAGGCCTCGACCGATACCGACGCCCCCTCCGAATTGTCCAGGCGTTCGTCGAGATCCATTCCGGCCGCCTCGATCTCCCGGGCCCGGGCGATCAAATCGTCCATCTCGACGCCGGCGGGGTGCCAGAGCCCGAAGTCCTCGACGTCGGTCGCCATGAAGTCGGCGTCGGCAAGTCCGCCGGCCGGGTCCGGTTGCGTGTGACGCGCGATCGCGAGGGCCTTTTCGACCGTGCGCGCCAGCGACTCGCGGCCCAGATCGGCGGTCGAGGCGCTGCCGCTGGCCCGGCCCATGTATACCGTGACCGAAAGGCCGCGGTCGCGGGCATCCTCGAGCACGTCGATCTCGCCCAGCCTGACCGTGACGTTGCGTTCATGACCGGCCGAAACGCTGACTTCGGCCTGGTCGGCTCCGCCCTTGCGGGCCGCGGTCAACACGGCCTCGGCGGCATCGGCCAGGTTCGCGCGCTCGGATTCGGGACGATCCATCAGCGTGGCGTCGTGCCGACTGGTCACCTCGTTCATTCCGTTCCCCCGACCGTCAGCCCGTCGATCCGCAGCGTCGGCTGACCGACCCCCACCGGCACGCCCTGCCCCTCCTTGCCGCAGACCCCGACGCCCGAATCCAGCTCGAGGTCGTTGCCGACCATGGCCACGCGGGTCAATACATCCGGGCCGTTGCCGATCAGGGTGGCACCCTTGAGAGCAGGCCCGAGCTTGCCGTTCCTGATGCGGTAGGCCTCGGAGGCGACGAACACGAACTTGCCCGACGTGATGTCGACCTGACCGCCGTTGAAATTGACCGCGTAGACGCCGTCGTCCACCGACGCGATGATCTCACCGGGGTCGTGCTCGCCGGGCATCATGTAGGTATTGGTCATTCGCGGCAGCGGCAGGTGCGCGAAAGACTCCCGCCGGCCGTTGCCGGTCGGGCGGGCGCCCATCGCGCGGGCATTGAGCTTGTCCTGCATCAGCCCGGTCAGGCGCCCGTTCTCGATCAGCACGTTGCGGGCGCTCGGCGTGCCCTCGTCGTCGATGGACAGCGACCCCCGTCGCTTTTCCAGCGTGCCGTCGTCGACGACGGTGCAATGCTCCGTGGCGATTCGCTCTCCCATCCGGCCGGTGAACGCGGAAATGCCCTTGCGGTGAAAGTCTCCCTCCAGGCCATGGCCGATGGCTTCGTGCAGCAGCACGCCGGGCCACCCCGGGCCGAGCACCACCTTCATGAATCCGGCCGGGGCATCCACGGCCTCCAGGTTGACCAGCGCCTGGCGTACGGCCTCGTCGGCGAAATGCTGCCAGGCTTCGGGTCGCATCAGTTCGGCCAGGTCGTACCGCCCGCCGCCGCCGGCGTTGCCCGATTCGCGCCGATCGCCCTGCTCGGCGATGACCCGTACGTCCAGGCGGATCAGCGGACGTACGTCGCCGGCCAGCGTGCCGTCGCTGGCAGCGATCAGCACCGATTCGTGCTGACAGGACAGCGAAACGTTGACCTGCGTGATCCGCGGATCCAGCGAGCGCGTGTACGCGTCGATGGTCCGCAACAGGTCGACCTTGCTCGCGGAGTCCGCCACCTCGACGGGGTTGTCGGGCGCGTAGAGCGCTCTGGCCTCCACCGGACGGGCCACCGCGGTCGATCCCGAACGACCGGACCGTGCGATGGCCCTGGCGTTGCCGGCGGCCTGCTGGAGCGCTTCCCGATCGATGGCATCGGCATAGGCGAAGCCGGTGCCGGTCCCCGCGATGGCGCGCACGCCCACGCCCTGGTCGATGTCGAAGCTGCCGGACTTGACGATGCCGTCCTCGAGCACCCAGCTCTCGGATTGCCGATTCTGGAAGTAGAGATCCCCCAGATCGACGCGGCCTTCGAGCAAGCGGCCCAGGACGCGCTCCAGGTCGCCGTGGTCCAGCCCGCCGGGCTTGAGCAGGGTGTTCGTTGCCGATTCGAGCATGTTCGGATTCCTTGCGGGGTGAAAGCGATATTCGGGTGAATCGCCTGCGATTCAACCGTTGCCGTCGGCCGGCCCGGTGCGCACCTCCACCGGCTGGATAACGGGATCGTCCCAGTCGCCGGTCACCGAATAGCGAATTTCCGAGATTCCCTGGATGGGCCCGGAAAAGATCTGTTGAAGCGCCGCACCCGCCGCCGCGCCGACCGGCCCGCCGGCCAGGGCTCCGATGATGGGCAGCGCCGAGCTCACGCCCGGACGGACCACCAGCGTCTGGTCGTAGGTGCGCGCTTCGAGATCGGTGCGGCCGCGCATCCGGATTTCCGCCGCGGGCGCATCGATGCGCAGGTCCTCGGTGCTCGCCACGCCGTCGGCAAGAACGAAGCGCCCGGCGACCCGGTCGAACGACAGCCCCTCGCCGAACACGTCGGAAAAATCGAGCCGCAGGCGACGCGGAATCGAATTCAGGCTGACCAGCCCGAGGATTCTCCCCGCCCCGGGGCTGGCTTCGGGAATCACCCCTTCGGTGACGACCAGCTCGATGTCACCCTCGAAGCGCGGCAGGGACAGATCAAGAGGACTTCCGGGCCAGCGGCCGTCCAGCTCGATCACGGCGCGGCCGTCCTGCAGCGCGATGTCGAAGCCCGCCCGGGTCAGGGTCGCGCCAAGATCCCGCGTCGAAAAGCGCAGGCGCATCCGGCTGAACGGCTGCGAAGCGTCCGCAATCCAGGCTCCGCTGCCCGAAAGCTCCAGGCCGTCCCGGCGGCTGGATACCTGCTCGATCTGCAGCCCCGCCTCGTCGCGGTGCGAGTTGACGCGGAACTCGCCCAGGTCGAGGTCTCCCCAGCGCAGTTCGCGAATCACGACGTCCACGGGCGGCATCGCGACCGGGCTGGCGCGGGAGGGGGCGGGCGGCCCGTCACCGGCCTCGCGCTTCGCGGCCGGCCAGTGGACACGCTGCAGGTCCGCGATCACCGATGGGTCGGCCGCCGGGGTCGCGGGGAAGCGCACCGCGCCGTCGAGACGCTCGCCCGAGGCGCTCAGGCGCCAGTATTCCCCCTCCCGGTTCAGAACGGCATCGACCGCGCCCATCGACCGTTTTCCGACGATCAGCTCCCCGACGTCGATGTCCAGCCAGCCGGTCCGGCCCTGCCCGCGCCCCGCCGTGCCGTCTGCGACGGTTCCCAGAGCGCCGCCGAGCAGCGCGGCCCAGGCATCGACCTCGAACTGCGGGACCCGGCCCTCGACAACGAAGTTCTCGGCCGCCGGCAGGCCGGCCTCGGCGCCGCCCAGGGCCAGGCCGAGCTGCCAGTAGTCGCCGGTCGCCAGCCAGGTGCCGGAAACCAGGTCGGCCAACGAGAAATTCGTCGGGACCAGGGCCTCGTCCAGCGGCAGGTACAGCCGGAGTGGCCACGATTCATTCGCACGCTTGTCCAGCGGCGCCGGCAGCGTCGATTCGACGCCTTCGAGATCACTGGTCAGCGTCATTCCGAAACTGCCGTCCGGCTCGGCGGCAAATTCGGCCCGGTAGTCGGCGGTGCCGGTCAAGTGTTCGAAGAGGTCCGGGTTGGACGCGCGCCAGCTGCGTGGCACGATTCCGACTACGGGAAAATCGCCTTGCAGCGTGAACCGGAACGGCGGGCCGAGCGAGCTGTCCAGCCTCAGCCGCACCGGCTCGCCGGAGACCGTCGCGTCCAGTTCGGCCGGTCCGATGCGGTCGCGCGTGAACGGCAGCGCACCGCGCAGCGCGTTGACGCCCAGCCCGATTTCGGGCAGTCGCATCGAACTTCCGCCAAACTCGACGGTGCCGAGCAGCCGCCAGTCGCGGCGGTGTCGGACCGGGAACCAGACCTCCGCGCGCGCGCCTGCCGGGCCGGCCCAGGACATGGCGTCCATCGCCATGCGCGCTGCCTCCAGCGGAAGCGCACTCGCCAGTTCGGCGAGCCCCCCGGCGGAAGCGCCGTCCCGCGTTTCCAGCGTGAGCTCGATTTCCGCGTTGCGCGCCTCGGCAATCCGCACCCGCGGCGCCCGGAGTTCGACACCGGCGACGCGACCGCGCTCGGCGGCGCCGCGCATCGACTCGCCGGAAAACTCTACCGTGCCGTCGATGTCCTCGGCCACCGGCCAGCCGCGTGCATAGGCCAGGCGGAGACCCGTAAACGAGATCAGGCTGTTGATCGAACCCGGCGGCGCGTGCCGGGGCCAGGCGCGCGGCTTGCCGAACAGGGTCGTCACCGCCCGCCCCCGCTCGACGCCGATCAGCGCGTCGTCCAGCCAGTTGCGGGTCTTCGCCGGTATACCGCGGCGCGGCAGCCAGCGTCTCGGATCCTCGGGCGTCAGCCGTGGCGCGTCGATGACCAGGTCGACGAACGGACCATCCCCCGGCAAGACAACGGTACCGTCGACCGTCGCGGCGACGGCCGGGTGCGAGAAACGGAACCCCCGGAATCCGATGCGACCGGCCTCCAGCGTCAGCGCGCCGGAGACCGATTCGAATTCCAGCGGCTCGGCATAAAGCGCCGGCACTTCGACGACGGCGCTGCCGGAAGGACGGAGAAGCAACCGGTCTCCGGCCAGCCCGATATCGACATCGACGCCGGTCAAGGACATTCCATCGAGACCGATGTACAACGCCTCCACGCGCCCGGACGCGGCATGGACCGAGTTTGCAGGGCCGATTCCCAACCGGAGCGCCCGCGCGGTGCCCGAAAGCCGCTCCGGCCAGCCTGTCCGGGCGCCCAGCCAGGAATCCAGCGCCGTGTGCAGCCAGGCCAGGTCGACGTGGTCGGCGGCGACGGCCCGGTACGGACCGGAGCGGCCGAACGCCAATCCGTCGACCAGCGGCGTGGCGTCCGAACCGGTTTCCCGTGCGTTGATCTCGGCCCGGAACACGGACCCGCGCCAGATCGCGTCGAGCGTCATCCGGCTGGCCGGAACGTCCGCCGGGCCGGGCTCCGCCATCTCGACCAGCGCATGTACGCGCGCTGCCGATCCGCGCCGCCATTCCATCCAGGCCTCGGCCCGGAACCGGCTATCCGGCGCGGACGGGAATGGAAGCACATCCCCCAGCACCGGCAGGGAAAGATCGGCCGTGCGGGCATGGCCGCGCAGCGACTCCAACCCGGCCTCGGACGTGAATCCCGTCAACCGAACGTCGAGCGAAGCGTCGTTGCCGTCGGCGGACTCGGCCCGCAGCCGGATTCCGACCCGGTCGCCGGTGCGGGTCAGGTGCGCCTCGGGCACGGACCAGTCCAGCGGCGGAAGATCCCGCGGCGCGATCCGGATTCCGGATTCGCGCAGCACGAGGTCGCCCGCCGAGAGTCCACGTTGCCAGTCGGCGGCCAGGTTGCCGCCCTGGTCGACGCGCCAGCTCCAGCGACCGTCGGCGTCCTGGGACAACACCATTTCCACGCCCAGCGCCGCCAGTTCGAAGCTGTTGCGACCCGGCCGAACCAGGTTGTAGAGACGGATCTCCAGGCGTGCCCGATCCACCGACAGCAGGCGCTGTTCGGCCGGACCGATACGGAGACCGCGCAGATCGATGCGCGGAGAAAGACGCGGCCAGCTCGCTTCGATGCGCTCGATGCGCACGGGCTGATCCAGTTGGCTCGCGAGATAGCGCTCTAGGAACGGCCGGAACGAATCGGCGTACGGCGCCAGCAACCGTCCGATGCTGACCAGCACGGCCGATGCGATCACGAACCAGACCAGCAGTTTCCAGAAGGTCCGGCGGGCACGCCGAAGCGCGCGCAGCGTCCGACGTCGCTTCGAGCGTGCCGGTTCGGTCAAAGCAGGACCACGTCGAACTGCTCCTGGGCGTACTGTTCCTCCGACTGGAATCGGATGTTTGTGCCCAGTTGCTCGGTGATTTCCGCGAGCGGACCGGTGTATTCGTCGAGCATCTTCTCGACGACCGGCGGCGCGGCCAGCACCATCAGGCGGCCGGTCTCGAACTGGCGCACCGCGCGCAGGATCTCCCGGAAGATCTCGGAACAGACGGTCTCGGTGGATTTCTGCCAGCCCCGGCCGCCGCAGTGCGGGCACGGTTCGCAGAGGCGATGCTCCAGGCTCTCGGTCGTGCGCTTGCGCGTCATCTCGACCAGCCCGAGCGGCGAGATGTCCGATACCGTGGTGCGTGCCGGATCGCGCGCCAGCGACTGGTTGAGCATGCGCATGACCTGGCGCTTGTGCTCTTCGTCGCTCATGTCGATGAAATCGACGATCACGATGCCGCCCAGGTTGCGCAGCCTGAGCTGACGGGCCAGCGCCTGCGCCGCTTCCATGTTGGTCTTGTAGATGGTGTCGGCGAAATTGCGGGTTCCCACGTAACCGCCGGTGTTGACGTCGATGGTCGTCATCGCCTCGGTCTGGTCGATCGTCAGGTGACCGCCGGACTTCAGCGACACGTTCCGGCGCAGCGCCCGTCCGATCTCGTCTTCGACGCCGTAGAGATCGAACAGCGGACCGGGACCTGCGAACAGTTCGAGCCGGTCCGACCATTCGCCGATGAACGTTTCGGCGAAACGCTCGGCCCGGGCGAACGTGTCGGCTTCGTCGAAACGGACCCGTTCGATGCCGGCGTGCATCAGGTCGCGTAGCGCGCGCAGCGCCAGCGAGAGGTCCTCGTAGATGCAGGTGCCCGGTTCGCAGTCGGATTTCAGCTTTTCGGCCAGGCCCGACCACAAGCGGCGCAGGTAATCCAGGTCGCGGTCGAGCTCGACCAGGCTCACGCCTTCCGCGTTGGTGCGCACGATGAGCCCCGTGCCGACGCGGTCGTGCTTTTCGAGCATCCGGTCGACGAGTTCGCGGAGCCGGGCTCGCTCCGTTTCGTTATCGATCCGGAGCGAGACGCCCACCGTGTCCGAATCGGGCAGGTATACGAGGTAACGGGATGGAATGCTCAGCTGGGTCGTCAGCCGGGCGCCCTTGGATCCCATGGGGTCCTTGATGACCTGCACCGGCAGCCTCTGACCTTCGCGGATCATCTCGTGGATCGGCGGGACCTGGTGTTCTCCCGGCGTGTCGCCGGCATCGGATTCCAGTTCGGGTCGGGACCTGGCGATTTCCGCGGCGTGCAGGAACGCCGTGCGGCTGAGCCCGATATCGACGAACGCGGCCTGCATTCCCGGCAGCACGCGCTCGACCCGGCCCATGTAGATGTTGCCCACGTAACTGATGTCGCCGCGGCGCTCGAGGTGCAGTTCCTGCAGCAGGCCGTTCTCGACCAGGGCGACCCGGCTTTCCGAGGGGGTGACGTTGACCAGCAGCTCGTTGCTCAATTCAGGATCTCCAAGAGTCGCGGTTCATCATAGCGCCGGGCCGTCGGCACGGCTTCGGTCGGCGCCGCGACGACTACAGCACACCCGCCCGGCGCAGCAGTGTGGCGGTCTCGAACAGCGGCAGTCCGACCACGCCGCTGTAGCTTCCCCTGAGCTCGGAAATCCAGGCCGCCGCGCCTCCCTGCACGGCGTAGGCGCCGGCCTTGTCCATCGGTTCTCCGCTTGCCACGTAGCGGTCGATCCACTCGGCGGGCAACGGTTCGAATCGAACCGTCGTCCGGCTCAGCACCGAGCGCTCGTCTCCGCCCTGCTCCACGAGCGTCACCGCCGACATCACCTCGTGTGAGCGCCCGGAAAGCGCGGCGAGCATCTCGCGCGCGTTTGCCGGGCTTCCGGGTTTACCGAGCGCTTCGTCATCCAGCACGACCACGGTATCGGAACCGAGGACGAAACGGCCGGGACGCCGCGACGCGACGCACCGGGCCTTTTCGGCCGCAAGGCGTCGCACGTGTGCCGAAGCGGATTCTTCGTGCATCGGGCGCTCGTCGATGTCGGCGGGATCGATCTCGAAGTCGTCCAGCAGCACCGACAGCAGTTCCCTGCGCCGCGGCGAGGCCGAGGCGAGTACGAACGACGACGTGACCGACCCGCCCATGGTCTCAGGCGCGATGATACGGGTGGCCGCTGACCACCGTCCACGCGCGGTAGATCTGTTCGGCCAGGATCACCCGGACCAGCATGTGTGGAAAGGTGAGCGGGCCCAGCGACCAGTGCTCGTCGCAGGCATCCAGCAGTTCATCGGAATGGCCCGAGGCGCCGCCGATCAGCAGCGAGACCGCGTCGCCATCCATCATCCAGCGCTCGAGACGGTCGGCCACGTCGCGGGTCGACCAGCGCGTTCCGCGTTCGTGCAACGCGACCCGGATACCGGGCCGCGGGGCCCGATGGATCAGTGCACGGCCTTCGCGGTCGTTGACCTCCGAACCCCCTCGCGGCGACTGGACCTCGACGAGCTCGAGCTCGATCTGGCGCGGCATCCGGCGGGCGTATTCCGTCCAGCCGCGGCCCAGCCAATCGGGCATCGATCGACCGATCGCGACGACCCGGATCTTCATCGTCGCGCCGGCCGATCAGCGGGACTGGGCCGGACGTACGCGCGTACTCTCGTCCCAGAGCTTCTCGAGGTTGTAGAAGGCCCGCGTCTGCGGCAGCATCAGGTGAACCACGACGTCGGTGAGGTCGACGAGCACCCATTCGCCGTCCTGTTGCCCTTCCACGCCCAGCGGTGCCGACAACCCCTCCGACTTGATGCGCATGGACAGCCGGTCGGCCATGGCCTTGTTCTGGCGGCTGGACGTGCCCGAGGCAACGACCATGAAATCCGCGAACGTGTTGCGTTCGCGCAGATCGAACGCGGAGATGTCCTGCGCCTTGGCGTCTTCGAGCACTTCGACGACGAGATCGCGCAGGGCGACGGGGTCGCCCTCGCGAACGGTCTGCTGGTCGGTACTCATCGCGTCCAGATTACCATCATCCGCCCGGACAGCTCACCGGATTCGACAGCAGCTCGATCTGGCGGTCGATGTCGACGTCGACGTTCAGCGGCGCCCGGGTGACGAAATCGGAAATCTCGCGCGCGGTATCGGCGTCGAGGAACTGGCGTTCCAGCGTGCCGACCGCCGCGAACGTGATGTCGCGTTCCGTGCAGTAGATGCAGAAGCCGCGGAAGTCCAGAACCTCCATCCGCTCGCCACCCGGAACGGTCGCGGGCAGCTGCGTGTCGGCCAGCACCCACCGCGGCTCGTTGGAATCGTCGTAGAAGTAGCGGATCCAGGCCTCGGCCGAATCGGTGATCAGCACCGTCGCGCCGCCGGCCGTCGTCGTCGGAGAGAACCAGTGGCCCAGCAGCGGCACCGGACCGTCGCCGAAATCCGGGCAGGTCGTGCCGTTGACCGGGTCGAACAGCTCGGCCCCGTGGTTGCCGTTCAGCCGCCAGGCGAACATGAATCGATCTTCGTCCAGCGCCGTGATCTGGACCTCGCCGACGACTTCGAGATTGGACTGGACGTCGTTGCTGGTCGGACGGAACAGAACGGCCTTGAAGAAGCCGATACGCAACTGATCGATGGTCTCGGTGATGTAGAACGTCGGCAGGCCGTCCTCGTCGTAGGTGTACCAGACCGCGAACCGGCCGCCGCCGCCGACCTGGAAGTCGACGCCCTGGTTGATGGCGCGCGTCTCCGGTCCCCACAGGCCGCGGCGCGGGAACTCCTGGTCTCCGGGGAGGGGCGCGCTGACGGTCGGGAACGAAACCGTCGCCCGGACGTCGATCCGCTGCTCAATGACACCGGAGTTGTCGACGACGACGTAATATCGACCACTGTCCAGCGTTTCGTTTTCGCCGGCGGAGATCTCGACGACCAGGCCGTCCGAAGTGCGCTCGGCCTCGGCCAGCACCGCTTCGGGCGCCGGCGGAGTGCCCCCCGGCAGCTGCGTACGAATCGCGTCGAATCCGCGGCGGCGGATGGTGACCGCGTCCGCCTCGCCTTCGACGGTCACGCTCAGCGTGCTGGCGTAATCCGGAACGTCGATGTAGAGAAGATCGTGCGTGGTCTCGGCCGGGATAACCACGGTTTCGTTCTCGTCGTTGAACAGGGCTCTTTCAGCTGGCTCGTTTTCGCCGGTACGCGTGATCGTCAGCGGGATCGTGCCCAGGTCGGCCGTCTCTACCGGCGACGACGCGAGCCCGACGACGCCGAACCAGCGTTCGCCGGCTTCCATCGCCGGCTGGTCCCAGTAGATCGGAAGTTCGAGCTGGCCACCGTCGGTCGCTCCCGGTCCCGGGGCGACGAGGCTGGGGTCGTCGGCGTCGGCAAGCACCGCGAACTCGTAGGGAACCCGGTTGGCACCGAATCCGGACGAGGCCCAGTTCTGGACGACGATCCACCAGGTGCCGGCCGCTGGGCGCTCGATGTCGCACAGTTCCAGGTCGTTGAGCGAGCGCGACTGGCAGACTTCCTCGCTCGCCTCGGGCTCGCCGTCGCCGTCGGCATCGAAGCCGACGAACAGGTCGACGTCGGAAGCCTGCGAGTCGAACGTCTCGGCGTGAAGCAACAGGCTGTCGGCCGGCACGTCGACGAGCACCGTTTCGGTGCCCGACGGGCCGTCGAACGGATCGTCGCGGGTCGAGTCCTGCGACAGCGAGGCTTCGCGCTGCTCGGGACGGACCAGCGCGCTGGTCCGGACGACGAACTCGTCGAGCGGAATGACCTCGGGAACGATCAGCGTGTCGCGCCCGCGATTCGTGACGCTTTCGAACGCGGCACCGGACGGCAGTTCGGCCGGAGCGACCAGGATGCCCACCGGCAGTCGCTGGGTCGTGAAATCGCCGCCGTTGGGAGACAGCACGACGCTGCCCGACCCCCATTCGCCGATATCGGCCCTGCCGCGCGAGACCTCGACCTGGATCTGCTGCTGCTGGCCCTCCGACAGCGAGAACGAGGTCGGGCTGACGCTGATCTCCAGGTCTCCTTCGGACGAAACCGTCCACGAACCGGTGCCCAGCGCGCGCAGCGTGCGCGTGAACGTGCACGTGCCGACGCAGTTCTCGTCGATCAGACCGGCGAGATTCAGCGACTGCGGATCGCCGGCGTTCAATCCGGCCGGGTTGGCGTCCAGGAATTCCTGCTCGGTGACCGGCAGGTAAAGGCCGGCCTGCGCGGCGCGATCGACCTGGATGCCGCCGGCGCCGCGGTCGATGATGCGGGCCTCGGAGCCGTCGCCGTTGGTGACGATATCGGCATCGGCCGTGGTTTCCAGCGCCGAGATGACGGCGTCGACGTCCCAGTCCGGATGGGCCGAACGCAGCAGCAGCGCCGCGCCGGCCACGTGCGGCGAAGACATCGACGTTCCGGACAGGAAGCCGGCCTGGTTGGCCGCGTCCGGGCCGGGTCCGTTGCCGGCCGGGTTGGTTTCGGTCAGCGCCGCGAGCACGTCGGTGCCCGGTGCGGTGACGTTCGGCTTCATCACGCCGTTGGCGCCCACGGCCGGACCGCGGGAACTCGATGCGGCCAGGCGCCCGGCGCGCTGCTGGCTGATGAACCGCAGCGTTCCGGTCAGCCGTCCGGAATGGTTGCTGCCGCTGCCCAGCCAGTCGCGCAGGCGGTCACCGTCGTTGTCGCCGACGTGGGTGGCCGGCAGGCAGTGCTCGTCGGGAACGGTGCTTTCGCCCTGCGCGTCGGTGTTGGCCAGGATCATCCCGCCGGCGCCGGCCTCCTTCACGTTGAAGCCCTTCTCGACGCGGCCGTAGGTGCCACGGTCGCAGACGACGATCTGGCCGTTGAACGTGCCGGGGGCGAACGGGTTGCTCGCACCGGTATTGTCCGAGCACGACGGTCCGAGCTCCGCCGCGCCGGTTCCGCACAGGGCGTTGCCGAAATCGCGCGCGTGGACGATGCGGCGCGGGCCCACGCCCTGGGTGAATCCTTCGCCGGTCAATTCGCCGAGCGGAAAGGTGCCGCCCGAGGTATCGACCAGCCGGTTGGCGAGCAGCCGGCCGTGGGTCGCGTTGGCCACGGCCACCACCCAGGGCGTGTTGGCCGGGCTTCCGACCGTCGCATCACCGTCGCGGCCCGAGTTCCCGGCCGAAGTCACCGGCACGATGCCCGCCTCGCGGACGTTGAGGAACAGCCGCTGGTTGCCGCTCTCGCTCCACGGGTTGAAGGGATCGCCGCCGATGGAATAGTTGATGACGTCGACGCCGTCCTCGATCGCCTGCTCCAGCGCCGCGGTCGTGAAATCACCGTCACACGTGAATCCGCCCTGGCCCTCGTCGGGTTCCCTGCAGGCCTTGTAGGAGATGATGCTCGCGCGCGGCGCGACGCCGGACGTCGAGAACTCGATCGGCCGGCCGAGGTTGAACGTGAACGTCAGCGGCAGACCCGCGGCCGTGGAGGCGGTGTGGGAGCCATGGCCGTCCGGATCGAAGCCGTTGGTTCCCTCCTCGGTGAAGTCATAGACGCCGATGAGCTTGTCGTTGCACGGGATCGCTACGGCGGAGTCGTTGCACAGGCCGAAGAACTGGCCGCGCGGGTTGGAGACCGGCTCGGACGATTCGCTGGTGTCGAAGAAGATGGACTCGTAGTTGATGCCCGAGTCGATCACGCCGATGACGGTGCCCTCGCCGCGGTTCGGGTTCGGTGCGCCGGTGCTGCCGCTCCACATCTCCGGGGCGTTGATCCATTCGGGGCCGGCGTCGGTGTGCAGCGTCTGCACGTAGACCGGTTCGACGGACTTCACGCCCGGCAGCTCGGCCAGCCGGCGCGCCTCGGCATCGGACATTTCGGCCGAAAACCCGTTGAGCACGTGACGATAGACGTGCCGCGGTTCCAGCTTGCGATCCAGCGCCGAAGCCGCGTCGGCGAGCACGCGGGCGCGGGCGGCGTCGAGATGCTTGACGTAGGCCTGTACCGCCGGCGAATCGACGCGCAGCTTGCGCGCCCCGGTCACCGACGGCGCGGTCGCTTCCAGCGTCCCGGGCGAGTCGCCGCCGAGGCGCTGCACCGATTCGGGCGCGCCGCCCTCGAATTCCACCGTGGGCGGGTCCTCGAGCGCGACGATCCAGGCTCCCGGAACGACGGCGGGCTTGCCTGCGAGCGCCGCGGTCGCCGCCACCAGCAGGGCTGCGGCCGAAAAGAATGTCCAACGATTCATGTGCATGTGCTCACCATGTTCGATCCAATTTCGATATCTGCGCGCGCAAGGAGTTCCGGGCCGGGCCGGCCGTCGACGTTCTCATGCCACCGCCTCACGCATCGTGACCAGCTCTTCGGCGCTGGTCGGGTGTATTCCTATGGTGCGGTCAAAATCCGCCTTGGTCAATCCGGCCCGCACCGCCACCGCGAAGCCCTGCACCATCTCGGCCGCTTCGGGGCCGACGACGTGGAGTCCGATGACGCGATCGGATTCCGCGTCGACCAGCAGCTTCATCAGCGCCTTCTCGCTCCTTCCGCTCAATGTGTACTTCATCGGCGTGAATTCGGAGCGGAAGATCTTCAGCGGGATCGAGCCGTCGCGCGCCTCGTCCTCGGTCAGACCGACGCTTGCCGAGGGCGGCTGGCTGAACACCGCCGAAGGCACGTTGGCGTGGTCCACCGGGCGCTTCCTGCCGCCGAACTCGCTGTCGGCGAACGCGTGGCCCTCCATCAGCGCGACCGGCGTCAGCGCGATGCGGTCGGTGACGTCGCCGACGGCGAAGACGTGGTCCACGGAAGACCTGCTGTACTCGTCGACGAGGATCTTGCCCAGCGGTCCGGTTTCCACGCCGGCCCGCTCCAGGCCCAGCTCGCCGGTATATGGGCGGCGGCCGGTGGCGTACAGCACGACGTCGTAATCGCCGCTGCAGCCGTCGGAAAAGCTCACGTGCCGGGAGCCGTCTTCCGCCTCGCGGATTGCCGTGGGCGTGTTGTCGTAGTGGAACGTGACGCCCCGCGAACGCATCCCGGCTTCGACCACGCGACGCACGTCGGGGTCGAATCCGCGCAGGATCCGCTCCCTGCGGTAGTTGAGCGTGACGTCCGAGCCCAGCCCGTTGAAGATGCCGGCGAACTCCACGGCGATGTAGCCGCCGCCGACGACGAGCACGCGCCGGGGAAACTGCGGAAGATCGAACGCGTCGTCCGATTCGATCGCGAGATCCGCACCCGGAATATCGGGACGGAACGGTCGTCCGCCGACCGCGACCAGGATCTTGCCGGCAGTGATCCTGCGATCGCCGACGGCGACGGTGTGCTCGTCGACGAACGTCCCGCGCCCGGCGTGGACCTCGACGCCGGCGTTTTCGAGCAACCGACCGTAGACGCCCTCGAGCCGCGTGATCTCCCTTTCCTTGGCCGCGACCAGGTCCGGCCACGAGAAGTCGGTGGCGCCGACGGTCCATCCGTAGCCGGCGGCATCCTCGAAGGCTTCGCGGAACTGGCTGGCATAGACCAGCAGTTTCTTGGGAACGCAGCCGCGGATGACGCAAGTGCCGCCGAGCCGCGATTCCTCGCACAGCCCGACGCGGGCGCCGTGACCGGCCGCGATGCGGGCGGCTCGTACGCCACCCGACCCGCCGCCGATGACGAGCAGGTCATAGTCGAAGTTTGTCATTGGTCAAATGGACCCGTTTGAAGCTGGGTAGAATGTCGCGCAATCGGTCCAGGCCGGGGCGCAAAGCACCGGATTGTAGCCGATCGACCCGTCCCGACAACGACCGTGAATCATGCACGAAGCCGCACGACAATCCGAACCGGACCTCAAGCTGCTCGCAGCCTTCGAGGCGACCGAATATCGCGTCGAAACCCCTTCGGGACCCAGGACGGTGCGTATCGGCGCGCGGGACGAGGCGCTGGACCGGCTGCTCGATCGCCGCCGCTGGGCGATCGTCACGGCACACAATCCCGGGGGTCGGTGCATCGACCAGGATGCCAACCGGCGCGCGGCCGAACGACTGACGGCGCGCATCCGGGCACTGGAGCCGGACGTGATGTGGCCCAGCCGCAATCATGATCCCGAGGGCCGCTGGCCGGACGAACCGGGCTGGCTGTTCAGCCCCGTATCGCTGGCCGACGTCGACGGTCTCGCGCGCGGATTCGGCCAGGCGGCCGTGGTCGTCGGCGGGCCGGACGCGCCGGCGTGCCTGCGCGTCTACTCCGGCGGGGAGCCGGAACGGGTACCGACCGGGACGCGAACGTCGTGAGTTCACTGATCGAGGGCTCCAGGCTGGAGTTTCATCGCTACGGGGAGCCGGTATTCGACCCGGTCGATCTCGCGCTGCAACGAGGACAGGCCATCGTGCTGACCGGACCCAACGGCGTAGGCAAGACCACGCTGCTCCGACTGCTGGCCGGGATCCTGAAGCCGGTCGCCGGCTCGCTGACCCACCACGCCGGCGTCGCGTTCGTCGGCCACCAGCCGGCCGTGAAATCGGACCTGACCTGCCGCGAGAATCTCACCTACGAACGCGAAGCCGGACCGGCCGCCATGGACGTTGCCGAGGCACTGGCCCGCGTCGGCCTGGCCGGCCTGGGTTCGCGGCCGGCCCGCGCGCTCTCGGCCGGCCAGCGCAAGCGCCTCGGCCTGGCCCGCCTGCTGGTGCGGGAAACGCCGGTCTGGCTGCTCGATGAACCCTACGCCAGCCTGGACGACGCCGGCTGCGAACGGGTCGACGAGCTCATCGGAAACCACCTCGCCGAGCGCGGCGGCGTGATTCTCGCCACGCACCAGCGTCATCCACGGGTCGCCGAGGACCTCGTGCTCGGCGTCGGACTGACCACCGGCCGGACGGGGGCGCACTCGTGAGCGGCGCGACGCGACGACCGATCCGGGCGCTGTTCCGCCGCGACATGAAGCTCGCGTTCCGACGCATCGGCGAATCGCTGCTGCCGCTGTTCTTCCTGTTCACCGTCATCGTGCTGATCCCGCTCGGCGTCGGGCCCGGCCCGAACCTGCTGGCCCGCATGGCGCCGGGCATGGTGTGGGTGGCTGCGTTGCTGGCGTCGCTGCTGGCGCTGGAGCACCTGTTCCGGCCCGACCTGGAAGACGGGACGCTGGAGCAGTGGTTCGTCGGCACCGATTCGGTCTACGGACGGGTGATGGCGCGCTTGCTGTCCCATTGGCTGATCACCGGGCTGCCCGTCATCATCTTTTCGCCGCTGGCCGCCGAGATGCTCAACCTGCCGCACCGGGCACTCGGGACCCTGGTCCTCACGCTGGTCATCGGCACGCCCGCGCTCAGCCTGCTGGGCGGGCTGGCCGCCGCGCTCACGCTGTCGACGCGCGGAGCGAGCGTGCTGCTCTCGATCCTGATCTTTCCGCTGATCGTGCCGCTGGTGATCTTCGCCACCGGCGCCGTCGCGATGACGGCCGACAGCCTCGATCCGAGCGCCCATCTCGGCCTTCTCACCGCCTTTACTATACTCAGCCTGACTCTTGCACCCATCGGCATCGCCGCCGCATTGAGGATGAACCTGGAATGATCTGGAAAACGCTCAAGGTCTGGTTTCACAAGCTCGGCTCGGCCCCGTACTTCTACCGTTTCGCGCGCGTCGTCGCGCCCTGGCTCTGGGCCGGATTCGCGATCACCGCGCTCTACGGCCTGTACCTGGCGCTCTACGTCGTGCCCCCCGACTACCAGCAGGGCGACAGCGCCCGGATTCTCTACATCCACGTGCCTTCGGCCTGGCAGGCCATGTTCATCTACGGCGTGATGGCGATCCTCGCCGTCATCGCGCTGGTCTGGCGCATCCGGCTGACAGAGATCCTGGCGATGTCGTGCGCGCCCATCGGTGCGGCACTGACGCTGGTCTGCCTCGCGACCGGCTCGCTGTGGGGCAAGCCCATGTGGGGGACCTGGTGGGAATGGGATGCCCGGCTGACGTCCATGCTGGTCCTGCTGTTCATCTATATCGGCATCATGGGCCTGTACGCGGCCTTCGACGACAAGCGCAAGGGAGCCCGCGTGGCTTCCGTGCTGGTGCTCGCCGGCGCGGTCAACATCCCGATCATCCATTTCTCGGTCGAGTGGTGGAACACGCTGCACCAGGGACAGACCATCCGGCTGATGGGTGAATCCTCGATGGATCCTTCGATGCTACCGCCGCTGATCTGGATGGTCGTGGCCACCAAGTTCTTCTTCGGCGCCGCGCTGCTGGACCGGGCGCGCAACGAGCTCCTGGAGCAGGACCGGACGAAGAAATGGGTCCACGAGCAGGTGATCAGCCCCGGCTGACGGACTTGATTCAGCGCAAGGATGCGCGCCGACCGGCAGGGTACGATTTCGGCCGGTGAGCACGGAACCCCTGGAGCTCGAAACGCTCCAAGGGAATGCAGGGAAGCACTGAAGGAACAACCATGATCCCGGATATCAGTCACGCCCAGTACGTCTGGACGAGCTACGCAATTTTCGCGCTGATCGTCGGCTGGCAGTTCGTCCAGCCGCTGGTCCGACGCAAGAAGCTGGTCGCGAACATGATCGAAGCTGAAGCCGAACGGCGCGCCGCCGAAAGGAGCCGACGATGACACCTACACGTAAGAAACGCGCGATGGTCGTACTGGGCCTGGTCTGCGGAATCGCCGTGGCCGCCTCGGTTGCGGTCGTTTCGTTGAACCAGAACATGATGTTCTTCGTCAGTCCCAGCGACGTGGAGGCGCAGGAGTTGCCGCCGGACCGCCAGTTCCGGCTCGGGGGCCTGGTCGTCGACGGCAGCGTCGAACACGCCGACCAAGGCCTCGAAGTCCGTTTCGCCGTGACCGACGGCGCCGCCGAAGTGCCGGTGGTGTTCGACGGGATACTGCCCGACCTGTTCCGCGAAGGCCAGGGCATCGTCGCCCACGGTTTCCTGCGCAACGGTCGCTTCGAAGCGCATGAGGTCCTCGCCAAGCACGACGAGAACTACATGCCGCCGGAGGTCAAGAAGGCGCTCGAAAAGACCGGCCATCCGGCCGGGGGGAGCGGCTGATGATCGCCGAACTCGGCCAGATGACGCTGGTGATCGCCCTGATCATCGCCGTATGTCTCTCCATCCTGCCGCTGGTCGGCGCCTGGAACAACGACAACCGTTTGATCGCGTCGGCTTCCTCGCTCGCCACCGGCCTGTTCGTTTTCATCGCGGCGAGCTTCGTTCTTCTCGCCGCGGCCTTCCTCGTCAACGATTTCACGATCCGCTACGTCGCGAGCAACTCCAACCTGCTGCTGCCCTGGTATTACCGGCTCAGCGCGATCTGGGGCGGTCACGAGGGCTCGCTGCTTCTGTGGATGCTGATGCTGTCCGGCTGGATGATGGCCGTCGTGCTGCTGTCGAAATCGCTGCCCAGGGCGTTCCGCGCCCGGGTGCTGGCGGTCATGGGCATGGTCTGCGTCGGATTTCTCGCCTTCACCGCGTTCACGTCGAATCCTTTCGACCGCGTCTTGCCCGGCGTCCCAGACGGCAACGATCTCAACCCGCTGCTGCAGGATCCCGGCATGATCTTCCATCCGCCGTTGCTCTACATGGGCTACGTCGGATTCTCGGTCGCGTTCGCGTTCGCGATCGCCGGCCTCCTCGGCGGACGCGTCGAGCGCGAATGGATCCGCTGGGCCAAGCCCTGGACGCTGGCGGCGTGGGCGTTCCTGACCGGCGGCATCGCGCTGGGTTCGTGGTGGGCCTACTACGAACTCGGATGGGGCGGCTGGTGGTTCTGGGATCCGGTCGAGAATGCGTCGTTCATGCCGTGGCTGGTCGGCACGGCCCTGATCCACTCGCAGGCGGTGACCGAAAAGCGCGGTGCGTTTCCGGCCTGGACGGTGCTGCTGTCGATCGCGGCCTTCTCGCTGTCGCTTCTCGGCACCTTCCTCGTGCGTTCCGGCGTGCTCACGTCGGTCCACGCGTTCGCCAACGACCCGGAGCGCGGGCTTTTCATCCTGGCCTTTCTCGCCATCGTGGTCGGCGGCTCGCTGCTGCTGTACGCGCTGCGGGCGCCTAGAATCGCCACCGGCGAGGGCTTCGACGTCGTCAGCCGCGAATCGGCGCTGCTGCTGAACAACATCTTCCTCGTCGTGGCCGCGGCAATGGTGCTGATCGGAACGATCTATCCCATCCTCGTCGACTTCATGGGGTGGGGCCAGGTCTCGGTCGGGCCACCCTACTTCGGCGCGATGTTCATCCTGCTGATGACGCCCGTGGTGCTGCTGCTGCCGCTGGGACCGATGGCTCGCTGGCAGAACGACGAGTTCAAGCGCGCGGCTCGCCCGCTGCTGTGGGCGGCGCTGCTCGCCGTTGTCGGCGCGTTGGTCATCACGGCGTTGCTGGGATCGTGGAACCTGCGGGCGATCACCGGCTGGATCGGCGGGCTGTGGCTGATGGCCGGCGCCGTGGCATTCGTGATGCGCCAGCGCCGACAGGCGTCCGGCCGCATGACCCGCGGCCAGTGGGGCATGAGCCTCGCCCACTTCGGCGTCGGAGTATTCATCATCGGCGTGGCCATGGTCGAATCGACGACGTTCGAGAAGGACCTGCGATTCGAGCCCGGCCAGACGGTCGAGGCGGCCGGCCTGACCTTCAGGCTCAACGAGGTCGCGACCGTCAAGGGCCCCAACTGGGCGGCCGACGAGGCCCGCGTCAGCGTGCTGAAGAACGGCGAGGAGGTCCTGCTGATGACCCCCCAGAAGCGTCGATACTACCGATCGGGCCAGGTCATGTCGCAGATCGAGCTGCGGCCGGGCTTCACGCGCGATCTCTACGTCGCGCTCGGAGAGCCGCTCAGCGGCGGCGCATGGTCGATGCGCATTCACATCAAGCCCTTCATCCGCTGGATCTGGGGTGGTGCGGTACTCATGCTTCTCGGTGGCCTGATTTCGGCAAGTGACCGGCGCTACTGGGTCCGCAGGCGAGCCGAGGCCGAGGCGCCCGAGCCCGCGGGTACGGGCCG
Source organism: Candidatus Wenzhouxiangella sp. M2_3B_020 (assembly GCA_051428125.1). Taxonomy (GTDB): domain Bacteria; phylum Pseudomonadota; class Gammaproteobacteria; order Xanthomonadales; family Wenzhouxiangellaceae. The sequence goes on from JBPRGD010000097.1 coordinate 48,564, forward strand.
TGCGCAAGGAGCGCTGGCGACATGATCCGGATGATCCTGCCGCTGGCGGTCTTCGTGGCACTCCTCGGATTGCTGCTGGCGGGCCTGAAGAACTCCGACCAGCGCGAAGTCATCGACAGCCCGCTGGTCGGCAAGCCTGTTCCGGATTTCACGCTGCCGACGCTTCACGACGATGCGCGGACGGTCACGAAAACCGATCTGCTGGGACGTCCGTTCGTCATCAACGTCTGGGGCAGCTGGTGCCCCTCCTGCCGGGTCGAGCATCCGCTGATCACCCGGATGGGCAGGGAGATCGAAGCTCCGCTGGTGGGCCTGAACTGGAAGGACGAACGCCCGGCGGCCATGCGCTGGCTGGGCCAGTTCGGCGATGCGTGGGACTTCCATCTTTTCGACTCGCCGGGCACCTTCGGCATCGACCTGGGCGTCTACGGCGCGCCGGAAACGTTTCTCGTCGATCACACCGGAATCATCCGCCACAAGCATATCGGCCCGGTGACCGAGGACTCCTACGCCGACCTGCTCGAAAGAATCCGCCGGCTCGAAAGCGAGGCCGCAAACTCATGACCCGAATCTTCGCCGTTGTTCTTTTGCTGGTGTTGGTGCCGATCATGCCGGAGGCCCAGACGCGGTCCTCCAACTCGCCGATCGAGCCCCGGCAGTTCGCCAACGAGACCCAGGAAGACCGCTACCGCGCACTGATCTCGGAACTGCGTTGCACGGTCTGCCAGAACGAGCCGATCGAGAGCTCGAATGCGCCGCTGGCGGCCGACCTCAGACAGCAGGTCTACCGGCAGATCATGCAGGGCCGCTCCGACTTCGAGATCCGCCAGTACATGCGCGATCGCTACGGCGATTTCGTGCTCTACAATCCGCCGTTCGCCGGGCATACGCTGATCCTGTGGCTCGGGCCGGTGATCCTGTTGCTGATCGGCCTGGTGACCGGCGCGCTGCTGATCCGACGTCGGCGGAAGATGCTGGCCGAACGCCGGCAGCGGGCCGGCTGAAAATTCCGGTCGGCGACAATCGACGGCGGATGGCGGCTTGCCCCGCTCCGCTTGAATCCAACATCCTAGGAGAGATCCGTTGAGCGAGATCCTGGCTTCTCCCGCGTTCCTGGGCGGCACCGCCGTCCTGATCATCCTCGCACTGGTGTTCCTGCTCGCCCCGCTTTTGCGCGGCGGCGCTGCGTCGGCAGCGACCAGGCGCCGATTGCGCGCCCTCGAGGAGCTGCGCGACGATCTGGATCCCGGCGATTACGAGCGGCGCCGCGCGCGCCTGCGCGAGGAAGCCGAATCGTCCGGTGGTGGCGCGCGGCCGAACCTCGCGATGGTCGTCCTGCTCGCCCTGGCGGTTCCGGCCTGCGCCGTTGCCGCGTACCTGTACGTCGGCACGCCGGAAGGCATCGATCCCGACACCGGCCGGACTGGAGAAATTCGCCAGACGCTGGGAGAACTGACGCAACGCGTGCGAAGCGAGCCGCAGGACGTCGAGGCGTGGAACCAGCTGGGCATGATCCAGAAGCAGCTGCAGCAATTCCCGGCCGCCGAAGCGGCTTTCCGGCGCGTGATCTTCATCGACCCGGACAACCAGCTGGCGCGTGTCGAGCTTGCCGAAACGCTGCTCTACATGGCCGGACAGGCCAGCCTGCCGGATGAAAGCAGGCGCCTGCTCCGCCGGGTTCTCGCCGCCGAACCCGACAACCAGAAAGCGCTGTGGCTGGCCGGACTCGATGCCTTCCACGAAGGCGACCGCGACCGCGCTCTCGCATTGTGGCGTCGCCTGGAGCGACAGCTTCCCGAAGGCAGCGTCCGTGACCAGATCCGTCGGCAGATCGCCGATGCAGCCGGACGGCCGGCCGAGACATCGAACGCGGCCGCGAACGGAGCCGACGGCGAGCCCGAAACAACGGCACGGCGGGGAGCCGACATCGACGAGTCACCTTCCGGGACCGTTGCATCGACTTCCCCGGCACCTCCCCCGTCGCAGACGAGCACTGCGGCCGACGACGGCGAGGTCAGCGTCGCCGTCAACGTTTCGCTGGATTCCGCGCTGTCCGGTTCGATCAGTGGCTCCGAAACGGTGTTCGTATTCGCAAGAGCCGTGAACGGTCCACCCGCTCCGCTCGCCGTGAAGCGTCTGCCCGCCTCGACGCTGCCGGCCACGGTCGTGCTCTCGGAGTCCGATTCGATGGCGGAAGGCCTCACGCTGGGAACGTTTCCACAGGCAAGGGTCGTCGCGCGTCTCAGCCGCTCGGGGAACGTCATCGCATCCCCCGGCGACCTCGAGGGCAGCAGCGAGCCGTTCGCTCCGGGTTCAACCGGACACATCGACATCGTCATCGACCGGCAGGTCGACTGACCTCGCTTCGTCCGCGACAGCCACCGCGCGAGGCATATCGCGCGGCGAGGCCGGATGCCGCTTTCCTTACGCGTACAATGAGTCGCAACGCGATGGTCAGACGTTCGATACCGCAAGGGGTGATTGACGCAAATCAAACCCGTTCAGCGCCCACGTCGCATACTGGAAACCTGGATAACGTTTTCTGATCGAGAGCACCCGAACCGTTCAGGCGTTCCGTTTCAAGTATCGACAGATGTCGCAAGGAAGCCCTCCTAATGCTCGAACGCAAGATCGTCGAAGCCGAGAAGATCATCGCTTTCACGCCGTTCCGGAACCTCTCGAAAGAACTCATCGAGGAAGTTCAGGAACACTCCCGGGCAATCTCGCTGAATGCCGACGAACCGTTGTTTCGTCAGGACGAGCCTGCACGACGAAGCTACTTCTGCCTGGCCGGTGCGTTGAAACTCTTCAGGCTCACGCCTACCGGAAGCGAGAAGATCTTTCATATCGCCAGCGAAGGCGACACGTTGTTCGATTCGATCTCGATCCGCGCCGATCGCGCCTACCCCGTTCACTGCATGGCGATGACGGCAAGTGAACTCATGTCGATGGACATCGATTTCCTGCTGCAGATGCTCGACCGTTCACAGCACGCCAGAATGGACCTCGTCGACTCGCTGATCGGACGCGCCGATGACCTACTGTGTCATGCCGAACTACTATCCGTGGACAAGGCAAGCTTCCGGGTTTCGTCGTTCCTTCTCGAGGAATACCGTAGGAACGGGAACACGCCACGTTTTCGCCTCCGCTACAGCAAGAAGAACATCGCCAGCTATCTTTCCCTGCAGCCCGAAACGCTGTCGCGGTGCCTGAGGGCCTTGCGCGACGACAGCATCGCGAGCTCCAACGCCCGCGACATCGAGATCCTCGATCCGACCCGACTGGAACAGATGGTATGCGGGGGGCGCGCAGCCGCCTGAACAACGATCCGCTCACAGCGCGTGATCGCGGGACGACTCCACGCGGAACAGAACCAGGTTGACGAGCCGATGGGCCGTTTCCAGGGGCACGTACGGGAGACTCTGATCCCCGTGCGGCAACCGGAACGAAAGCGACGCCAGACCGTGCCGGCGCTGATATGGACTGCTCGATATCGATATCTGCTGGCAGCGCGAGGTTTCGAAGTCGATCACCGTCTGCCCGATCGTGCCGCTTCGGATCCGGAGCCGGTCACCGTCGATTTCCCAGGCCCACCGGCGATATCGAAGACAGACCGCAACGACCAACAACGCGTTGACACCGACGACCGGCAACGCGAGCCACGGAATTGTCCACCACGTCATCACGCCGATGCACAGCAAGGGCACGGTGATCCTTGCCGCCAGTATCGTTCGATACCGAGCGTCGATCGAACGCCACCGGGGGCGGGTCCAGCGCGTTCCTCGCAGCAGTTCGGCAATCCAGTCGAGCCGCCCACCGTCGATTCCGGGCACCATGAAGCGGCGCTCTTCCCCGGCTTGACCGCTGATTTGCTGTGCCCCGGTCTGGTGCCCGATGGCATGCCACTGGCCCAGCGCACGGCCGATGGCCGATTGCACGAGCTCGATGCTGTGGAGCTTTTCGCTGCGAAGCGTCTTTTCCCGCTCCTCGAACAGTCCGTATGCCGCGATGAATCGATCGCCTTCGCGTCGCAACCGGAACCCGTGAAAGCGAGCGATGGCGATCAGGCCCGAGATCATCATGACCAGCAGCGCGAACGCGATCAGTATGACCAGTACTGCCAACGCGACCATCATCGGCGCGCCGGCCAGCGTTTCCATCTCGATCAGCCCGGCCGCTTCGGCTTGCTCGATCCAGCCCGAGATCCGCCGTTCGATCAGGTTCGACGCCGGTGCGCCGACGAGCGCGAGCAGGATCCAGATCTGGTTCGACGTCAAGCCGTACTTGAACAGGTCGGAGGCACCGGCCTCGAACGCCACGGTCGCATCCGCGTCCTTCTTTCCCTGCGTTTCTTCGCCACGCGCTTCGTCATGACGCGTTGCGGCGACGAGATCGCGCAACTCTTTCGCTTCCTGCAGCGGAATCCCCGGCAACTCGACCTCGGTATGCGCGGCGCCGGGCGTTTCCAGAGAAACGCGGATCAGCCCCATCGGGCGCAGGTACAGCGGCTGACTGAAACCGATGTTCTGCACCCGCTCCAGCCGCACCTTGATTTCCTGTTGCTCGAAAAGGCCCTTCCGAACGCGGACCGCTTCACCGTCCAGGCTGTAGCGGAAACGGCGATGATAGATGACGGTGATCAGTAGACCGATCAGCAGAAGCAGCGCGATCCCGAGCCCCAGTTCGCGCCAGCCAAGCGAGTCGCTGATCGCGAATCCCGTGCCGGCTCCGAAGAACGCGATGAGGTTCTCGCGCACGAACTTCTGGACCCCGTTGACGTAAAGCGCGGCAACGGCGGGAGCCGGCAATGCCTTCCAGGCGTCAGTCGTCCCGGCCATGATCCCTGGCTTCCGCGTCACGCCGCCGGATCTGTTCGACCAGGTATTCGCGGAGATCGTCGGCCCTTTCCCGTTCGAGTCCGAGCACCGTCAGATCGGCCGTCATGCCTCCGGCGGAATAGAGCTTCATTCTCGCCAGTCCGAAAAGACGTTCCAACGGACCGTGCGTGGTCTCGACGTGCTGGATTCGGGCCACCGGCAACGCCACGATGCTGCGCCAGACGATACCGGACCTGGCGATTACATCGTGTTCGCGAACGGCCCAGCCTCGATAGCCGGCATCGATCCAGCGATACAGCCCGATCACGGCGGCCAGCGCCACTACCGCTGCGAGTGCGAGAGTGCCACCCAACTTGAACGGCACCGCCGGCACCAACGCAAGAACCACTCCCGCGAGCACCGGCGGCAGAAAGATGGCAAGCGTGGAAACCAGCGTGTACGACTTGTACCCCGACGCAACGCCCCGGAACTCGACCTCGGAGTAATCCGGAATGCAGTCGGGATTCACCGGCGCGTTCGAGAATGCATCGTCACCGTTGTCCATCATGTCCAGGTTGCTGCGGATGTGAGTCCTTCGCCAGTGCCGGAAGCCATGCCGAACTCGTGGGCCTGCACCAACCACGCGATCGTCCGGTGCTGCCGTCCACACCATTGCAAGCGACCGGGTATCGAAGGGCGTGGCGAAAGGCCGTGCGCGTGACCCGAACGCCGGGCGCGGTCGGCCGAAGTCTGCATTCGCATGGGAATAGCGGCCGGGAGACCGCTCGACCGAAGTCCCGACCGACATGGCGCGGTCGGAACGGCACGCGCTGCAAGCGAAATCGACTTCGCCATTTGGGCCGACGTCACGCTATCCGACCCGGAGGCCCCTTCCGGGTCGGTGCCATTCACGGGGCGGATCGATCGCCTCGCGCGGCAATATCGGCCGAGCGAGGCCGCGGTTTGCCGGCCGGATCGACCGCTCAGGACTTCAAGCGCTCGGCGATCGCGGACCCGAGTTCGACGGGAGACCGGACCGTCGTCACGCCGGCTTCCTGCAGTGCATCGTACTTGGCCTCTGCCGTGCCCTTTCCGCCCGCGATGATCGCGCCCGCATGACCCATGCGTTTGCCCGGCGGAGCGGTCACGCCGGCGATGTAGGCCACCACCGGCTTGCTGACTTCGTCGGCGATGAACTCGGCCGCCTCTTCCTCGGCGGTACCACCGATCTCGCCGACCATGATGATGCCCTCGGTTTCCGGATCCTGCTCGAACAGGTCCAGGCAGTCGATGAAGCTCATGCCGTTGATCGGATCCCCGCCGATGCCGATGCACGTGCTCTGGCCAAGGCCGGCCTGGGTCGTCTGGTAGACCGCTTCGTACGTCAAAGTGCCGGAGCGGGAGACCACGCCGACCTTGCCGGCCTTGTGGATGCTCCCGGGCATGATCCCGATCTTGCATTCATCCGGTGTGATGATGCCCGGGCAATTGGGTCCGATCAGCGTGACGTCGTCGTATTCCTTCAACGCGGCCTTGACGCGCATCATGTCGAGCACCGGGATCCCCTCGGTGATCGTCACGATGACCCGGATTCCGGCGTCGGCCGCCTCGAGAATGGCGTCGGCGGCGAACGGCGGCGGGACGAAGATCATCGACGCGTCGGCACCGGTTTCGTCGACGGCGTCGCCGACGGTATCGAATACCGGAAGACCGAGATGCTCGTTGCCGCCCTTGCCCGGCGTCACGCCGCCGACCATCCGCGTGCCGTACTCGATGGCCTGTTCGGAGTGGAAAGTGCCCTGCGAGCCGGTGAAGCCCTGGCAGAGGACGCGGGTTTTCTTGTTGACCAGTACGCTCATGTCGGTTTCCTTCAGGCCGCGGCCTCGACGGCCTTTTCGGCGCCGTCGTTGAGGTCGTCGGCGGTGATGATCTTCATGCCGCTGTCGGCCAGCAGCTTCTTGCCCTGCTCCACGTTGGTGCCCTCGAGGCGTACGACGACAGGCACATCGACGCCGACATCCTTGACGGCGCCGATGATGCCTTCGGCGATCAGGTCGCACCGCACGATGCCCCCGAAGATGTTGACGAGGATGGCCTTGACGCTCTGGGAAGACAGGATCAGCTTGAATGCCTCCGTGACCCGTTCCTTGGTCGCTCCCCCGCCGACGTCCAGGAAGTTTGCCGGCTCTCCACCGGCCAGCTTGATCACGTCCATCGTGGCCATCGCCAGTCCTGCGCCGTTGACCATGCAGGCGATGTTGCCGTCCAGCGTAACGTAGTTGAGATCGTGCTTGCTGGCGGCCAGTTCGGTAGGGTCTTCCTGCGATTCGTCGCGCATGTCGGCAAGATCGGAGTGCCGGAACAGCGCGTTGCCGTCGGCATTGATCTTGGCATCGAGGGCAACGAGATCGCCGTCACCGTCGATGATCAGCGGATTGACCTCGACGATCGACAGGTCCTTGTCGATGAACAGCTTGTAGAGGCCATCCATGATCTTGGTGAGCTGCCGCACCTGCTTGGCATTCAGGCCCATTCCGAAGCCGATCTGGCGCGCCTGGTACGGCATGAACCCGGCGGCATTGTCGACCGCCACCGAAACGATCTTCTCGGGCGCTTCCTCGGCGACCTTTTCGATATCCACGCCGCCGGCGGCCGATCCCATGAATACCACGGCCCGCTGACCGCGGTCGACGAGTGCCGAGAGATAGAGTTCGCTGCCGATGTCGGTGGCCTCGGCGATCAGGACCGAATTCACCGGAAGAGCGCGTCCGCCGGTCTGATAGGTCTCGATCGTCATCCCGAGCATCTTTTCGGCAAGTTCGCGAACCTCGTCGAGGCTGGAAGCCAGCTTGACGCCGCCGGCCTTGCCGCGCCCGCCCGCGTGGACCTGGGCCTTGACCACCCACTCCTTGCCGCCGATCTTCTCGGCTGCCGCGACCGCTTCATCACCGCTGGTCGCAAGCTCGCCGCGCGGCACCGGGATGCCGTAGTCGGCGAACAGGACCTTGGCCTGATATTCGTGAAAATTCATGGCTGAATTCCGCTTGGTGAATTGGAGACGAGCCGCCCGATTGGACGAAGATACCGGCGGCCGAATGAAAGCAACCGCGGAAATATAACAAAACCCTCGAGCGTACGGGGGAGGGAGTTCACGACGCAGACCGGTTGCGCTATAGTGCCGGCAGCCGGTCCCACTCAGCCGACGCCGGGTATGGCCTTGACCCAGCTGTTCCAGAAGACCGAAGCCGACTCCGATCTGATCCGCAGATCGCTGAATTACCTGATGATTTTCCGCCTCGGGCTGGCGATCGTCATCCTGGTGGCCTCGTTCGGGGATTTCGGGGTTCAACTGGCCGCCGACTACAAGGTTTTCCTGGCCCAGGCCGCGTCGCTGACCTACATCATGTCGTCGCTGGCTTTCCCCTGGCTGCACTGGCGCGCGCGCGTCGCGCCCGACGAGCTCGCGCGCTTCTCGCTGATGACCGACATCGTCATCCTTCTGATCGTGCTCCACTGCTTCGGGGGCCTGAGCAGCGGACTGGTCATTCTGCTGATCTTCACCGTCGGCATCGCCGGCCTGCTTCTGCCGCTGCAGGTCGCGCTGTTCTTCGCATCCCTGACGTCCATCGGGATCGTCGTCGAGGCCTGGATCGCGTCCGGTGGCAGTTTCGCCAACGGACAGGCGCTGCAGGCCGGAATCTACGGCATCGCCAGCTTCATTACCGCGCTGGGCACTTCCCTGCTGGCCCGCTGGGGCCGCGAGTACCAGCTGCTGGCCGAGCGCCGTCGCAACGATCTCGTCGGCCTCGAACAGGTCAACGATCTGATCATCCGCCGCATGCGTTCGGGCGTCATGGTCGTCGACGCCGAACTGAAGGTCCGCCAGATGAACGAGTCGGCCTGGTATCTCTTGGGCAATCCCCCGGTCAGCGAGCGCCGGCTCAACGTCATCGCCCCTGCTCTGGTCGAGCGCCTGAACCGCTGGCACAAGACCGGTCAGTCCGACGACGAGGGCCTGCTCCTCAAGGCCACGCAGGCGGCCGTCGTACCTCAGTTCGTCCGGCTGCCGGGCGTCCTGGGCGAAGCCACGCTGATCTTCCTGGAGGACACCTCCGTGGTCAGCCGGCGCGCCCGGGACCTCGCCCAGGCGTCGCTGGCGCGGCTGTCGGCCTCGATCGCGCACGAAATCCGCAATCCGCTGGGGGCGCTCAGCCATGCCGCGCAGCTTCTGGGAGAATCCGGGGAGCTGCCCAAGCAGGACCGTAGGCTCATCGAGATCATGCGCAATCACGTCGCGCGGATGAACGACATCGTCGAGAACGTGCTGAAGCTCTCGCGGCGCGAGAGTGCGCGCATCGAGCGTACGAACATCTCCGAGATGGTCCGCGAGATCGCCGAAGAATTCCGCGAAGAGCACGAACTGCCGGCGGATCGCGTCGCAGTCGAGGCGCCGCGAAGCAGCATCGAGGTGCTGGTCGATCCGGGTCAATTGCAGCAGGCCGTGGCCAACCTGATGGACAACGCGTTGCGCCACGCCGGTACCGAGGAAGCCCCCCCGAAGATCACGCTTCGGCTGAGTCCCATCCGGGGACACCGCGAGATGGCGCTGGACATCATCGACGACGGCCCGGGCATCCCGATAGAGAAGCGCAGCCAGATCTTCGAACCGTTCTTCACGACGCACAAGCAGGGCTCGGGACTCGGCCTGTTCCTGGCCCGCCAGCTCTGCGATGCGAACCAGGCCCCGCTGGAGTACGTGCAGATTCCGAATTCGGGCGCATGCTTCCGTATCCTGCTGCGACGCTCCGATGAGGAGTCCCGTATCCAGCAAGCGGCGGAAATCGCGAATTTGTAGCAGAATAGAGGGTCTGGAACCGAACGGCACGGAGGCCGCATGGCCGATCCCAACGCTTTGATCGTCGACGACGAACCGGATCTCCGGGAATTGCTCGAGCTCACGCTTTCCCGTATGGGCGTGGAGGTCGACTCGGCGGCCGATCTCACCGAGGCACGCCGCAAGCTCGCCGAGAATTCGTACGACTTCTGCCTGACCGACATGCGGCTGCCCGACGGCAACGGCTTGAGCCTGATCAAGCAGATCAGCCGCGATCATCCCGAGATGCCGGTTGCGATGATCACGGCCTATGGAAAGGTCGAGGACGCCGTGACGGCGCTCAAATACGGGGCATTCGACTTCGTCGCCAAGCCCGTCGACCTGGAAGCGCTGCGCAGTCTGGTCAAGACCGCGATCAAGATGCGCCAGGACGACGCCGAGAAGATGAGCGGTGGACCTGTGCCCACCCGGCCGCCCGAATCGCGTGACGAATCGGATGCCGCGGCCGGGGCGCCGGCCGAGGAGCAGCAAGGGGCCATACTGGACCGTATGATCGGCAAGTCCGACGCGGTCATGCGGGTGCGCCAGACCATCCTGAAGCTGGCGCGCTCGCAGGCGCCGGTCATGATCAGCGGCGATTCCGGGACGGGAAAGGAACTCGCCGCACGCCTCATTCACGATCTCGGGCCCCGCTCGGAGCAACCTTTCGTGGCCGTCAACTGCGGCGCGATTCCGTCGGAGCTGATGGAAAGCGAATTCTTCGGTCACAAGAAAGGCAGCTTCACCGGCGCCGACACCGACAAGGAAGGTCTGTTCCAGACCGCCGACGGCGGCACGCTGTTCCTCGACGAGGTCGCCGACCTTCCCCTGAACATGCAGGTCAAGCTGCTGCGCGTGATCCAGGAAAAACGGGTGAGGCCGATCGGAGGGAAGGAGGAAACGCCGATCAACGTGCGCATTCTTTCGGCGTCGCACAAGCCGCTCAAGCCCATGGTGGAAGCGGAGGAATTCCGCAGCGACCTGTATTTCCGGCTCAACGTGATCGAACTCAACATGCCGTCGCTGTCCGAACGGCGCAAGGACATCCCGTTGCTCGTCAATCACTTCCTCGCGGTGATCGCCGAACAGTGGGGCGATGCGCCGAAGAACCTCGACGACAGCGCCAAGAAGGCGCTTTTGCAGCATCCGTTTTCAGGCAACGTCCGGGAACTGTTCAACATTCTCCAGCGCGCGGTCACGCTGTGCGACGGCGACACGATCACCGCCGACGACCTGCAGCTCGAGCACACGGCACTCGATGGGGGAGACGAGGACATTCCATCCGATCCCGGCGACAAGAACCTGGACGATTACATGGAAAGCATCGAGCGCCGGATCCTGGAAAACGCGCTGAAGGAAGCGAAGTACAACAAGACCGAGGCGGCGAGAAAGCTCGGCATCACGTTCCGGTCGTTCCGTTACAAGCTCGACAAGTACGGTATCGAATAGGGAATTTCCGGCCGTCGAATCCCGGCTTTCCGCAGCTTCCCCATTGCATCGCCGGGCTCGAGGAGAGTACCCGGTTCTATTGGCTCGGCAGAGAAGTCTCGTGACGCTCGCTGGTGCTATTGACCTGATCGCTCCTGCCGGTCGCAAAGAGCACGTACGATCCGTTATCGACGTCGTTTTGCGTAATCGAGTAGACCCCGGTGATCGTCGAATCATCCACCGCGTCGGGCGACAGCGTGGCGATCGGACCACCGTTCACGGTCACGCCCTGATTCGAGCTGCTGAGCGTGACCCGGACGTTGTTCAAGGTGACGTTGCCGCTGTTCAAGAGGTCGAAGTCGTACTGGATCTCGTCGCCGGCACTTGCGTCGCCGGACTCATCGCTATCGATCCACTGGCTCGTGATGAACAGCGACAGCGACGGACTTCCGTTCAACGCGACGATTTCGGTGCCGGTGTTGCTCGCGCCCTCGACACTGCTCACTGTCGCGGTGTTCTCGTAGGAACCTGCGTCGATGTCAGCCTGGGTGATCTCGTAAGTCGCGGAATACGATGCGGAATCCACCGCTCCAGGCGCCAGGATGGCGATCGGGCTCCCGCTGACCAAGGCTCCCGTGTCGGTGACCGTGATACCGGTCAGCGTCACGTTGCCCGTGTTCTCGATCGTGAACGCGTAGTCGATCGTGTCGCCCGGATCCAGCCCGTTCTGGTCGTCGTCGTTGAGCTGCCCGCTCTTGATCAGTGTCAAGCCAGGCACACCGTCGAGTTGCTGCTCGTGCGTATCGCTGTCGCTTACATCCTGGGCCGCGCTGACCGTGGCGGTATTGCTGTACGATCCCGAATCGATGTCGGCCTGCGTGATCGTGTAGCTGCCTGTGAACGCGGTCGAATCTGAAGCGCCCGGCGGCAGGCTGGCGATCGGCGTGCCGCTGATGGCAGCGCCGGCATCCGAAACCGAAAGGTCGGTCAGCGTGGCGTTGCCGGTATTGGTGATCGTGAAGGAATACTCGATCGTGTCGCCCGCGCTGAGCCCGACCAGATCGTCGCTATCGAGTACCTGCCCGGTCTTGTCGAGGCTCACGGCCGCTGTCGCCGAAAACGTCCGCGTGTCCTGGTCCGATGCGATCGCGCCTTCGGCGCTGGTCACGGTGGCCAGGTTGGTGACCGAACCCGCATCGACGTCTTCCTGCGTCAGCGTATAGGTCGCCGAGAACGTATCGGCGTCGGACGCGCCGGGTGCCAGGGATGCGACGGGTCCGCCGTCGACCGTGACCAGCGGGTCGTCGATGCGGATGTCGGTCAGCGTGACGTCGCTGATGTTGGTGACTTCGAAGCTGTAGCTGATCGTATCGCCCGCGCTGACGCCGGCCGTGCCGTCGTCGTCGTTCAGCGTGCCCGTCTTGAGAAGTGAAAGCTCGGCGGTGCCGATCGGTACCGACGTGGACAAGGTCGGGGCGCCCGTTCCCAGCGCCGCGTCGCCCGCGCGGTTCAGCGCCCTGACGTCGGCGATTCCGGTCCCGACGACCGTGCCGTCGGGGGTCGCGGTGCCGACGTCGTATTCAACGGCGATCGACGCGCTATCACCCGGATACAGGATGTCGATCCGCCAGGTGTTGCCAAGCATCGTACCGGTCACCGGTATGAACGTCGGACCGACGATCTCGGTCGTCGCCGGCTCGAAGTTCGACGTGAAATCCACCTCGACCGCGGTCGCGACCTCGGATTCCGAACGGTTCGTGATCGTGAACGGGATGGTCAGCGTGCTGCCCGCGGCGGCGATGTTCGGTGCCGTGTCGTCGAGCCGGAAAAGGTTCTCGAAGTCTCCGGCGAAGAACGACGCCCGGAACGGGGCACAGGTCAATTGCACGCTGGCATCGGAGCTGGTCTGGATTTCGAACACGCCGTCGGCCAGGTTCTGGACGATGGACCCGCCGTCCAGCGGCGACGCGATGCTGTAGACCGCGCCCGGCTCCGTGCTCGCGTTGACCTGGTCGAAGATGAGCTTGAAATCGTCCGACCGCACCGAGGGCGTGTTGCGCGCAGGATCGGCCGAACAGCGCCAATCGGCGTGAACGGACCGCACGACCAGTTCGCGCGTTCCGGGTCGGTATTCGATCGTTTCGAGCTGGCCGGCCGGAACGACGGAGTGGCCGTCGATCGTCAGGCTGACCTGCGCATGGCCATGGAAAGGAACCGCCAGGATCACCAGCGCGGCTGCAGTCAGCAGGAAATTCTTGGACATACCCTTGGAACCACTCCGTAACGGCGACTTTGATTCCGTCAAGTATCTCATAAAAAACATTAATTTCGCATTCAATTGCCGCGATTAAACAGCGTTCCGTCAGCGACTTGCACGCGATATCGTGACTTGTTTCACGACAATTTGTTTAACGACGATCGAAAAAAGGTGCGCTTACGTGTCTTGCTCGCGACCCGGCGGCAGCGGCTCCGGCGCCCGACCCTGCTCGAGCCGCAGCGCGTTGCGGTAGCACTGCGCTGCCGATTCGAGCATCCCGGCGCGATCCAGCACCTGCCCCAGCGCGGCGTATGCCGATGGATCGGGACTGCTGCGCACGGCGATTTCGAGGTGCTCGCGCGCCTTGTCGTCTTCGCGCTCGTCGAGGTAAAGCCGGCCCAGCGCGAAATGCACCCCGGGCCCGTCGGCGCCCTGTTCGATCCAGCGCTCGCACTGGCGGATGCGGGCCCGGCGGTCGCCCGGATCGGTCTGGGCGTACAACCCCAGCAGTTCGTCGTCGAACGTTTCGGGAATCGCCCGGCGCAGTTCCGGCTCGGACAGCTCGGGCCTGTCCAGCTCCAGCGCACGCCGCGCGAACGCCGCGACGACCTCCGGCGAGTGTCGCTGGGATCGCTTGACGTTGCCGTGGATCCTAACGAGTTGCTCGGGATCGGGTGCCGACTCGATCTCCCTCGCCGCCGCGAGTCCCCGGAGTTCGTCGGCTCGCTCGCGGTCGATGATCCCTGCCTTGCGCAACGCCGGAATGAGCACGGTCACGTCATGCCAGCGATCCTCGCGCTGATAGCACTCGAGCAGGAGCCTGAGCACGCCTTCGTGACGAGGCCGCTTGAGGTGCAGCTGCTCCAGTAGCTGGATGGCGCCCTCGGTGTCGCCTTCGCTGGCCAGCAGACGCGCCCGGACCAGGGCGGTCGCGAAATGGCGCTTTCCGAAACGGGTGTCGGCCAGGGCCAGGTACTCGTCGCGGCGATCCGGGGCCGACTGGCCCTGGGCCGCGCGTGCGGCCGCCAGATAGCCGCTGGTGGTGCCCGAGCGGCCGCGCATGGCGCGAACCAGCGAGCGCTCGGCCTGCGCCCAATCGCCCTCCGAAAGGGCCAGCAGGCCGCGGTCGAGATTGCGCCGTGCCCGGGCCTCGCGGGCCTTGCGGACCGCTCGGCCGGGCATGCGGACGACGGCCAATGCCAGCGAGATCGCGGCCCAGATCCCGAGAACCGCACCGACCAGGACCACGACGGACATCTGCACGCGCCAACCGCCGATTTCGATCAGCACGTAACCGGGGTCGGCCATCACCCGCGGCCCCAGCCACGCACCGCCGATGACCGCGGCCACGGCGACGACAACCAGCAGCAACAGCAAGGCCGTGCGCTTCATCGCGCCCCCTCGAGCAATGCGTCCAGCGCCTGCATCGACTCATCGAGCTCCGGTGCATCGTCCGCGGCGGCATCGAGATCCAGTCCGCGCAGCCAGTCCAGTTCGGTCAGCACTTCGGGCCGCGACTCGTCGAAGGCACGCTCCATCCGCTCGGCCGCTTCGGCGATCAAGCGCTCGGCCAGCACGTAATCCCGCCTGGCAAGCGCGAGTGCGGCGGTCTGCAATCCGGCCCGGATCTCGGTGCGCAGCCGCTCCAAGGTGGCGGCACCCGGGGCTTCGTCGGCGACGCTCTCGACCTTGACCAGCCGCGACATCACCGATCCCAGCCGGTTGCTCCAGCCTTCCTCCTCGGGCGACTCCGGGCTTCCGGTCGAACGGCGGATTCCGGCCCAGGTCCCGACGGCTTCGGAAATGTCGTAGAGGCGCTGCACGTGTGCCGCCGACGAGGGCGGGTCGTAGCTTTGAAGCCGCTCGCGTTCGGCTTCGACCGCGGAGCGCAGGTCGCCGAACCGCGAAGATTCGAATCCGCGCAGCTGGCGCGCAGCCCTGGCCCATGCCTGGCGTGCGGCATCGACGTCGCCGAACGCCTCCAGCCGGTTCCGACCGGCCGAAAGAAGACTCTGTATCTCGATCAGTCGCAGCCGGGTAACCAGGTCGCGATCGGCCGATTCGAGTTCGCCTCCAAGGCGCGAAATGCGGATGTCGAATCGTTCCAGGCGTTCGCTGACGGTCCGCTCTAGATCGTCGAGCCGGGTACGCAGGCCCGCGATCGTGGAATTGCGCTCGCCCTGCACCCGCTCGAACCGGACCGACAACTGGTCGACCTGCTCGCGCAGCGACTCCATCGAACGCTCCTCCGAGGCTTCGGCTTCGGCGAGGTCGCCGAAATCCGACCGCAGATCCTCCAGCCGGCCCGCCAGTTCCTCGACGCGCTCGTCGACCGCGCCCAGGTCGTCGATGCGCGTCCGGATCGAGCTCAATTCCTCGATGCGCTCCTCGATCGAGCCGACGGCTTCATCGATCTCGCCGACGCGGTCGGCCGTCGATTCGATCGATCCGGCCAACCCGTCGTCCCGCTGTTCCTGATCGTCGATACGGCGTGCCAGCCGATCGACGCGCTCGCCCAGCGACTCGATCCGCTCGTTCCCGCCCGCCGCGGCGGCATCCTCGCCGGGACGCCAGTCCTCGGGCCACCACGGGCGCGCCGCGAGCGCCAGGGCGGCGACGGCGAGCAGCAGGGCCAGAACCGCCGCGAATGCTCCTCCCCGGCCCTTCCGTTCGGGTCCGGGTTCGTCCGCGGATTGTTTGCGGCCGGTCTGCTCGTCGGCGTCTCGGGTATCGGTCTGTTCGTGTTCGGAATCGCTCATGGATTGCCTTCACCCCGCAGGGAGGTTCGCTCGCCTGCTCCGATGCTAACGGAATCTCCTTGCATGCGGGCCGCAACAGCCGAAACCGGCGCCCTCATCGCACGCGCTCGAGAGCGTCGAGCATCGCACCGTCCGACGCTCCTGCAGCCACCGTCACGTCGTGCGCCCCGCGTCTTCGGCACGCTTGCTCCAGCCTCGGTGACGAAACGATGAACGCCGAATCGAACCAGTGCGCCCGGAGGGCGTCCGGAAGGCCGTCGGAGATCTGCTCCAGTGCATTCATGCTGCTGACCAGGACGGTCAGGCGGCGACCCCTCGCCAGTGCATCCAGCAGTGCCTCGGCCGGCGCTAGCGGTTCGCGCAGATAGCCGTCGACGCGTTGAATTTCGGCACCGCGTCGGGCAAGTTCCTGGTCGATCAGCCTTCGTCCGCCCGGCGCACCGAAGATCCCGACCGATCGGCCCTCCACGGCGCTTAGCTGCGGCAGCTCGAGAATCGCTTCGCTGGTTCCGCCGGACTCCGGCCAGGTCACTTCGGCGCCCGCGTCCTCGAGGATCCGACCGGTACCGCTCCCTGGGGCGATGAATACGGGCTTATCGAGCATCGCCGGCGACGCATGCGCCGCGACCAGGCGCGCGGCAAACGGGCTGACGACGACGACGTAATCCATGCCTTCGAGCCGGCTCAGCGCCCCGGCCAATTCACCGGCGGGACGTGCGACGAGACGGAAAGGCGGGCTGGCGATCGCATCCAGACCGCGCTGCCGCAACGACTCGGTCGTTCCGGCGCAATCCGGCTCGGGACGCGTGACTACTGCCAGCGGTTGTCCGCGGTTCATCGCGTCGCAGCGGGCCGCGGCCCGTTACCCGGATCCGGCAATGAAAAGGGCCCGCCGACTGAGCGGCGGGCCCTGGGATAGATCCGGGTGCCTGACGAAACCGACCAACGTGCAGGGGGCTTGCGTGTTGGCGTTGGCAGTAGGGGGACGCACATCAATCGATAACGTCGTGGGCGGCACCCGGAAAGCGAACTGGGAATCGACCCCTAAAGCTTCGGCGTAGTGTTGCACAAATCGCGACAGGATGTCCAGAGCGATTGCAGAAAAACGACGAATTTTTCAATTCTGTGACGAATTCAACGTTTCCAGAAGCTCCCGTCCACCACGCTCCAGGAGCTCGCCGGCGACGCGCGTGCCGAGCTCGACCGCGCCTGCGGCCGCGCCCGCGGCCTCGGCATTGATCAGCGCTCCCTCCGCATCGCCCAGCCGGCCGTGCACCCGCATGCGGTCGCCGTCCAGTTCGGCATGGACGGCAAGCGGCATCGTGCAGTCTCCGCCAAGAGCGCGAACGACCTCGCGTTCTGCGGCCGCCTGCAGCGTCGTCTGCCTGCAGGCCAGTTCGGCGACGATCGCGGCAACGGCCGGGTCTCCGGCCCGCTGCTGTACGACGATGATCCCCTGCCCGGGCGCCGGCAGCCAGCGGGGCGCCTCCAGCGGGATCGCGCCGTCGGGGACGATGTCCAGCCGCTCCAGGCCGGCGGCGGCAAGAATGGTCGCGTCCACCTTGCCTTCGCGCACGGCCGACAGCCGCGTTTCGACGTTGCCGCGCAACGCGACCGTCTCCAGGTCCGGGCGCAGCGCGCGCAGCTGGCTGATCCGGCGCAGGCTCGAGCTGCCCACCCGGCTGCCGGCCGGCAGCGACTCGGGACCCTCGCCCGATTTCGAGATCCAGAGGTCGCGTGGATTGGCGCGCGCGAGGTACGCGCCCAGTTCCAGCCCTTCGGGCTGCTGGGCGGGCACGTCCTTGAGCGAGTGCACGGCGATGTCGGCCCGTCCATCCAGCAAGGCCTTTTCCAGTTCCTTCAGGAACAGGCCCTTGCCGCCGATCTCGGCCAGCGAGCGATCGAGCACTTCGTCGCCGCGCGTGCTCATCGGCAGCAGGCGGACTTCGCGGGCCGGATCCGCTCGCCGCAGCGCATCGGCCACGTGTTCGCTCTGCCAGAGGGCGAGCCGGCTCTTTCGGGTTGCAATCGTCACGCCGTTCATGGCCTTCGTCTCCGCGTTCCTGGGTCGATCCGACGAGCGGAATCTTACGAGCTTTCGGTCAGCAGCCGCTTGACCGTCGTCCGGTTCCGGCGGGAAACCTCCAGGCCGTGCTCCAGCCCGGCGACCGAAACCCGTTCGACGCCCTCGTCGTCGGTGTAAAGCGAGCGCAGATGATACCGGCTGACGAGCGCGTTTCGATGGATGCGAACGAAATCGGAGCGGTACTGGTGCTCCACGGTCTTCAGCGGTTCGTCGATCACGGCCCTGCCCTGCACCGAGTGCACCAGCGTGCTTCCCTCCTCGGCCGTGAACGCGCGCACGTCACCCAGGGGCAGACGGATCAGGCGTTCGCCGATCCGCGCGGCCACGAAACGCGTGATCGCGGGCCTCGC
The DNA here is from genome assembly GCA_051428125.1 of Candidatus Wenzhouxiangella sp. M2_3B_020. Classification (GTDB taxonomy): domain Bacteria; phylum Pseudomonadota; class Gammaproteobacteria; order Xanthomonadales; family Wenzhouxiangellaceae. Next base: position 67,134 of record JBPRGD010000097.1, read on the forward strand.
CGGCGTCACCCGGCGCAGCGCCTCCCGCAACCGGTCGGGGCGCACGGGCTTGACCACGTAGTCGACGGCCGCGACGCCGAACGCCTCCACCGCGTAGCGGTCGTGCGCGGTCACGAACACGATGGCCGGTGGACGGGCCCCGGCGGCAAGCCGGTGCGCGATGTCCAGCCCGCTGGTGCCCGGCATTTCGATATCGAGGAGTATCACGTCCGGCTGCAGATGCTCGCAGCGCGCCAGGACGCGCTCCGGTCGGGATTCGCACCCGGCGACCTCGAATCCGGGAATACCCGAGACGATGTCGGCAAGCCGCTCCACCGCCGGCGGTTCGTCGTCGACGATCAGGACCCCCTGCGGGTGGCCCGGTTCCGCCGTCACCTGGCGAATCGCTCCTCGAGCCAGCGATCCAGGGACATGATTTCCTCGGGACTCACCGCGTGCTGCATCGGCCATTCGCTCCAGTCCACCTCCACGCGTCGCTCGGCCAGTCGCCGGGCGGCGTCCCTGCCCAACGCGACCGGCACGACCGGGTCGTGCGAGCCGTGGGCCATGAAGACCGGCGTGGACGCTCCCGACTCGGTCATCCAGTCGTCCATCGACCCGGCCTCGAGCAGGTAGCACGACAGCGCGACAAGGCCGCCGAGTCCCTGCTCACGGGCAAGGCCGGTGCGCAGCGCGACGGCGCCGCCCTGCGAGAATCCCGCCAGCAGCAGGTTATCGGGCGCGATCCCGCCCTCGAGCTGGTCCTGGAGCAGCCGCTCGACCTGGTTCATGGATTGCCGTATGCCTTCCGTATCCTGGTCGCGGGCGATTTCGATGCCCAGGATGTCGTACCAGGCGCGCATTCTCATGCCGCCGTTGACGGTCACCGGCCGGACCGGCGCATGGGGGAAAACGAACCGGACCGGGCGGCTTTGCGCCGAACGGAGCTGCGGTACAATCGGCGCGAAATCGTGACCGTCGGCGCCCAGGCCGTGAAGCCAGACGACCGCGTGTTCCGGCTCGGGGCCGGTTTCGGTCACGACGCACTCGAGCCTTTCTGTTTCGGTAGACGTCATGCGAAGGATTCTAACCGCGGCTGCCGCGCTTCTGTCGGCAGGCCTGATTCTGCTCCCGCTCGGCGGATGCGGTCTCAAGGGCGACCTGGTCCTGCCCGAAGCCGAGACCGCGAACGAGGACGCGGCGGACGGGGACGGACATCGCGACGACGAGCGGTCCGGTGATGGCTGAGCGTCTCGATCGGACGCCGGAACCGGAACTCATGGACACGCCGGCGCAGGTTCGCGCCTACGCCGGGGCCGATTTCGCCGAGTCGAACCAGTGGTTCGTCGACCGACTAGCCGAACAGCTCGAGGCCGAAGCGATCGCGCCCGGGCGCCTGGTCGACCTGGGATGCGGGCCGGGAGACATCTGCATCCGCGCCGCCCGCGCGCTGCCGGAGTGGACGATCGAGGGCGTGGACGCAGGACCCAACATGCTCGATTTCGCGCGCGACGAAGTGCAGCGCGCCGGGCTCGCCGATCGCATCGCGCTGACGCTCGCCCGGCTGCCGGACCCGCTCGACGGCCGGGTCTACGACTGCGTGATCTCCAACAGCCTGCTCCATCACCTTCCCGACCCGGGCGTTCTCTGGACAGGCATCGCCCGCCTGGCCGCGCCGGGCGCCTGGATCCAGGTCATGGATCTCGAGCGCCCCGACACGCGGGACGAGGCCAACGCGCTCGTCGAGCGCTACGCCGCCGACGAACCGGAGGTGCTGCGCGCCGACTTCCGCAACAGTCTTCATGCCGCCTGGCGCGTCGACGAGGTGCGCGAGCAGTTGCGGGAGGCCGGCCTGCAGCTGGAATGCGAGCCGGTATCCGATCGGCACTGGATGGTCCGCGGTCGCACGGGCTCGCACTGATGGGGCGGCTTCCGGCCGGCCTGGAATTCGCGAAGCTCGAAGCGCTGGGCAACGATTTCGTTCTCGTCGATGCCCGGCGCGAGCTCCTGGAGTTCGATACCTCGACCGTTCGCGCCATCGCCTCCCGGCGCAGAGGCATCGGCTGCGATCAGGTCCTGGTTCTCCGCGACGGCGGCGAAGCCCGCCGCCTCGAGGTCGACATCTTCAACGCCGATGGCTCCGGCGCCGAGCAGTGCGGCAACGGCATGCGCGCGATCGCGGCCTGGCTTGCCGGACGCTCCGAGCTCGCCGGCACCGTCGAACTGTCCACACCGGCCGGTACGGTGCACGTTCGCCACGACGGCGACGGACGATTCGAAGCCGATCTTCCCGGTCCAGTCCCGGGCACGCCGCGGGAACTCGGCCTGCCGCCGCTACCCGATGAACTATCCGGCGGCATGCTGCTCACGATGGGCAACCCCCACCTCGTCGTCTTCGGCGACCACGCTCCCACGTCCGACGCGCTGGGCGAAATCGTGGAACGGCTGGAGCGGGAAGCCGAGTGGCGCAACCGCGTCAATGTCGGACTCGCGTACCGGGCGGGTTCGGGCCGGATCGAGTTGCGGGTTCACGAACGCGGCGCCGGTCCGACGCTCGCCTGCGGGAGCGGCGCCTGTGCCGCGGCGCGGGCGGCGGCGGAGCGCGACCGCGCATCCGGCGCGAAGATCGTGGTGGAGCAACCGGGCGGTCGGCTTGTGGTAGATTTTGCGACGCCGGAACGCGTCGTCACCCGTGGCCCGGCACACGTCGTATTCGAGGGACGCGTCGCATGAGTGAATCCAGAGTCACCGAGGAGCAGGTCGCAGACTGGCTGCGCTCCAACCCCGATCTGCTGACCAGGCATCCGGACCTGCTGGCCGACCTTCGAATTCCGCACGAGTCCGGCGCGGCTTCCCTGATCGAACGCCAGGTCGAGGTCCTTCGCGCCGACAACGAGCGGCTGCAGCGCCAGCTCAAGCACCTGAGCAGCGTGGCCGGCGAGAACGAACGCCTGATGAAGCGATTGCACCGGCTTTCGCTGGCCCTGGTTTCCGCCGAAACCGACGACGCGCTGCTGGAGCGCCTCGAAGACCGCCTCTGCAGGAACTTCCGCGCCGACGCCGTGCGCCTGCTGATCGACGACGACGCCCGGCATTCCGGCGCGTCGATCGCCCGGCGACTCCCGGACCCGCGGCCGGAATGGCTGGAGCGCCTGCTTCGGACCGGGGAGCCCCTCTGCGGCCGCCTGACGCGGGACAAGCGCGAAGTCGTGTTCGGCAGCACGGCCGACGGGATCGGATCCGCCGCGCTGGTGCCCCTGGCGCCGGATTCGCTGCTCGCGATCGGGGCGACGGCCGACGAGCGCTTTCACCCGGACATGGGCACGCTGTTCCTTGAATTGCTGCGAGACGCGCTGCGGTTCCGGCTCGGCATGGACGAAACCGCGTCGGAGCGGGAACGCGCCCGCGCCTAGCCCGCCTCCGCCGTGCCCGGAGAAGAATCCCTCCTGCAGTCCCGCATCGACGCCTTCCTCGACGATTGTCGCCGCCGCGGCCGATTGGCCGACGCCAGTCTGAAGGCTTACGCGCGCGATCTTGCCCGACTTGCGCACTGGTGCCGGAGCCAGGGACTGGACGATGCTTGCGAGGTCAGTGCCGTCCACCTGCGCGGCTTCGCGGCCAGCATGTCGCGCGCCGGTCTGGACCCTCGCACGATCCAGCGGCATCTCTCGGCGGTCCGGAAATTCTTCGGCTTCCTGGTCGAAGCCGGCGAACTCTCCGCAAATCCCGCCGGCGACCTCAAGGCCCCGCGCGGACGGCGCAAGCTGCCGCGTACGCTGGATCCGGACCAGGTACTGCAGCTACTGGAGATCGAGGGGGATTCGCCATTGGACGTCCGCGACCGGGCGATGCTGGAACTCTGCTATTCGTCGGGTCTGCGGGTCAGCGAACTGGCCGACGTTCGCTGGGACCGCCTGGACCTCCAGGAAGGGCTGTTGCGGGTCGTCGGCAAGGGCAACAAGGAACGTATCGTGCCGGTGGGCCGCCACGCGGTCGGCGCGCTCGAGCGATGGCGCGCCGCGGCGGTTTCGTTTGCCGACTGCGACTCTGCCTGGGTATTCGTCACGCGGCGCGGGACGCCGATGGGCGTGCGCGCCATCCAGAAGCGGATTGCGCAGCGCGCGAGAAGCCAGGGACTGGGCCAGCACGTCCACCCCCACCAGCTCCGGCACTCGTTCGCATCGCACATCCTGGAATCGTCAGGGGACCTGCGCGCCGTCCAGGAGCTTCTGGGTCACGCCAACCTCTCCACGACGCAGATCTACACGCACCTGGACTTCCAGCATCTCGCGGAAGTCTACGACCGCACGCACCCGCGCGCCCGGAAGGGAAAGGGCTGAGGCGGTTTCAGACGTCGATCTCCAGCGTACGCATGAGGGCGTGGTAGACGTTTCGCGCGCGTGACTCGAACGCCTCGGGCACCTGGACGCGGACGGCGCTGTAACTGCTCTGCACGCCGAGCAGCGTCGCGAATCCCTCGCTGCCCAGGTGCACGGGAATGTCTTCGGATTCGAACTTCATGCGCACGACCTGGGCCAGCGACGGGTCGTGCAGTTTGGCAATGGTGACCAGGGCCAATGGGGGTCTCCGCAGAAGATGATCTACTGTATCGCGCCGTCGTCGACGCGGGTGATCACTGCCCGCCCCGGACGTGGTCGACCAGGTGCTGGACATTGAGTTGAAGCTGGACCCTGCCGCGAAACCTGTTGACTTCCAGACGATACGTGACGTGGAACGGTTCGGGCAGTTCCTGATGGGCAAGCGCCCCGGCGCGAAACGCGATCGCATCGACCGGCGGCCCGCCCGCTTCCGGCTCCAGCACCATCTTCAAGTGCTTGCCGCCGACGACGCGTCGGTCGATCACCCTGAAACGTCCGTCGAACAACGGTTCCTCCCAGCCCTGCCCCCAGGGCCCGGCTTCGGTGATCGCACGCGCCGTTTCGAGGCTCAGTTCGGCCGGCGCCAGCGAACCGTCGCTGACGACCTCCTCGGCGCCGAACCGAAAACGGCTCACCCGCTCGTCGAACGCCGCTTCGAAACGTTCGATGTTGGCCGCCTGCAGCGAGAGGCCGGCCGCGCGCGCATGCCCGCCGAAGCGGTCGATGAGCCCGGGATGGCCGGCATCCAGATCGGCGAGGAGATCGCGCATGTGAACGCCGGCGGGGCTCCGGCACGAACCCTTGAACTCGTCGCTGCCGTCCCCTGCCGGCGCGAGCGCGATCACCGGCCGCTGCGTCTGCTCGCAGATACGCGATGCAACCAGCCCGACGACGCCGGCGTGCCAGTCGGGATCGTGCAGGCAGAAGCCGCCCGCATCGCCCGGCAGATCGGCCACAAGGCGCTCGGCCATCGCCTGCGCGGTTTCGGTCATTTCCGCCTGCAGGCTCTGGCGCTCCCGGTTGAGCGCGTCCAGCCGCGTGGCCAATTCCATGGCGCGAGCGAAATCGTCGGCCAGCAGGCAGCGGATGCCGATCGAGATGTCGTCCAGCCGTCCGGCTGCGTTCAATCGCGGCCCGGCCACGAATCCGAGGTCGGCTGCGGTGACGTGCGCGAGGTTGCGCCCGGCCACCTCCAGCAGCGCGGCGATCCCGGGGGCGCATCGCCGGGCCCGGATCCGCTCCAGGCCCTGGTGGACCATCCGGCGATTGTTCTCGTCGAGTTGCACGAGATCGGCGACCGAGCCCAGGGCGACCAGGTCCAGGAGACCGTCCAGCCTGAATCCGGCGGAACGTCCGCGTCTCCTGAGTTCGGCGCGCAGACCGACGAGCACGTAGAACATCACGCCCACGCCGGCGAGATGGCGCGATCCGAACGGGTCGCCCGGCAGGTTGGGGTTGACGATGGCGCTGGCCTCGGGAAGCCCCGGCCCCGGCAGGTGGTGGTCGGTCACGATCACGTCGATTCCGGCCTCGCGAACCCGCTCGATGCCCTCCAGCGACGAGATGCCCTGGTCGACGGTGACGATGACGGCCGGATCGTCGCGAATGCACTCGGCGGCCAACGTCGGTCCGAGGCCGTACCCGTGCCGGACGCGGTCCGGCATGCGCCAGGCCACGTCGGACGCGCCCAGGCCCTTCAGGCCCCGTACCGCCAGCGCGGTGCCGGTCGCGCCGTCGGCGTCGAAGTCGCCGACCACGAGTATCCGGCGCCCCGCTTCGATGCAATCGGCCAGCATGCGCGCCGCCTCTTCCAGTCCCCCCAGCTTCGGCGGCAGCATCGATGCGAGGGAATAGTCGGGCGCCCGCGAACAGCCACGCGCGCCCAGCGCACGGGCGACGACGGGCGATTCGCAGCCGGCGGCCGGTTGCGGGACCGGGCGGCGAACAATGGCAACGCGCCGCATCAGCCGGACTCCCCCGATTCCGAGAAGCCCGCGGCGTCCCGCCGCCAGAGCGCGAGTCGATCCAAGCCGCGGAATCGCCAGGTTCCGGCCCCGCCGGCGAGCACGATCTCCCGGAGCTGTCCGCGAGCCATCGCGTCCAGAGCGGGCCGTACCCATCGCTGTTCGAGCCGGCGCAACGACTCGTCGGGCGCGGATTCGTCGATCGGTGCGTGCACCAGCGCATCCGGCACGTCGGCGATTTCCTCGAACGCCATCGCCGTCGACCGCCGCGCATCCAGCCAGCGGGCGAAACCGAGCATCGTTGCCGATCCGCCCACGACCGCTGTCAGGTCGGCCGCATCGTCGCGAGTCTCGGGGACCGTACCTTCTCCCCACAGCCAGAGGCCCGCCCCGTGCTGGTCGCCGCGAGCCAGGGACCGGAACTGGTGGAACACCATCTGGCTTTCGTTGATCAAGCGGTGCCACCGCCACGCGTCGTCCCCGCGCGGCAGGGCTACGTCCAGCCTCGAGCCGCGGGCCTCGTCGGGAGAGGTGAACTCGCAGCCCGTGGACCCATCCAGTTCGACCAGCCCGAACCTCCCGCACGGCTCCCAGCGAAGTTTCTCGGCCGCGAACAACCGATCCAGTTCCTCGCGCAGCGCGCGCAGCGAGGCATCGCGGAGGTCGATCTGCAGCGGACGTTCGATCCAGACGGCGGTCAGGTCCGGAACCAGCCGGACCGGGTCGAAGCGAAGGAAACGGCGGCCCACCATCTCGTCGGGACGGTTGCCACAGGCAATCGCCGAAAGCGCCGCCGGCGCAGGCAACGGGGGACATCCGATGAGCCGGGGCCAGTAATCCGGCGGCGGAGAATCGACTCGCCGCGCCCGCGTCATCAGCTTCCGGAAACGCCCGGGAAGCCGATCGGCGCCGCCGCGAAGTCGTTCCAGGTCGGGAACGTGCAGGATCAGCCGTCGCATCGCGTGCCGCCCTTCCGGCAGCCCTCGACGGCCGGTCGCTCAGTCACCGTCGTAGCGGACCTCGACGATTTCATAGACACGCTTTCCGCGGGGCGTATCGACCTCGACGGTGTCGCCTTCATGCCGCCCGATGATGGCCCGGGCCATGGGCGCGGAGATCGCGAGGCGGCGCTTCTCGACGCTGGATTCGAGATCGCCCACGATCTGCCAGTGCACCTCCTCGGCATCGTCGACGTCTTCCATCAGCGTAACGTGGGCGCCGAAGACGACCTTGTCGCCGACGTCCAGCGACGCGGTGTCGATGACGCGGGCATGCGACAGCGCCGACTCCAGCTCCTGGATGCGACCCTCGATGAAACCCTGTTGCTCGCGCGCTGCATGGTATTCGGCGTTCTCCTTGAGGTCGCCGTGGGCCCTCGCTTCGGCGATGGCCTCGATGACCTGCGGCCGCTCGACCTTCTTGAGCCGATTCAATTCGTCGCGGAGGCGCTCGGCGCCCTCCTTGGTCAAGGGTGTCTGGGACATGGGTCTCTACTTGATTTCGTGAAGATCGGCCAGGCTGACGACGTCGCGTTCATGCCAGTGGTCGAGCGCCTTCAGCGTCGCCCGCGCACCTGCGATGGTGGTCGAGTAGTTGACCTTGCGCTGAAGCGCTTCGCGCCGGATCGAGAACGAATCCGTGATCGCCTGCCTGCCCTCGGTCGTATTGACAATATAGTCGATTTCGCGGTTCTTGATCAGGTCGACCACGTGCGGGCGCCCCTGGGTGACCTTGTTGACGTATTCGCACTCGATGCCCTTGTCGACCAGGTACCGCCAGGTGCCTTCGGTGGCTACCAGCGAAAATCCGCGTTCGACGAGGGCGCGCGCAACGGGAAGCAGGCTCTCCTTGTCGGCATCGCGCACCGAAAGAAACGCGCGGCCGTCCGCCGCGGCCTGGATGCCGACGCCCTGCTGCCCGCGTGCCACAGCCGCGCCGTAGGATCTTCCAACGCCCATGACTTCCCCGGTCGAACGCATCTCCGGGCCGAGGATGGGATCGACGCCGGGGAACTTGATGAACGGGAAGGCGGGCTCCTTGATCGACCAGAACGGGCTTTCGAGGTCGGTGGTGATCCGCTGCTGCTCCAGGGTTCTTCCCACCATGCAGTTCGCCGCGACCTTGGCCAGCGGCACGCCCACGGCCTTGGAAACGAAGGGGACGGTGCGCGAGGCCCGGGGGTTGACCTCGAGGACGAAGATGTCGGTCCCGCGGACCGCGAACTGCACGTTCATCAGCCCGATGACGCCCAGTTCCAGCGCCATGCGGCGCGTCTGCTCGGCGATCTCGTCGACGATATCGTCGGACAGCGAGTACGGCGGCAGCGAGCAGCTGGAGTCGCCGGAATGCACGCCGGCCTGCTCGATGTGCTCCATGATGCCGCCGATGACGACGCGCTCGCCGTCGGAGACCGCGTCCACGTCGACCTCGATGGCGTGGTCCAGGAACCGATCGAGCAGCACCGGCGAGTCGTTCGATACGCTGACCGCCTCGCGCATGTACCGCTTGAGTTCGTCAACGCTGTGGACGATGTCCATCGCGCGGCCGCCGAGAACGTAGGACGGGCGCACGACCAGCGGGAAACCGACCTCCTCGGCCAGCACCACGGCTTCTTCGGGCGTGCGCGCCGTGCGGTTGGGCGGCTGCCTCAGGCCGAGCCGGTCGAGCATCTCCTGGAAGCGCTGGCGATCCTCGGCCCGGTCGATGGAATCGGGGCTGGTGCCGATGATGGGCACGCCGGCCACCTCCAGCTCGCGTGCCAGCTTCAGCGGCGTCTGGCCTCCGAACTGGATGATGACGCCCTCCGGCCGTTCGGTCTCGATGATCGCCAGGACGTCTTCCAGCGTCAGCGGTTCGAAGTACAGGCGGTCCGAGGTGTCGTAGTCGGTCGAGACCGTCTCGGGATTGCAGTTGACCATGATGGTCTCGAAATCGAGTTCGCGCATCGCCATCGCGGCGTGCACGCAGCAATAATCGAACTCGATGCCCTGCCCGATCCGGTTCGGCCCGCCGCCGAGCACCATGATCTTGCGCCGTTCGCCCGGATCGGCCTCGCAGTCGGCCTCCCAGGTGCCGTACATGTAGGCGGTCTTCGTCGCGAATTCCGCCGCGCAGGTATCGACGCGCTTGTAGACGCGCTCGACGTCCAGCGTCTGGCGCAGGTGCCGCACGACGTTCTCGTCGGTTCCCAGCAGCGTCGCCAGCCGCGCATCGGAGAAACCTTGCCGCTTGAGCTGGCACATGCGATCCGCATCCAGCCGCGCCAGTCCCTGCTCGCGCACCGCGGCTTCGAATTCGACGATTTCGAGGATCTGGTCGAGAAACCACGGATCGATGTTCGAGAGCCGCCGCACCTCGTCGAAGCCCACGCCGCGCCGGAAGGCCTCCGCGACGTACAGGATCCGCTCTGGCCCTGCCTCGCGCAACTCGCGCTTGAGCAGGACGTCGGCATCCAGTTCCGGGTGCTCGTCCAGCGGCAGATCGTCGAAGCCCGACAGACCGATCTCGAGGCTGCGCAGCGCCTTCTGCATGGACTCCTTGAACGTGCGCCCGATCGCCATCGCCTCGCCCACCGACTTCATCTGCGTGGTCAGCCGGCGGCTCGAGGCAGGGAACTTCTCGAACGCGAAGCGCGGCGCCTTCGTCACGATGTAGTCGATGGACGGCTCGAACGAGGCCGGCGTCGCGCCGCCGGTGATCTCGTTGTCCAGTTCGTCCAGCGTGTAGCCGACGGCCAGCTTGGCGGCGACCTTGGCGATGGGAAAACCCGTGGCCTTGGAGGCCAGCGCCGAAGACCGCGAAACGCGCGGGTTCATCTCGATGACGACCATGCGCCCGTCGGCAGGATCGATCGCGAACTGGACGTTGGATCCGCCGGTCTCGACGCCGATCTTGCGCAGCACCGCGATCGACGCATCGCGCATGCGCTGGTATTCGCGGTCCGTGAGCGTCTGAGCCGGCGCCACGGTGATCGAGTCCCCGGTATGGATGCCCATCGGATCGATGTTCTCGATGGAGCAGACGATGATGCAGTTGTCGGCGCGATCGCGCACGACCTCCATCTCGAACTCCTTCCATCCGAGCACGGACTCCTCGAGCAACACCTCGTTCGTCGGCGAAAGCTCCAGACCGTGCGAAACGATCTCGACGAATTCCTCCGCGTTGTAGGCGATGCCGCCGCCGGAACCGCCCAGCGTGAACGAAGGCCGGATGATGGTCGGGAAACCGATCCTGCGCTGGATCTCGATGGCCTGGTCCAGCGTGTGCGCGATCTCGGCGACGGGCGTTTCCAGCCCGATGTCGGCCATGGCGTCCTTGAACCGTTCACGGTCCTCGGCCATGTCGATCGCGTCCTGGGAGGCGCCGATGAGTTCGACGCCGAATTCGTCCAGGACGCCCTCGCGCACGAGGTCCAGCGCGCAGTTCAGCGCGGTCTGTCCGCCCATGGTCGGCAACAGCGCGTCGGGCCGTTCCTTGGCGATGACCTCGCGCACGAAATCCCAGCGTACCGGCTCGATATAGACGGCGTCGGCGATCTCCGGGTCGGTCATGATCGTCGCCGGGTTGGAGTTGACCAGGATCACCCGGAACCCCTCGGCCCGCAGCGCCTTGACCGCCTGAACGCCCGAATAATCGAACTCGCAGGCCTGCCCGATCACGATCGGCCCGGCGCCGATGATCAGGATCGATTGGATGCCGTCACGTTTGGGCATGGGTTGACCGACCGCAGATGAACGCAGATGAACGCAGATGAAGAGCCGGACCCCCGACGATCAGCTTGAACGCAGCCCGTTTACCAGGCGTTTGACCTGAACCTTGGGTGTACCGAAGTTGATGAGGAGGCCCACCCTCAGATCTGCGGCGTGCAGATAATTCAATAGCTGTGCCTGATATTCCGGAAGAATGCTTCTGACGGCTTTCAATTCGACGACCATCGTCTCGCGAATCACGAAATCGGCCACGAATTCGCCGACGACAACGCGGCGATAGTAAACCTTCATGCGCTTCTGGCGTTCGTAATCCACATCGGCCGCAGATAATTCCAGCGCGAGAGCATTCTCGCAGACGGCCTCCAGAAAACCACTGCCGAGCATATTGCTGACCCGGTATACGCAACCGATCACGCGTTCGCTCAGTGCATTCAAATCTGCGTTCATCTGCGTTCATCTGCGGTTTCATTCGCTTTCGGAGTCAGCCATCAGGGCCACGAATCGATCGAACAACGGGCGCAGGTCGTGCGGGCCCGGGCTGGCTTCGGGGTGGCCCTGGAAACCGAACGCGGGGGCGTCGGCGACGCGGATTCCCTGCAGGCTGCCGTCGAACAGCGAGCGGTGCGTCGCCGTGACCCGGTCCGGGAGGCTTTCCTCGTCGACCGCGAAACCGTGATTCTGGCTGGTGATCATCACCCGGCCCGATTCGAGGTCCTGCACCGGGTGGTTGGCGCCGTGATGACCGAACTTCATCTTGACGGTAGTCGCACCGGCGGCCAGCGCCAGCAGCTGGTGGCCGAGACAGATGCCGAAGGTCGGAATTCGCCGATCGAGGATCTCTCCGATGGTCTCGATCGCGTAGCCGCAAGGCTCCGGGTCCCCGGGGCCATTGGAAAGCATGATGCCGTCGGGCTTCAGCGCCAGCACCTGTTCCAGCCGATGGGCGGCCGGCACCCGCGTGACGCGGCAGCCGGCGTCGACCAGCATGCGCAGGATGTTGTGCTTGGCCCCGTAGTCGTAGACGACCACATGGTGCGAGCCGGATGCCGACGGCGTCCGGCTTTCGATCTCCGGCGAACCCGATGTCCACTCGGCCGGCTCCGGGCACGAATTGGGCCTGGCCAGATCCTGGCCGGTCATCGGAGGACATTGGCGTGCCCGGGCCACGGCCTCGGCGGGGTCCACCGACTCGCCGGATAGGATGCAGCCGTTCTGCGCACCGTGCTCGCGCAGCTTCACGGTCAGTGCACGCGTGTCGATGTCGCCGATCGCCACCGTGCCGGCCGCGATCAGCCAGTCCGGCAGCGACTGCTCGGCGCGCCACGAACTCGCCCGGCGCGGACAGTCGCGCACGATCAGCCCGGCCGCGCGCACGCGATCCGACTCGAGGTCCTCGGAATTGACACCGGTATTGCCGATGTGCGGCATCGTCAGCGTCACGAGCTGACCCGCGTAGCTCGGATCGGCCAGGATCTCCTGGTAACCCGTCATCGCGGTATTGAAGACGACTTCGCCGACCGCCGAGCCGGGCGCGCCGAAGCCGGTGCCGGAAAACAGCGAACCGTCTTCCAGCGCGAGAACTGCAGTGTGTTGCGACAAGTCGCTCTCCAGGCCTGAAGGTCAGGAGCCGCTGACCCTGGTCGTCGAATTCCGGGCGGACCCGGTGCTCGAGTCGGGATTGTAATTCAAATGACGGCGGCTGCCGACCCGATCCGACCGTCGGCCGGCACTCCCTCAGCCGACGACGTCGGACATCGAATACAGCCCCGGGTCGCGCCCGACCAGCCAGCGGGCCGCCCGCAGCGCCCCGCGAGCGAACACGGCCCGGTCGGACGCCCGGTGGATCAGCTCGAGCCGCTCGCCGTCGCCGAGGAACAGCACCGTGTGCTCGCCCGCCACGTCGCCGCCGCGGCCGGACAGGTAGCCGATCTCTCCCGCCCGGCGCGGCCCGGCGCGGCCGGGGGCCGCGGCGCTGGGAGCTTCATCGCCGCGACCGCGGGCAACCGCCCGTCCCAGCGCGAGCGCGGTGCCCGACGGGGCGTCGACCTTGAAGCGGTGGTGGAGCTCCAGGATTTCGGCGTCGAACGCGGCACCCAGCCCGCCGCTGGCCCGGGCGACGAGTTCGAGCAGCAGGTTGACGCCGATCGAGAAGTTCGCGGCCTGGCAAACGGCAACGACACCGGCCGCATCGTCGATACGGCGTTGCTGCGACGCGCTGAGCCCCGTCGTGCCCGTAATGCAGGGCAGCCCGTGTTCCCGGCCGAATTCCACGGCGCGTACGCAGGCATCCGGGCGCGAGAAATCGACGATCACGTCGCCGTCGCCCGCCTCGTCGAAGAACGAGTCGCGCGACGCACGGGCAACGATCTCGAGGCCGTCGTCCTGCTCGACCAGCGATTCGATCTGGCGGCCCACCTTGCCGGTGGCGCCGCTGAGGAGGATCTTCAGGGCCATGCCGGGTGCTGCGCTCGAGGACCGACGTGGATTATAGCCACGGTACCCGCAGCGAGGATCGGGGCCCTCAGAATCCCATGCGGTCGAAGAAATCCTTGACGCTGTCGGTCCAGGTGCGCGATTTCGGGCTGTGCTCCTTGCCGCCCGGGTCTTCCAGCGTGTCCTGCAGCTGCTTGAGCAGATCCTTCTGCTCGCGGGTGAGGTTGACCGGCGTCTCGACCACGACCCGGACCATGAGGTCTCCGGACCGGTTGCTGCGTACCGACTTCACACCCTTGCCCTTCAGCCGGAACGTGCGTCCGGTCTGCGTCTCGGCCGGAATCTTGAGCATCACGGAGCCGTCCAGCGTCGGGACCTTGATCTGGCCGCCGAGGATGGCCGTGGTCATCGGAATGGGGATCTCGGCGAACAGCTGGTCGCCGTCGCGCTGGAACAGCTTGTGCGGGCGCACGCGGATGTCGACGTAGAGATCGCCGGCCATGCCGCCCTGCGCGCCGGCGCCGCCCTCGCCCGACAGCCGGATCCGGTCGCCTTCGTCGACGCCCGGCGGCACCTTGACCTGCAGCGTGCGCGTTTCGCGGACCTGGCCGGTCCCGTCGCAATCGCGGCACGGATCGCTGACTTCCTGGCCCGAGCCGCCGCAGCCCGGGCAGGTCTGCTGCACGGAGAATATGCCCTGCTGCATGCGCACCTGGCCGGCGCCGCCGCAGGTGGAGCATACCTTCTTCTTGCCGCTGGTCGATCCCGACCCGCCGCAGGTCGAGCACTTGCCGATGCCCGGAACACGGATTTCCCGCGTGATGCCCTGGACGGCCTCCTCGAGATCCAGGTCCAGCGTGTAGCGCAGATCGTGGCCTCGGTTGGAGCGCGCACGCCCGCCCCGGCGGCGGCCGCCGCCGAAGATGTCTCCGAAGATGTCGCCGAAGATGTCGTTGATGTCACCGAAGCCCGCAGCCCCGGCGCCGCCGAATCCGCCCGGCCCCTGGCCGTTGACGGCGTCGTGGCCGAAGCGGTCGTAGGCCGCGCGCTTGTCGTCGTCCTTGAGCACTTCGTAGGCCTGCTTGACCTCCTTGAAGCGATCCTGGGCCCCGGCATCGTCGGGGTTGCGGTCCGGATGGAACTTCATCGCCAGCCGGCGATAGGCCTTCTTGAGTTCATCTCCCGATGCATCCCGGCTGACACCCAGGACTTCGTAGTAGTCGCGCTGGCTCATGACAGTATTCGCGGTTTCCGGTTGATCCAAACGACAGGCCGCCGGAGACCGGCGGCCGAATCGTCAATCCTGGCGAAACAATGCGCCGGAGTTACTTCTTGTCTTCGTCGTCGACTTCGGTGAATTCCGCATCGACGACGTCTTCGGACGACTCGCCGGTCGACTCCGAACCCTCCGCCGCCGACTCGGCCGACTCGGCGCCGCCCTCGGCCTGCGCCGCGGCCTGGTACAGCGCGGTGCTGGCCTGCTGCAATTCGTTGCTGGCAGCCTCGATGGCGTCCTTGTCGTCGCCCTTGATGGCCTCCTCGACCTTATCGATCGCATCCTCGACCGGTTTGCGGGTCGCTTCGTCGATCTTGCCCTCGTTCTCCTTGAGCATAGAACGGGTCGAGTGCGCCAGCGCCTCGGCATTGTTGCGGGTCGTGACGAGTTCGTGGAAGCGCTTGTCCTCCTCGCGATGCGCTTCGGCATCGGAGACCATCTTCTCGATCTCATCCTCGCTCAGACCGGAGCCGGCCTTGATCTCGATGCGCTGCTCCTTGCCGGTTTCCTTGTCCTTGGCCGACACGTGGAGAATGCCGTTGGCATCGATGTCGAACGTCACCTCGATCTGCGGCACGCCGCGCGGCTTCGGCGGAATCCCGGCCAGGTCGAAACGGGCCAGCGACTTGTTGGCCGCGGCCTGCTCGCGCTCGCCCTGCAGCACGTGGACGGTGACGGCGCTCTGGTTGTCCTCGGCGGTCGAGAAGATCTGCGAAGCCTTGGTCGGAATCGTGGTGTTCTTCTCGATGAGCTTGGTGAACACGCCGCCCAGCGTCTCGATACCCAGCGACAGCGGCGTCACGTCCAGCAGCAATACGTCCTTGACGTCGCCCTGCAGCACGCCGCCCTGGATCGCCGCGCCGACCGCGACGGCCTCGTCGGGGTTGACGTCCTTGCGCGGCTCGCGCCCGAAGAAATCCTGGACCGACTTCTGGACCAGCGGCATCCGGGTCTGCCCGCCGACGAGAATGATCTCGTCGACGTCGCCGATCTTCAGGCCGGCGTCGTTGATGGCGGTCTTGCACGGCTCGATGGAACGCTTGACCAGGTCCTCGACCAGCGATTCGAGCTTGGCGCGCGTGACCTTGATGTTCAGGTGCTTCGGCCCGCTCTGGTCGGCGGTGATGTACGGCAGGTTGACTTCGGTCTGCTGGCCCGACGACAGTTCGATCTTGGCGCGCTCGGCGGCTTCGCGGAGGCGCTGCAGCGCGAGCGGGTCCTGCTTGAGATCCACGCCCTGGTCCTTCTTGAACTCCGCGATCAGGTAGTCCTGCAGGCGCTTGTCGAAGTCCTCGCCGCCCAGGAAGGTGTCGCCGTTGGTCGCGAGCACCTCGAACTGCTTTTCGCCGTCCACGTCGGCGATCTCGATGATGGAGACGTCGAACGTGCCGCCGCCGAGGTCGTAGACCGCGATCTTGCGATCGGCGCCTTCCTTGTCCAGACCGTAGGCCAGCGCGGCCGCCGTCGGCTCGTTGATGATCCGGCGCACGTTCAGCCCGGCGATCTTGCCGGCGTCCTTGGTGGCCTGGCGCTGGGAATCGTTGAAGTAGGCCGGCACGGTGATGACGGCTTCCGAGACTTCCTCGCCGAGGTAGTCTTCGGCGGTCTTCTTCATCTTCATCAGCACGCGCGCCGAGACTTCGGGCGGCGCCATCTTCTGGCCGTCGACCTCGACCCAGGCATCCCCGTTGTCGGCCTTCACGATCTTGTAGCCGACGAGGTCCTTGTCCTTCTGGACCACGTCTTCGGAGTGCTTGCGGCCGATCAGGCGCTTGACCGCATACAGCGTGCGGTCGGGATTGGTGACGGCCTGCCGCTTCGCGGGCTGGCCGACCAGAACTTCGTCGTCCTTCGTGAAGGCGACGATTGAAGGGGTCGTACGATCGCCCTCGGCGTTCTCGATCACGCGGGTCTTGCCGCCCTCCATGACCGCAACGCACGAGTTCGTCGTACCCAGGTCGATGCCGATAATCTTGCTCATGTCAATCAGTCCTGTCGTTCATTTTCCTTGAATTCGATCGGGCGGGACTCGTCCCGCGCACCTGCTGAACTAGTGGGGCCCGGCCCTGCAGATTTCAATCGCCGGATGACGTTGCCGGGCGCTAGGGCGCCTTGGCGACGATGACCCGTGCCGGCCTGATCAGTCGCTCGTTGAGTCGGTATCCCTTCTGAAGCACCTGGAACACCGTGTCCGGCTCCTGCTCCTCGGTCGGCTGGGTGGCCATCGCCTCGTGCCAGTTGGGGTCGAAGGGCTCGCCCACGGGATCGAGCACCTCGAGGCCGTGGGCGGTCAATACCTGAACCGCCTGCTTCCGGGTGAGCTCCATCCCCTCGTAGGCCACGCCCGCGTCCTCGCGATCTGCCGAGGACAGCGCCTGGTCCATCGAGTCGAGCACCTGCACGAAGTCGCGCATCAGCGACTCCAGCGCGAACTTGCGCGACTTCGCCATCTCGCGCTCCAGCCGCTTCTCCCGGTTTTCCATCTCCGCCTGCATGCGGACCATGGTTTCCTTGATGCGTGCCAGTTCCTCGGACTCGTCCGGGGCCGGCTTCGCGTCTTCGGCGGACTCGATCTCGGCAGGCTCGACCGCGTCGTCCTCGACCGCATTTTCGCGCGGGTTGTCCTGCACCGAATCGATATCGCGATCCTGATCTTCGTTCATGTCGTTTCCAACTCCTTGTTCACGCCGGCCCGGGTTGGAAGGGCCGGTTCTCTTGGCGACTCACGCCGCCGAACATGGGGCCCGGAAGCGACGATTGCAACCGATACAATACGGGCTCCGGCGGCCGGAACGGACCTGCCGGCATCGCCAATCCATCGGGATCCGTCCATGCTGCGCTCGCTGGCCATTCGCCACTTCACGATCATCGATGCGCTGGAACTCGAGTTCGCGCCGGGTTTCGGCGTCATCACCGGCGAGACCGGCGCGGGCAAGTCCATTCTCGTCGACGCGCTGGCGCAGCTGCTGGGCGACCGCGCCGACTCGGGGCTCGTCGCCGAGGGCGCGGATCACGCCGACCTCACCGCATGCTTCGAGTTGCCGGACGACCATGAAGCCCGTGATTGGCTGCTCGAACAGGCGATGGACGACGATGCATTGCTGCTACGCCGGCGGATTCCCGCCGACGGCGCGTCCCGGGCCTGGATCAACGGGCATCCGGCGACGATCGGTCAGCTACGGGAGATCGGGGCCATGCTTGTCGAGATCCACGGCCAGCACGAACATCAGCGCCTGATGGAACCGGCCCGGCAGCGTGCCTGGCTGGACCGTAACGTGGATCCGCAGCTGCGCGAACGCGTGGCCGAAAGCGCCAGGCTACATGCGGACAGCAGACGCGCGCTGGACCGGTTGAACGCTGAATTCGGCACATCAGAGGACAACGAGCTATTGCGCTTCCAGCTCGACGAACTCGATCGCCTCGACCTGCAGGACGGAGAATTCGAGCAACTCGACGCCGAGCAGCGGCGGCTGGCCTCCGTCGATGAACTCCAGCGCGGATACTCCGAGGCCTCTACGGCACTGGACAGCGACGACTACAACGCGCTCTCGCTGAGCCAGCAGGCCATACGATCGCTGGAGGCGACGGCCGACCGCGAGCCGGCGCTGGCCGAGGTGCTGGGCATGCTGGAAACGGCGCGCGTCAACCTCGAGGAGGCGGCCGTCGCCGTGCATCGTCTGAACGGCGCCCTGGAAAACGACCCCGAGCGGCTGTCCCGGGTCGAGGAACGGCTCGCGCGCACCGTTTCGCTTGCCCGCAAGCACCAGGTCGAGCCGGCGGAACTCCCGCGATTTCATGCACGGCTTCGTCGCAAGGCCGAGGGACTGGAGCAGTTCGAACACGATCGGGCGGAAGCCGAAAGGCGACTCGAGGAAGCACGCATGCGCTGGCGCGATGAGGCGCATGCGCTGCACGAGGCGCGCCGGGAAGCGGCCGGGAGCGTGGCCGACGCGGTACACGACGCGCTGTCCCGGCTGGGCATGGACGAGGCCAGGCTGGAATTCCGGATCGAAAGCGACCCTGAAGCTCCGGTTTCACCTGCGGGATTCGATCGCGTGGAGATCCTGTTCAGCGCCAATCCCGGCCGCTCGCCGCAGCCACTGAAGAAAGTCGCCTCCGGCGGCGAACTGTCCCGGTTTAGCCTGGCGATGATCATCGCCTCGTCCGAGGAATCGGCGGGCATCGTTCGCATCTTCGACGAAATCGACGCCGGGGTCGGGGGGGAAACCGCCCATGCCGTGGGCGCGTTCCTTCGCAGGGTCGGGCAGGACGGCCAGGCG
>JBPRGD010000098.1:0-2410 GCA_051428125.1 Candidatus Wenzhouxiangella sp. M2_3B_020
GTACGCTTGGCATCAAGGCCGTTCAGCCCCCACCCCGGCCCTCCCCCGCTCGCGGGGGAGGGTGTGGGAGGGGGTGATTCAAGGTGTTCGTTCTTCACTGTGATCCATTGGCAGATGTGCTGAGACACGACACTAGTCAGGAAACCAAAAACCAAAGAGCCGAAAAGACGTAGAGAACAAGACAGCCCGATCAGTCCGTTCCGTTTCCGGTCGATGCCGAAACGAGATAGATGCGCGTCCCGGAATCGGTGGTGGTCAGTTCGAGTGCGCTGCCATGGACCACGCGCAGGTCTCGGCGGTCTTCGTACCGGGCGAGTTCGGCGAGCATGGCTGCCGGCAATGCGGGTTGCGGAGTCCGCATTGCACTGAAGATCGCGCCAGCTGCGATCGCGATCACGGCAAAGCTGGCAATCGCGGTGCGTCGCCGATGGCGCTGCCGGATCCGCGCACGGACGGATTCCAGGCCATGCTCGGGTGGTTCCAGCCATTCGAGGCCGTCGATTTCGCGTTGCGTCACAGTTCTTCCTCCAGTCGTTTCAGCGCCCGGTTGCGTCGGGACCCGACCGTCCCCGGGGCGATGCCGAGGATCTCGGCGACTTCGCCGTGCTTCAGGCCGCTGAACTCGGTGAGCAGCAGCACGTCGCGCAGATCTTCGGGCAGGGCTTCAACGGCCCGTCGCACGACCGTGTCGTCATGGCGCTCGGTCGGCTCCCGCGGGCGTAGCGGGACGAGGTGAAGCGCCTCGCGGACGCGTTGCCAGCGCCGCCGGTGCCGCGCCTTCTTGTGGCAGAGGTTCACGACCGTGCGGGCAGCGTAGGCGGAAGCGCGCGAGGGGTCGATGGACCGCCGCCGGTCCCAGATCCGGGCGAAGGCCTCGTGGACCAGTTCGGCGGCATCGGCCGCGTTCCACGTCCAGCGATAGGCGATGTTGAACAATCGCTTCTCTTCGGCGCGGTACAAGGCCTCGAAGGCGGCGGTATCGAGCACGGGGGGCGGTATGGTCTCGTCGGTTCGTCTCCCGGGCCCTCAGATGAACTCGGCCTGGACCACGAACACGACGATGCTGTCGGATTTCTCGTCGCTGCCGAGCGGTCGTTCGATCTGCGCCATGACGATGTGCTCGCCGGGATCCAGGCCGATCTCCGCCCGGACGCCGCCGAACATCGGCGTGCCGACGTTCAGATCGAGGAGGATGCGATCCGCGGTCGTCCGGGCATTGACTTCCGTTTCAAGCAGCTTCCCGCGGATCGCCGAGCCCGTATCCTCGAGCATGACGTGCTCGACCTTGTCCAGGGAACGGTATGTCATCGGGCCGACCGACGCCGCGGTCGCTTCCAGCGATGGAGCCAGGGGCGCGAGATCGTCGGGAACCTCGGTGCGGTCGGCGGGATTGCCTTCGACGAGCCACTGGCGAATGCGGATCCGGCGGATGGGCGGCTCTCCGGCCTCGACGAGTTTCTCGATCACGTCGGCCACGCCGGCCTGAATCGATGCAGGAGCGGCCACCGCGAGCTGGCCGTTCGGAAGGGCGCGGACCTGGCCGAGAACCTCGTCCAAGAGCTGATCGAGCGCGACCGCGACGCGTCGTGCCGATGCGTCTCCGGTCGAGTAGAGCTCGAGTACGAACGGCTCGGTTTCGGATGCGGTCGAGTCGACGTCGTCGGTGGGGGTACAGGCGGAGGCGAGCAGAAGCAGGAAGATCGGGAGAAATACGCGGGCCATGATGGACTCCGTGGGCTATGGGTTCATACCTTTATACCCCGCAGCCGCGTTTTTCTTCCCGACCGGAACCGCTGATTGGTTCTTTGGTTAGTTGGTGTTTTGGTTGTTGGCGACGAGTGCGAGCAACGGAGTAACACGATAGACCGGCGATGCACCGGCCCTGCCCGGCTCGCATAACCGAATAACCAAAGAACCAAAGAACCAAAGAACCAAAGAACCAAAGAACCAACGAAACGACCGTTGTTCAGTACGACGCGTAGCTCTTTTCCTCGATGATCGTCGAGCCCAGCGCTTCGTTGATGGCGCGCTTGACCGCCGCGCGGCGGTCATTGGTCCTGTAGACGGAGCGGGCGAGCTCGACGAAGCGGTCGCCGAAATCGCCGGCGCGCTCGCGGTCGCGGATCTCGTCCTCGATGTCCCAGAGGCGTTCGTTCAGCGTTCTGAGCTCGGTACGAAGCGCGGTGATTTCACCGGTCTCGGCCGACTCGGCGTGCCACAGGCCGGTCAGCAGGTCGAGTTCGCGCTCGACGTTGGCACGCTTGTGCGCATCGCCGATGCGCTCGGACTTGATCTCGAGGATGGAGATCTTGTCGAGCAGCTCGCCGGGCGAGATTGGAACCGATATGGGCCTGGTCATGGGAAGGCGATCGAGAGATCGCGAGCCGGGGCAGGGCGCTCCGGCTCGCGA
>JBPRGD010000099.1:0-1657 GCA_051428125.1 Candidatus Wenzhouxiangella sp. M2_3B_020
CATTGCCGGGCGAGCTTGGCGTATTCGCTGTTGAAGGTCGGCAGGCGGAGCTTCTTGAGGTGGTGCTGAAGCAGCACTTGCGGCGTGTCGTTCATCTCGCCGTTCCGGACATCAGGCTCATGTAGCTTGCGGGCCTGGTGGTCTCGACCCGGGCGCGGGGCAGATAGGGATAGATGTCGAGATCGAGCCGCGGCGGGCGCCGTTCGACGCGGCACAAGACCAGGTGCTTGACCGCGTCATAGCCGATCGCGCCAAGATCGAGCGCCTGGCGCACGGCGCCATGGACATGGGTCATCTCGAAGGTTTCCAGCAGCCGCAGGACCTGCACGTATTCCCGCTTGCCCTTCTTTCCCATACGCGCTTCCAGCAGGCGGTGCAGCCTGGCGAACTCCTCTGGCAGGTCCCAGCCCTTGAGCGGCGCGGCCTGATCCAGGGCGCCAACCTTCTGTTCGAGCAGCGGCAGGAAGTGCATTGGATCGAAGACCATGTCCGCCTTCTCGTAAGATCTGGGATGCCGTGCGATCACCTCGGCACCGCAGCCGATGACCACCTCGTCGACATAGCCGCGAACCTGCACCTCGTGGTGCGCGTAAGCGACCGGCACCGAGTAATCGTTGTTGCGGTATCGCACCATGGAGATCGACGTTGCCCGCGTGCTGACCTTCTCGCAGGCATCATAGGGCACCATCGGCAATGGCATCAGACCGTCGAGATCCCGCATGAGCCGTTCGCCGATCGTCTCCCCGTGCCCGCGGAGAACTGCGTCCTGGCGCTCGAGGCACTGGCCCTCCAGCCACTCGTTCAGCGCCTCGAAGCTCTCGAAGCGCGGCATCGGCACCATGTAGTTGCGCCGGCCGAAGCCGATCACGCCCTCCACGCTTCCCTTGTCGTTTCCCTTTCCCGGCCGGCCGAACCTGTCTTCGAACAGGTAATGCGACTGCAACTCCGAGAAAACCCGGGTGCGCTTGCGCGTGCCGTCGCCGAGGATCTTCGCCACCGCGATGGAGGTATTGTCGTACAGGATCGACCCCGGCACGCCGCCGAAAAACGCGAAGGCCGCGACATGCCCGTCGCAAAACGCCTCCGTCGTCTCGGCAGGATAGGCCTTGATGAACAGCGCGTCCGAGTGCGGAAGCGACATCGCGAAATAGTGCAGCTTGCGCTTGACCCCGCCGATCACCCCGAGCGCTTCGCCGAAATCCACCTGCGCGTGCCCGGGCGGGTGCGACAGCGGCACGAACACCTCCCGCGACCGCCGCTTCTTCTCCCGCACGTAATCGGTGACGATGGTAATGCCGCCGGTGAACCCGTGCTCGTCCCGAAGCCGTTCGAAGATCCGCCTGGCCGTGTGCCGCTGCTTCTTCAACTGGCTCCTGTCGTCCTCCAGGATCTGGTCGATGATCGGAATGAAAGGATCGAGCTTCGGCCGCGCCGGCGGCCTCACACGCCGATAACCCGGTGGCACCGAATGCTTCAGGATCTTTGCCACAGTCTTGCGGTCGATCCCGAACATCCGAGCAGCTTCGCTCTTGCTCATCCCATCGACATGGCACGCCCGGCGTACCCGATTGTACAGCTCCACAGAATACATCTCCCGCCCTCAGCTCGTTCGCCTCGGGCCCAAGATGCGGAATTTTGCTCCGCGACGGTCAGATCA
>JBPRGD010000100.1:0-2767 GCA_051428125.1 Candidatus Wenzhouxiangella sp. M2_3B_020
ACCGCAGAAGCCGGGCACACTGAAACGCATCCCATGCACAGGGTGCAGGCGTCGCGGTCCACATCGATCGTCCCGAATGCGGCCTGCGGCGGAAGCGACACCAGGGCCGACGGCGCATCGGCCTGCGCGTGCAAGGCGCCCAGCGCTCGACGAAACAACTCGCGCTTGCCGCCAATACCGCCGAACGTTGCCGGTGCCGCGACCATCGGCGCCAGCGTGACAAGCGACGCCGCGTCGCCGGGCGCATCCAGCCACACAATCCGCCGGGCACCTTCGGCATCACCCAGTGCAGCAACGATCGTTTCGGCCACCCGAATCATGGATTTGCTGGCCTCGACCTTCGACGGCGCCGGCGCCGCGCCTGGAAGCAGGAGCACCCGCGCTGCGCCGAAGGACAGCAACGACAGCCAGGTTTCGATTCCGACCGAACCGGCATCCTCGACCGCGATCGGCAGAACGTGCTCCGGAAGCGTTGCCGCAGCGGCGGCCAGTTGCGCCCGCGCCGACTCGGCGCTGTAGAGCAACACCTCCGGCGCCTGTGTGGTGTCGGCATTCTCTCGGAAAGCCCTGAGCATCCGGCGGGCCGAATCGATCAGATCGCCGGCGACCGGCGCGGCATAGCGGATGGCTCCCGAAGGACATACCGTGGCACAGCTGCCGCAACCCTGGCACAGGTAGGGATTGACCTCGATCCTGTCTCCGACCGAAATGATGGCCTCGGTGGCACAGGCCAGCAGGCAATTGCTGCAGCCGACCATCCCGCTTGCGCCGTGTGCGCAGATATCCGGATCGTAAGCGAAATATTTCGGCTTCTGGAATTCACCGACCATTAGCGGCAATTCCTCCAGCGCCCTCTGCCGCTGCGCCTCGGTGAGGGCCCGGAAATACCCCGGCGGCGGCTCGTCCATGCGCAATCCGCCGGAACCATCGAGGTCGAGAACGAGATCGAAGGTGCCCGACTCGATGCCGAACGCGGGGCCGGCCGGAAGCACCCGGCCCCGGTCGACCTCGACGTTCAGTTCGAACGCACCCAGATGGCCGGTCAGATCTCTCGGCCTCCCGTCCAGATAGCGCGCCGGCGGAGGCGCATCCGGCGCGGCATCGGGCGGTCTGGTGGCGAGCATCGAGCACGTCAGGTATTTGCTCAGCACCTCGGCAAGCGGCCAGGCCTCATCGGCAGGGCCGATGATCAGCAAGCGTCCCGAAGATTGATACTCTACCCAGTCCATCGGCTCGGGCATGGGTTCGAACTCGGCCAGTGCGGCAACGCGCGCGATTCCGGCAGGTGTCGTGGCGGGCCACTTGATGCCGTCGGCCGATTCAGCGTGGGTTTCGATCATTTGCAGAACTCTCTTCGGGCAATCTTTCGTCTGGGGAATCGACCGATTTCTCGGCATCGACTCGAGCGGTGGCGTTATTCGTGTCGCGACCGTCTTCTGTATTCATCGGTTTCGTGTCGGGATCGTCCTCGGCATCAGCGGTCGATGCTGCCGTCTGCGACGGCCCGTCGTCGACCGCGAGCTGGTCCTGCGCGCTTTCCGGATTTCGCTCGAGCAGGCGCTTGCGGGCCAGTTCCAGCCGGTGGCGCATTGCATTTGTCGCCAGGTCGCCGAGTTTGGTGTATTTGGTGTAGTCCCCGGCATAGTCATCCAGATCGTCCCCTACCGGCAATGCACTTTGCGCAAACAGGCGACGCAGTGCCGCGCGGCGCAGTCCTTGACTGACTCCCGGCGAAAAGAAGTCGGCTACGGTGCCGCCTTCGTCGATGCTGTCCAGAGAAGGCATGTCGTCGTCGCCCTTGTCTTCGTCGTCCATGGGCTGGCCCAGCGCTGCATCTCCGGGAGCCATTGCGCCATCGGAGTCGGTCGCATCGGGCGCCTGCGACTCGGCGCCCGGCGCTTCGGATTTCTGTTGCTCGACAGGTTCGTATTGCTCGAGTTCGCGAGGATCGGCGTATTCGGCGCCGCCAGCCTTGCGCCGCGCCCAGCGAAGCAGAAACGGCTCGGACTCATGCCCCTCGCCGGGCGTCGTTTCATGATTTTCGCGTTTTTTTCTGCTCATCGATTCAAGAGTCCCGTGTTCTCTGGCGGCCGTCACCGCCGCCACGCTTGTTCTTGCGCGGTCCGGGTTCCCAATGCACCTCAAGATATTGCCTGATCCAATCGATGATCGGCCGAGGCATTGGCGCCCGGAAGACGATCTCGTCGACTTCCACGGCCGCGACACAGTCGTCCTGGTCCGCCGTGATACGCAGCGGTATCGGGCGACCATCTTCGCCGGATTTGCAGATCACGAAAAGCATCGGCCTTGGACTGGTGAGGTTGTAGATGTAGTCGTCGCCCTGGTCCGGAAGAAGGCGCAGCGACAAGCCCTGCCACTGATAGAGCCTTGTGTCGCCGTCGTCGCGTACCAGCCGCCGGCGGGCAGCACCCTGCGGCGGCCCGGTTTCCGGAAAAAGGCCGATCAGCTGCCAGCCGGCAGAATCCTGCTGCATCATCAGTGTGATGCCGGTCACCGGACTGCGTTCGATTTGCGACTCTACCATTTCAATCCCGTAGCGAAAAACCGCAAGCCCGATTATGCACGAGCGCTGGCGCAGCGTCCGTCGAGTTCGCCGGGTCGTTCGGAGCGAACGCCGGTGGCTGCGGTCGTTGCCGCGCGTTCAGCGTATGACGATCTTCGGCATCCGGTGCGTATAGTCGGCGGCCTGAAGCGAGAGCTTGGCCGTCATGCGCAGCGCGATTTCGATGAATTTTCCGGCAATCTC
>JBPRGD010000101.1:0-5576 GCA_051428125.1 Candidatus Wenzhouxiangella sp. M2_3B_020
GAAGAGCCCGAAGACGAAGAAGAATCCGGAGAATCCGGCGAGTCGAAAAAGAAGAAGAAGAAGAAGAAAAAGAGGAAGGGCGGCAAGGAAAAGGGTTCGGACGACTCCGGCAAGGACGGGAAACCGTCCGAGCCCCCGGAAGGAGCCGAAAAACTGGCGCCTTCGGTCCGCAGGCTGGTGACCGAGAACAACCTGGATCCCGAGCGGATCGAGGGCACCGGCCGCGACGGGCGAATCACGAAGGCCGACGTACTCCGCCACCTCGGCGAGGCCGGCGGCGGCGGGCCGCGGCCCGAGGAGCGCGTGAAGATGTCGCGGCTGCGCCAGCGCGTCTCCGAGCGCATGAAGGAGGCGCAGAACACAGCGGCCATCCTGACCTCGTTCAACGAGGTCGATCTGCACGAGGTCATGCAGATCCGCAGCCGCTACAAGGAGGAATTCCAGAAGCGGCACGGCGTCAAGCTCGGTTTCATGTCGTTCTTCGTCAAGGCTTGCTGCAAGGCGCTGGACAAGCACCCGGTCGTCAACGCCTCGGTGGACGGCGACGAGATCGTCTATCACGGCTACCAGGACATCGGCATCGCCGTTTCCACCGACCGCGGCCTGATGGTCCCGGTGCTTCGCAACGCCGGTGAAATGGGCCTGGGCGACATCGAGGCCCAGATCGCCGAGTACGCCACCCAGGCCCGCGAGGGCAAGATCCAGCTGGAGGATCTGCAGGGCGGCACGTTCTCGATCACGAACGGCGGCGTGTTCGGGTCGTTGCTTTCGACCCCGCTGCTCAACCCGCCGCAGAGCGCCATCCTGGGCATGCACGCGATCAAGGAACGCCCGATGGCGATCGACGGCGAGATCGTCATCCGGCCGATGATGTACATCGCGCTGTCCTACGACCATCGCATCATCGACGGCAAGGACGCGGTGCAGTTCCTGGTCGCGGTCAAGGAAGCGCTGGAGGATCCGGCGAGGATGTTGTTGGAGCTTTGATCCGGGACAGTGTGGACCCCAGAGTGGAGATGCTCTTGGAAGCGAAGTGGAAAAGTGAATAGTAAATAGTTAATCGTAAATGGAAAAAACGGCAACGTAGCTGCCGTTCGAAGCGAAGCGTTCTATTTTCTATTCAGTGAGCGTAGCGAACGACTATTCACTAATTTTCTCGAAATCCCTCGAAGCCGCCGACCTTTGACGCGGCACGAAACCGAAACAGGACTCGATAACTTCTAATGTCTGACACCGAATACGACATCATCTTCATCGGCGGCGGCCCCGGCGGGTACGCCGGCGCGATCCGGGCCGGTCAGCTCGGCCTCAAGACCCTGCTCATCGACGATCGTCAGGGTGACGACGGCAAGCCCGCCCCGGGAGGTACGTGCCTGAACGTGGGCTGCATTCCTTCGAAGGCGCTGCTGGATTCCTCCAAGCACTATCACCACATCCAGCACGACTACGCCGCCCACGGCATACAGGCGGAGAACCTGTCGATCGACATCGACAAGATGCTGGAGCGCAAGCGAAAGGCCGTCAAGCAGCTCAACAACGGCCTGATCCAGCTGTTCAAGGCCAACGACGTCGAATTCGCCAACGGGCGCGGCAAGCTGTTCGCAGACCGGCAGGTCGAGGTCGCGCCGAACGACGGCGACAAGTACACCGCCAGCGCGAAGCACGTCGTGCTCGCCGCGGGTTCGGTCCCGATCTCGATCCCTAATGTCGAGATCGACAACGAGTACATACTCGACAACGTCGGCGCGCTCGAAATTCCGGAAGTGCCGGAGCGATTCGGCGTCATCGGCGCCGGCGTCATCGGGCTGGAAATGGGCAGCGTCTGGAGCCGCCTCGGCGGAGAGACGGTCCTGCTGGAGGCGCTCGACGACTTCCTGCCGGCCATCGACCGCGACATGGCCAAGGTCGCCCAGCGCGAGTTCAAGAAGCAGAAGCTCGACATCCGCATGGGGTGCAAGGTCGCGGGCGCCGAGGTCGAAGACGGCAAGGTGAAAGTCACCTACAACGACGGGGACAAGGACCACGAAGAGGTCTTCGACAAGCTGCTGGTCTCGGTGGGACGCCGCGCGGCGACCGAGGATCTTCTTTCCGACGACGCCGGCGTCGACGTGACCGACCGCGGCCAGGTCCAGGTCGACGGTCACTGCAGGACCAGTGCCGACGGCGTCTGGGCGATCGGCGACCTGGTCCGCGGACCGATGCTGGCGCACAAGGCCTCGGAGGAAGGAATCGCCGTGGCCGAATCGATCGCGGGACAGGCCGGCCATGTCAACCTCGAGACGATTCCGTGGGTGATCTACACCGACCCGGAAATCGCCTGGGTCGGAAAGACCGAGGCCGAACTGGACGACGACGGGGTCGAGTACCGGACCGGATCGTTCCCGTTCGCGGCCACCGGCCGCGGCCTGGCGATGGGCAATCCCGTCGGCCAGGTCAAGATCATCGCCGACGCCGAGACCGACGAGCTCCTCGGCTGCCAGATCATCGGCAGCCAGGCCTCCGAGTTCATCGGCGAAGTCGTCGTCGCGATGGAATTCAACGGCTCGGCCGAGGACCTCGCCCGGATCGTCCACGCCCACCCGACGCTATCGGAAGCCGTGCACGAGGCCGCCCTGGCCGTCGACAAGCGGGCGATCCACAAGGCCAATTGATGGGCGGGGTGGCTTCGATGCGGGATCGGAGCCGCACCTGCCACGTGCGGGTTTATCGATTCAGTGAATAGTGAATAGTCCGCTCGCTGCGCTCGCCCAATAGTAAATAGCGCCGATCGGTTCCCCGGTTGCGGGCGATTCCGGTTTTGCTATTTACTATTCACTATTTACTATTTACTCGTCCAGGAACCCGTCATCATGACCAGCGACATCCCCGAGAAATTCAAGGCCTTCCGCATCTTCGACGATGAGCACGGCTATCGCGCCGAGATAATCGAGCAGGGGATCGACGAGCAGTCCGACGGCGACGTCGTCATCCGCGTGGCCTGGTCCAGCGTCAACTACAAGGACGCGCTGGCGGCCACCGGCAAGGGCCGCATCCTGCGGGAGTTTCCGCTCAACGGCGGGATCGACGCCGCCGGCACCGTGGTCCGCTCCGAGAGCGATGCGTTCGCGGCCGGCGACGAGGTCCTGATCACCGGCTGCGGGCTGTCCGAGACCCGCGACGGCGGATACAGCGAATTCCTGCGCGTTCCGTCGAAGTGGCTGGTCCCCCTTCCCGACGGACTGTCCGTCCGGGACGCGATGCTGCTGGGGACGGCCGGCTTCACGGCCGCGCTGAGCCTGTGGCGGATGGAAGCCAACGGCCAGCAGCCGGAAATGGGGCCGATCGTGGTCACCGGAGCGAGCGGCGGGGTCGGCTCATTGGCGATCGACATCCTGACCCGCGCCGGCTACGAGGTCCACGCCATCTCCGGGAAGGTCGAGCAGTTCGACTGGTTGCGCGAACTCGGCGCGACGCAATGCGTGAGCCGCAACGAGCTGTACTGGAGCGAGAAACCGCTGGACTCGACGCATTGGGCGGGCGCCATCGACAACGTCGGTGGCGACATGCTCGCCGGACTGACGCGCGTCATCGAGCCGTGGGGCTCGATCGCCTCGTGCGGGATGGCCGGCGGGATCGGCGTCAGGACCACCGTGATGCCGTTCATCATCCGCGGCGTCAGCCTGCTGGGCATCAATTCCGCGGGCTGTCCGTACGCGATCCGCAAGGAGCTGTGGGATCGGCTGGCCGACCGCTGGAAGCCGGCGCATCTCGACCGCATCGAACATGCCGAAACCACGCTGGAAGACCTGCCCGGATACTTCGAAAACGCCCTGCAGGGCGGCTCGCTGGGGCGCGTCGTGGTGCGCGTCGCGGACTGAACGCGGCGCTTCCCGGGGGCGTCCCGGCCTCCCCGCCCCGCTTCGGATCGAACGGGATTTGTAGTATAGTCGCGGTCTCGCCAGACGTACGAAAAAAGGGAAAGGCCATGGCCAGAGTGCTGATTGTCGACGACTCCGAAACCCACCTGTATTCGCTTGCGAAGATCGTCGAGGGTGAGGGTCACGAAGCCATCACGGCCAGCGGGGGCGAAGAGGGGGTGCAGGCCGCGATCGAGCATCATCCGGACCTGATCCTGATGGACGTCGTGATGCCGGATCTCAACGGATTCCAGGCAACGCGCAAGATCTCGAAGAACGAAGCCACGGCGGACATCCCCGTGATCTTCGTCACGACCAAGAACCAGGAAACCGACCGGATCTGGGGAATGCGCCAGGGCGCGAGCGCTTACCTGACCAAGCCGATCGACAAGTCCGAGCTCGTACGTGCCATGAACGACGCGCTCGGGGGCTGATTCATGGCCATTGCCGCCGGAGACCGGATTCCGCACGCCCAGCTCACGATCATGTCCGCGGAGGGTCCCAAGCCCGTGGACGCGGCGGAATTGATGGGGGAAGGAACGACGGTGCTGTTCGCGGTGCCCGGTGCGTTCACGCCCACCTGCTCCGCCCAGCACCTTCCCGGGTTCGTCGAACATGCCGAAGCCATTCACGACCGCGGTGTCGACCGCATCGTGTGCATGGCCGTCAACGACGTCTTCGTGATGGATGCCTGGGGGCGGTCGGCGAATGCCGACGACCGGATCGTCATGGCGGCCGACGGCAACGCCGATTTCACGCAGGCACTGGGGCTGGAAATGGACGGCCGCGCGTTCGGCATGGGCCAGCGCAGCCAGCGTTTCGCGCTCGTGGTGCGCGATGGAACGGTCGAGGAAGTCCTGGTCGAGGCGCCCGGCGAGTTTCACGTCTCCAGCGCCGAGCACCTGCTTTCGCGCCTGCCGGAGCCGTCCGCCTGAGGCATCCGCCCGCCGGGCATCCGCTTCACCCCCGCGTCATCCGGAATCCTGAGGTGCCGGGTAGGTCACCGGGTTGACCCCGCGCGGCTCGATGATCCCCAGCTTGAAGCCCGCGAACAGCAGCAGCACCAGAAGCAGCGACAGCCCGATGCGCCAGCTCAGGCGGCGGACGGTTCGGTCGCCTTCACCCTTGTCATGGACAAGAAAATAGAAGCTCGAGGCCAGGCTGTACAGTATGGCCAGCATGA
The DNA here is from genome assembly GCA_051428125.1 of Candidatus Wenzhouxiangella sp. M2_3B_020. GTDB lineage: Bacteria > Pseudomonadota > Gammaproteobacteria > Xanthomonadales > Wenzhouxiangellaceae. The sequence continues at coordinate 5,080 of JBPRGD010000101.1, forward strand.
ATACCACGATGATGATCTTGACAAGCAACAGACTTCGTCCGCTTCGAATTCAGGGGCATCGTAACGGATCGCCGTCAACCCGGTAGGAGTTCCCGGATGCGCAAGCTCTTGCCACACCTGGCCGCGCTGGCCGTCATCGCCGCCTGCATCTGGCTGACGCTGTGGCAGCTCGAGCGCGCCGCGGAAAAGCGGGAACTCCTGCAGCGCTGGCACGCTCGGGAGTCGACCGAACTCCGGATGCTGTCGGCGCCTTACGACCTGCCCCGGCCGGTGGAAACGGGGGTTGGAAACTGGGTCTCCGACCGCCAGTTACTGGTTGATAACCGGGTCCGCGAGGGTCGGATGGGCGTTCACGTATTGACGCCCTGGCGTGCCCCGGACGGGCGGCTGTTCCTGGTCGATCGCGGCTGGGCGGAATGGCCTGCCCGTACCGAACCGCTCCCGGATCCCGAGCCGGCGGGCGACTCGGATGCAATCCGGGGCGTTCTGAATTCCGG
>JBPRGD010000102.1:0-16295 GCA_051428125.1 Candidatus Wenzhouxiangella sp. M2_3B_020
GGATGGCTGGCCTCCGGCCAGCGAGCTCCGCTGCGCTCCGGTTCCGTCCCTGGCCACCACTTTCGACTGTTCCCATTCAGCGCAAAATCCTGAACTCCATCGAACCGCTCTCGCGCTGCGCGCGACGGTTGGATGGCTGGCACAAGGTCAGCGACCTCCGGTTCCGTCCCTGGCCACCATCTAATTGAATTCACACGTCGCGATTCCAAGACACTTTTCCCACGAACCACTCTCGCGCTTCTGGCGACGATCGGATGAGTCCGGCCGATCGGTGCTAGGCTCCGGGTCCCGCGCCAAAGCAACCGTCAATGAACAACCAGCGACTTTTCTGCCGCGCCCGGGCGTTTCTCGCTCGCTCCTTCGTACTCTTCGCGCTCACCGCCGGAGCCGGATGCACGATTGCCTCGGAGAAGGCGGGTGGCGCGGAGACCGCGCCGGCCGATCGGTCCACGCTGGTGATCCTGGTTCGCCACGCCGAGAAGTCGGCCGAACCCGCAGGCGACCCGGTGCTGACCGACGCAGGCCGACGACGCGCCGAGCGGCTGGCCGACCTGCTCGCCGAAGCGGGGGTGACCGCGATCTACGCGACCGAATACGAGCGCACGCAGGCGACCGGGCGACCGATTGCCGAGCGGCTCGGACTGGAGGTGCGCGTGCGGCCGGTCGGCGATCTGGGTATCGAGACACACTCGCGCGCCATGGCAAGGGAAATCCTGGCCGCGCACGCCGGTGAATCGGTGCTGATCGTGGGCCACAGCAATACGGTGCCGGTGCTGGTCGACGCCTTCACCGGACTGCGTGTCGCGCCCATCGCCGACGACGAGTACGACCGTATCTTCATCGCAACGACGCGCCTCCCGGGCTCCGGTCGAGTGATCGAAGCGGCCTATCCCGCCGAACGCTGACCGCGGCTTCGCTCGGGCGGCAGACGACGGCGAGGCCGCTAGCTGCCGCCGACGGCCTACATGGTCTCGGGCAGCGCCCAGTCCACCTCATCCATACCCTGCTCCCGCAACCAGCCGTTTGCCCGGGAAAAATGCCTGCAACCGAAGAACCCGCGGTGCGCCGACAGCGGAGAGGGATGGGGGGCGGTCAGAACCAGGTGCCGTTCGCGATCGATGCCGGCGCCCTTGCGCTGCGCGTGCGAGCCCCACAGCATGAACACGACCGGATGATCGCCGCCGTTGACGACCTCGACGACGCGGTCGGTAAACCGCTCCCAGCCCTTGCCCTGGTGTGCACCGGGCTGACCGCGCTCTACCGTGAGAACCGCGTTGAGCAGCAGGACGCCGCGATCGGCCCAGGGCTGCAGGCAGCCATGCCGCGGAATCGAGCAGCCGATGTCGTCGTGCAGTTCGCGGAAGATGTTGACCAGCGACGGCGGAACGCGCACGCCTGGCTGCACCGAGAAGCACAGGCCGTGCGCCTGGCCCGGCCCGTGGTACGGATCCTGGCCCAGGATCACGACGCGCACGCGCTCCGGCGGCGTCGAATCCAGCGCGTTGAAGATCCATTTCCCGGGCGGGTAGATCGTCGCGCCGGCGCGCTTGCGCTTCAGCAGGAATTCGCGGAGTTCGCTCATGTAGGGTTCGTCGAACTCGGATCCGATCCGGTCCAGCCATTCGGAACGCAATCGGATATCGGGCTTGGACATCGTCGCCGCCGCCTTCATGTACTCTTGGACCCAATGCTAACCAACCGGGTGCGGATCCGCGGGTCCGTGCCCCGACTCGTGATTCAACACCAGGAATTCGAATGAGTATTCAAACCGATGCCGTCATCGTCGGTGCAGGTCCGGTCGGGCTGTTCCAGGTCTTCGAGCTCGGTCTGCTCGGACTCAAGGCCGACCTCGTCGATTCACTCGCACAGGTCGGCGGCCAGTGCAGCGAGCTCTACCCCGAAAAGCCGATCTACGACATCCCGGCCTGGCCCGTCATCGGCGCGCAGGACCTCGTCGACAAGCTCGTCGAGCAGATCAAGCCGTTCGAGCCCGGTGTCCACGTCGGCCAGGAGGTCACGGAGTTCGAGGCACTGGACAACGGCCGCTTCCGGGTCGTGACATCCAAAGGCACCGAGTTCGACGCCGGCGCGGTCATCATCGCCGCCGGGCTGGGGGCGTTCCAGCCGCGCAGGCTGCGCGCCAAGGGCCTGGACGACCTCGAGGCGACCAACGTGCACTACAAGGTCACCGACCGCGAGCGGTTCGCCGGCAAGCGGCTGCTCATCCTCGGCGGCGGCGACTCGGCGCTGGACTGGACGCTGGATCTCGCCGGAACCGCCGAGCACATCACGCTGGTCCACCGCCGCAAGGAATACCGTGCGCAGCCGGCCTCGGTCGAGCAGATGAAGAAGCTCGTCGAAGAAGGCAGGGTCAGCGAGCAGCAGGGGACGGTCGGTGAAGCCGTGGGTGTGCCGGGCCGCGTCGATGCGCTGGAACTCAACACGCTGGAGCGCGAGAAGATCCGCGTCGAGGGCGACGAGGTCCTGGTGTTCTGGGGGCTGGCTCCGAACCTCGGGCCGATCGCCGACTGGTCGCTGGAAATCGAGAAGAAGCAGATCCCGGTCGATACCGAGAAGTTCCAGACGTCCATCCCCGGCGTGTTCGCCGTCGGCGACATCAACACCTATCCGGGCAAGAAGAAGCTGATTCTCTCGGGATTCCACGAAGCCGCCCTGGCCGCGTTCGGCGTTCAGAAGCACCTCGATCCCGACGCGCGCCAGTTCCTGCAGTACACCACGACCAGCCCGATCATGCACAAGCGGCTGGGCGTGGAAGAGGCCAAGTCCGACTGACGTGTTCGGCTGGCTGAGGCGCCGTCGACGAGCGGCCAGAGCCGCGGCGCTGACGCCGGAAACCGGAGAATTCGAGGCGCTGTGCGACCGCACGCCGTGCCTGGCCCGCCTCGATCCGGGGCGACGCGAACGGCTCCGGAACCTGACCGGCCTGGTGCTGGCCGACAAGTCCTTCCACGGCGCCGGCGGGCTGCAGCCGGAGTGGGCGCACTGCATGCCGGTGGCCGCGCATGCCGCGCTGCCCGTCCTCGAACTCGGCATCGACTGGTATGCGCACTTCCGTACCGTGATTCTCTACGCCGACGCGTTCGAGGTCGAGATCGAGGAACTGGACGAAGACGGCTTGCTGCACCGCGGGCGCGACCTTCGTGCCGGCGAGGCCTGGTATCGCGGACCGGTGGTCCTGTCGCTGTCCGACGTGGCCGATTCGGGCCTGGGCGACGGCTACCACGTGGTGGTGCACGAGATGGCGCACCAGATCGATCAGCTCAGCGGCGATGCGGACGGCTTTCCGCCCCTGCATCGCGACATCCCGCGCAGCGAATGGAGCGGCACGTTCCAGCAGGCCTACGAGCGACTACAGCGTCGGATCGAAGCCGGCGGGCGCACCGTCATCGACCCCTACGCCGCCGAAAGCCCCGGTGAATTCTTCGCCGTGACCGCGGAGTACTTCTTCGATGCGCCGCACGTGCTGCGCACGGCCGAAGCCGGCGTCTACCGCATGCTCTCGAGGTTCTTCCGGCAGGATCCGGCCGGCGACCGCCCCGGCTGAAGCGAGACCTGCAGCCCCCTCGGGGCGCTCGCACCGTTTGGGTAGACTAAAAAACCGGTCCACAGCGGAACGCCGATGGACGGCACGCAACAAGCGCTCGAACTGGCCTGGATCACGGCGATCGCCGGCCTCCTCGTGATCGCGGCCGTGCTGTTCAGCCGGCCGTCGGAGCGCATCGGCTTTCCGGCCGTGCTGCTGTTCCTGGGCCTCGGGCTGCTGGCCGGACAGACGATGCCTGGACAGTTCGACGACTTTTCGCTGGCCTACCGGATCGGGACCGTCGGACTGGTGCTGATCCTGTTCGACGGCGGGCTCAATACGCCGTGGCGATCCGCCCGGTCGCAGATCGCCCCGGCGACGGCGCTGGCGACGCTGGGCGTGGCGACCACGGCACTGGTCGTCGCTCTGGCCGGCCGGATGCTCGGGCTGGACTGGCTGCAGGCCGCGCTGATCGGGGCCATCGTTTCGTCCACCGACGCCGCGGCGGTGTTCTCCGCGCTTCGCGGTTCCAACGTCCACCTCAGGCGCCGCGTCGGCGGCACGCTGGAACTGGAATCGGGCCTGAACGATCCGATGGCCGTCATCCTGACCACGGCGCTGACGGGGCTGGCGCTCGCACCCGACTCACTGAGCGTCTCCGGACTGCTGATGGACATCGTCCGCCAGTTCGCCTTCGGTCTTCTCGCCGGTCTCGGCCTGGGCTGGCTGGGCCGGCAACTCTTGGCGCGGGTGCGCGTGCCCGCGGCCGGGCTGTACCCGGCCCTCACCGTGGCGCTGGCGCTACTGGCGTTCGGTGCGCCGTCGATGTTCATGGGATCCGGTTTCCTCGCCGTCTACGTCGCGGCGTTGATGCTGGGCAACGGCGCGCTGCCCTACCGCGCCGGCATCCTGCGCGTGCACGATGCGCTAGCCTGGTTGGCACAGATCACGATGTTCCTGGTGCTCGGCCTGCTCGCCGTCCCCGCCCTGCTCGCATCGTCGGGCGTGAGCGGGCTGCTCCTGGCGCTGGTGCTCGCCTTCGTTGCACGCCCGCTTTCGGTCTGGTTGTGCCTGATCCCGTTCGGTTACCCTCCGCGAGAAACCGGTTTCATCGCCTGGTCCGGCCTGCGCGGCGCGGTACCGATCCTGCTGGCCAGTTACCCGGTGATGTCCGGCATGGAGGGCAGCCGTGAATTGTTCCACCTCGCCTTCTTCATCGTCGTCGTCAACGCCGTCCTGCCCGGGGCGACCATCCGGTGGGCCGTGCGCCTGTTCGGCGTCGAGCGGGCCGGCAGGCCGCGGCCGCCGCCGGTGCTGGAGATCAACGCCACCGAGGCGCTGCCGGTGCAGATCCTCTCGTTCCTGCTTTGCCCCGCGGCGCTCGTGACCGGCAACCGCGTCGGCGAACTGCCGCTGCCCCGGGGTTGCCGCGTCGTGCTCGTCATCCGCAACGGCCGGGTACTGGAAATGACGGAAGACACCGTGCTCGCCGACGGCGATCACGTCCACGTGCTGGTCGGCGCGGAGGGAAAACGCGCCGTCGAGCTGATGTTCGGCCTGCGCGAGGAGGATTGAGCGACCCGGGGAGTGGCCGCCGGGTCAGCGCCAGTCTCTCGATGAACCCGCGAGCCGTCGTCCGAGATCGTGAAGCAGGGCCGCGGTCGCACCCCAGATCCGGAATTCCGGGTGCTCGAGCGTCAGTATCTCGTAGCGCCGCTCCCGGAACCGGACCCGATCGCGGCGATAGCGATCCGGATCCGCGACGTGTTCGAGCGGAACCGTGAACACCCGTTCGACTTCGCTGCGATCCGGCTCGAGCCTGACGCCGGGATCGAGAACGCCGACGACGGCCGTCATCCGGTATCCGGTGATCGTGTCGTAGCGGGACAGGTAGCCGAGCGGACGTACATGGTCGGGCTCGATCCCGGCCTCCTCCCTGGCCTCTCGCAGGGCGGTGTCGACGACGGAATCATCGACCGGCTCGCGCGCTCCGCCCGGAAACGCGACCTGGCCGGCATGGCGTGCGAGTTCGGTCGAGCGCAGAGTCAATACGACACCGGAATCGTCGCGCGTGATCCCGACCAGCACCGCGGCCGGACGCGGCCGCGCATCGGTACCCGGACGGTAGCCGTCCACGGGAAGCTGCGAAATCGGGGTGGTCAGTGGGTGGAGGGCAGGCGCCAGAATCGACTCCAGCGCCTCCGGTCGCGGGCCCGCTACGGGCCCGGCTCCGGTCATGAATCGTCGAAACGGCTTCCGGCGCGGGCCGGAAGCCGCTGCATGATCTCGCGCCGCTCTTCCACCGTGTAGGAAAGCCAGCCGGCGATCTCCTCGCCGGTGCGGAAGCAGCCGACGCAAACGCCCTCGTCATCGAGCCGGCAGATGCTCACGCACGGAGACTCCATCGGATCCAGTCGAAAAGCGATATCGGTCATGCCGTGGTCGGATCAGTTGGACGGTGCGCCCTGCTGGCCCTGCATATCCTCGGGCGCGCCGATCTGGACGAGCTTGACGTCGAACTGAAGGGCTTCGTTCGGGCCGATCAGCGGCGGGTCGCCGCGCATTCCGAACGCCAGTTCCGGCGGCAGGAACACCTGCCAGTAGGCGCCTTCGCGCATCAGCGGCAGGATTTCCTGCCAACCCTCGAGGACGCTGTCGACCTGGAAGACGGCCGGCACCCCGCGCGCGAAGGAACTGTCGAACTCGCGCCCATCGGTCTTGGAACCGCGGTAATGCACGGTCACGGTATCGGTCAGGCTGGGACGCTCGCCGTCGCCTTCCTCGATGACGCGGTACTGCACGCCGCTGGGCAGCGTGACGATGCCCTTCTTTTCCTTGTTCTGGGCGAGAAACTCCTCGGCACGGGCCTGGTTTTCCTCGGCCAGTCGCTGGAACTGTTCCATGCGCTCCTCGCGCATGCGCTCGTTGAACGCGGTCAGGATCTGCTGCATTTCCTCGGGCGGAATCTGCGGATCGCGGCCGGCCGCGGCATCGCGGATCGCGGCGACGACGGACTCGATGTCGACGTCCCACTGGCCGGTCTCGGACCCGAATTCATAGCCGATGGCGTAACCGAGCTTGCCCTGCTCGGATTCGAGATCCTGGGCAACGGCCGGCGAAACCAGCGCGACCGCGACCAGCGCGGTGAAAAACGACTTGAACATAAAACCTCCGGTTGAAAGATGGTGCTTCGGCATAAGCGACGTATTGTACCCGACGCTACCGACGCGATAGGTCGGCCGACTTTGGACCGTGCATCGAAACCGCGGTTCCGGTGACTGGACTGGTAATTTTCACCCGTTAAGCTGGTCAAAATTCCCATAAAGAAACAAGGCGCGTTTCCAAATTGTTGATTTCTAAGATTTATTGCAGTTGGCACGAGTATTGAATACATATCGGCACCAACACCGACTCGTCTGGAGGTCAACGACATGGGCGTATTCTCGCGTCTGGGAGACATCATCAACGCCAACCTCAATGCGGCGCTGGAGAAGGCCGAAGATCCGGAAAAGATGATCCGGCTGATGATCCAGGAAATGGAAGACACGCTGGTCGAAATCCGGTCCGCGACGGCCAAGACCCTGGCCGAGAAGAAGGAGCGGTCCCGGCTTCTCAAGCGGCTGGAACAGCAGAAGCTCGACTGGGAGCGCAAGGCCGAGCTCGCTCTGGACAAGGATCGTGAAGACCTGGCCCGGGCCGCGCTCGCCGAAAAGACCGCGCTGTCCGACCGGATCGACGTGCTCGAGGAGGAACTGTCGCAGTACGACGAACAGCTTTCCAAGTACGACGACGACATCGCGCGCCTGCAGGCCAAGCTCGACGATGCCAAGACCCGTCAGCGGGCGCTCGTGATGCGGCACCGCAACGCGAAGCAGCACCTCAAGGGCCGCAAGCAGATCCACAACGACAAGATCGACGAAATGCTGTACCGGTTCGACTCGGCGGAGCGCCGTATCGATCACATCGAGTCCGAGGCCGAGACGCTGGACATGGGCCGCGAGGCCCGCGGCCTCGACGACGAGATCGACGGTCTTCAGCGCGACGAGCGCGTCGAGGAAGCGCTCAACGATCTCAAGAGCCGCCGCAGCGAAAAATCATAGGAGCCGTACGTCATGTCCGAACTGATGTTCGTTCCGATCGTCCTGTTTCTGGTCATCGTCGCGCCCATCTGGCTGATCCTGCACTACGCGACGCGCAACTCGGCCAGCAAGCGGCTGACGAGCAAGGACGAAGCCCTGCTGGAGGAACTGCACGACAACGCGAGGCAGCTGGAGGAGCGTCTGCACAACCTGGAACGAATACTCGATGCCGACGCGCCCGAATGGAGGAACCGATGACGACTACCCAGACCCGGGACCGATACGATCGCAACCGCCTGTACCGGAACAAGCGCCGGGGCCTGCTCGCCGGCGTATGCGCCGGAATATCCGACTGGACCGGCTTCAACCTGACCGCGCTGCGCGTGGCGGTGGTGCTGCTGGCGATTCCGTTCACCGCGGTGATCGTCGTGGGCTACATCGTGCTGGCGTTCCTGTTGCCGGCCGCACCCGCCGATCTCTACGCCGACGAAGAGGACGAGAAGTTCTGGCGGCGGACGCGCCAGGCGCCCGTCGAGGGCGTGGCCGAACTCAACCAGCGCTTCCGCCGGCTGGACCAGCGACTGCAGCGGATGGAAGCCTGGCTGACCTCCCGCGAATACCGGATCCGGCAGGAAATCGACAACTCGTGAGGCCCGCCCCGGCAATCATGCTGATGATTGCCGGGGCTGCGCTCCTCGGCTGGCTGCTGGTGTTCATGCCCGGCGACTCTCCTGCGAGCGGAATGCCGCTCGACGAGTTCGTTGCCCGCGGTTTCCGTCTCGCGCACAGACTCTTCCACGCCGTGGCAGCGCTCATGCGGCCGTGACGATCGCCGCGCTGCGATAGACTGCCGGCTCGTTCCGGCAACCGACGCGATCTTCATGGACCACGACAACCTCGAACTCCGTCAACACGGCCCGGTGACGGTCGTCTGCATTTCCCGCCCCGACAAGCTCAACGCGCTCGACCGCTCGACGATCTCGCAGCTCGACTCGGCCGTCGCCTACCTGCTCGAAGATGACGCGTGCCGGGCGATCGTCCTGACCGGCGCCGGCGAGAAGGCGTTCGTCGCCGGCGCCGACATCGCCGAGATCCGTTCGCAGGCACCGATCGAGGCACACGCATTCTCGGCGCAGGGACAGCGCCTGATGCGTCGCATCGAGAGCGCGTCGAAACCGGTCATCGCCGCCGTCAACGGGTTCGCGCTCGGCGGCGGGCTCGAACTGGCGCTGGCGTGTCACGTCCGGATCGCATCTGAGAACGCCCGTCTCGGCCTGCCCGAGATCAAGCTCGGCCTGCTGCCCGGCTTCGGGGGCACGCAGCGCCTGCCGCGCCTGATCGGGCGCGGCCGTGCGCTGCAGATGACGCTGACCGGCGAGCCGGTGGATGCGAAAACCGCCGAAGGCTACGGTCTGGTGCAGGAGGTCGTCGCCGCGGGCGAAGCAGAACGGCGGGCGATCGAGCTCGGCAAGCAGCTGGCCGGACAGGCGCCTCTAGCGGTACAGGCGATCCTGGCAGCGGTCGATGCGGGCCTGGACATGCCCGTCGACGCCGGGCTGCAATTCGAAACGGCCCGGTTCGCCGTTTGCTGCGCCACCGAGGACATGCAGGAAGGCACCGGTGCGTTTCTCGAAAAGCGTCGGCCCGGGTTCAGCGGCCGCTGATCAGTCGCCGTCGGCGGCACCAGCGACGGGATGCGGCCGGGAATCACCCTGGTCGCCCTCGTAGACGCGCTCGCCGGCGCGAACGGCCGCGTCGATGCGGTTGCCCGGGGGCGGAAGCGAACACGTGGTGAAGGCCGTGAAGGCGCACGGCGGATTGTAGGCCTGGTTGAAGTCCAGGATCACGCGGCCGTTCACCGGCAGGTCCGCGTAGAGGAAGCGGCCCAGGCCGTATGTTTCACGGCCCGACGTCCGGTCGGCGAAGATGAAGAACAGCCGGTCGCCGGAACGCACGGCCTCCAGCGTGATCGTCTCGCCGTCGTGCCGGAAACGGACCCTGCCCGGGTTCGGCTCGTCGATCAACTGACCCATGACGTTGGCCAGCCGGATCGTCTTGCCATCCGGGTGCGGAACGAACTCCGCATCGATTCGCCATTCGCGGTTCAGCGGAAAGTAATCCAGTCCCTTGAATCCCGTTCGCGTAGGTGCCTGCGGATCGCGGATCCTCAACCCCAGTCGCCCCCCGGGATCGACGAGGTGCATCCGGATTCCGGCCGCCTCGACGCGCGTGGGCCCGTCTCCATCGTCCACGCGCAGCATTGCCGAGTCCACGCGCTCGCCGTCGACGGTCACCGCGGGATCCAGGGCGTCGAACACCGCGGCACGGCCTGTGGCGTCCACGCGCAGCACACCCCACTCGTCGGGGCCCCTGGGAACAACCACGTCGTTGCCCGGCGCGGCGCCGATCCGAAGCTCGCCGCCCGCGTCGAGCATGACCAGGCCGATCAGGCTCAGCCACCCGTAGGGTTCGGTCAGTCGTGCGAGCCGGCGCTCGCGCCAGTCGACGTTGCGCTCACGGAACATCTCTTCGGTCAGAACCGTATCGGAATGCGCGGTCCGGCCGCCTTCGCCGCACGCCGACAGCACGCATGCAACCAGCGCGATCAGTACCGTCAACCCGGCATCACGAACGGCCATAGACATCTTCCAGTCGCTCGATGTCGTCCTCGCCGAAATAGCTTCCGGTCTGGACCTCGATGATGTGCACGTCCTGCTGACCGGGATTTTCCAGCCGGTGCAGCATGCCCGCGGCGATCTGCACGGTTTCGTTGGCCCCGAGATCGCGCTGCTCGTCGCCGACGCGGACCCTGGCGGTGCCGGCGACGACGGTCCAGTGCTCGCTGCGGTGCTCGTGTCGCTGCAGCGAAAGCACGCCGCCCGGGCGCACGACCAGGCGCTTGACCTTGCAGTCGTCGGCATCCTCCAGCACGGTGTAGCTTCCCCAGGGCCGGTGCACGGTGCGATGGAAAACGGCCGACTCGTGCTCCCGGCGCGTGAGTTCCTCGACCACCGACTTGACCTCCTGGGCGCGCCCCCGGCTTGCCACCAGCACCGCATCGCCGGTATCGACGATCACGAGTTCGTCGACGCCGACCGCGGCGACGAGGCGCTGATCGCTCTGCACGAACGTGTTCCTGGAGTCCACGAGGACGGCCTGCCCCTGGACCTGGTTTCCGGCGCCGTCGGTTTCGTAGAGGTCGCTGATCGCCTGCCACGAACCGATGTCGCTCCAACCGCAGGCCATCGGAACGACGGCCCGTCTCGGTGCCTTCTCCATGACCGCGAAATCGATGGATTCGCTGCGAACCGCGGAAAACCGCGATGCGTCCAGCTCCACCGGCTCGCCGTCGCGCGCCGTTTCCGACCAGGTGGCTTCGACGCCGGCGAGAATGTCGGGCGCCTGCTCGGCGAGCGCGTCGAGAATCGCGCGGGCGGAGAAGCAGAACATGCCCGCGTTCCAGAGATACTGCCGGCTCTCGAGATAGCGCTGCGCGGTCTCGGCATCCGGTTTTTCGACGAAGGCCTCGATGCGGGCGGCGCCGTCGCCGAGATCCTGGCCGGCCCGGATGTAGCCGAAACCGGTCTCGGCGTGCGTGGGCTTGACGCCCAGACAGACCAGCCAGCCCTCTTTCGCCAGTTCGTCTGCACGCTCGACGGCCTGCCGGAAAGCCTCCTGGTCCCGGACGAGGTGGTCTGCCGGCAACACCAGCAGTCTCGCCTCCTCGCCGAACTCGTCGGCCACGCGCATCGCGGCCGCGGCGATCGCCGCCGCGGTATTGCGTCCTTCCGGCTCGAGCAGGAACCGGCAATCGGCCTCGGGCGCGACGTCCCGGTAGATGTCGCGGGTCAGGAAATAGTAATCCCGCGCGGTGGTCGTCAGCACGTGGCCGTGATCGATCACGGCCAGGGCGCGCCTGAGCGTGGCGCCTGCCAGCGTCTGGCCGTCGGCAAGCTTCATGAACGGCTTGGGATGGGCCTTGCGGGAGACGGGCCACAGGCGCGTCCCGGCGCCTCCGGACAGGATGACGGGGATCAGCATATCGATTCCTTCCAGGCTTCCAGGCAGGAAGCCATGCCTTGTTCGATGGTGGGCAGGGTTTCGCCGGTGAACGTTTCGTAACGCGAACAGTCGAGCACCGACCAGACCGGGCGCTTCGCCTTCTGCGGCCATTTGGCGCTTTCGATCGGCGAGACCGGCACCGCTTCGTCGAGGATGCCGGCCGTCACCGCACCCTCCACGGCCAGCTTGCCGAATTCGTACCACGACATTCGCCCGCGCCCGGCGACATGGAAAACGCGGCTGCCGTCGTCCGGGGCGGCGCCGTGGCCGAGCAACCTGACGCTGGCCTCGGCCAGGTGTCCCGCCCAGGTCGGCGAACCGATCTGGTCGGACACGATGGTCAGCGGCGTTCCCTGCGCGGCGCGCGACAGGATCGCCGAGACGAAATTACCGGGCAGGTGGCTGTAGAGCCAGGCCGTCCGGACGATGAGCGCGCGTGCGCCTGAGTTGCAAACGGCCTGTTCCCCCGCCAGCTTCGTGCGCCCGTAAACGTTGCCGGGGGCGGGCTCGTCGTCCTCGCGCCAGGGCCGCTCCGGGCGCCCGGAGAAGACGTAATCGGTGGAGAAGTGCATCATCACGGCGCCGTTCTCCCGGCACCAGTTGCCGATCCAGCCCGGCAACTGCGCATTCAGCCGCTCGGCCATATCCGGCTCGTCCTCGGCGCGGTCCACCGCGGTCCAGGCCGCCGGGTTGACGACGACGTCGGGGCGTACGCGATTCAGCGCCTTCTCCAGCAGCCGGCGGTCGGAGAGATCGCAGCGAAAATCGCCGCCGGCGTGGTCGGTCCGGACGACCTCGCCGAGCGGAGCCAGACGGGGTTCCAGGTGGCGGCCCAGCTGGCCGTTGCTTCCGGTCAACAGGATTCGCATGTCGGCAGTCTGTCCTCGGCGATTCGTTCGAGCGTCGGGGCGTCGGCGTCCTTGGGCGACAACGCCGCGGGCGGATGAGGCCACTGTATGCCGATGCCGGCGTCGTTCCAGGCGACGCAGGCATCGTACTCGGAGCGGTAGGGTCGCGTGCAGAGGTAGGAGAACGTCGCGGTCTCCGACAGCACCTGGAAGCCGTGGGCGAAGCCCTCAGGAATCCAGAGCTGCTGGTGATTGTCGGCACTGAGCTCCAGCGCGGTCCAGTGGCCGAAATGCGGCGAATCGCGACGGATATCCACGGCCACGTCGAAGACGCGGCCCGCGCTCACCCAGACCAGCTTGCCCTGCGGCTCCGGCCACTGGTAGTGCAGGCCGCGCAGTACGCCGAATCGGCTCCGGCTGGTGTTGACCTGCGAAACCTCGAGTTCGATCCCGTGCTCGGCAAGGCGCTCGGCGCGCCAGTTCTCCAGGAACCAGCCGCGCTCGTCGCCGAAGACGGTGGGCTCGATCCGCAGCACTCCGGGCAGGTTCGTCTCGACCACGTTCACGGCGCGATCAACCCGCGTTCGCCGTCCCGCGAACGCCCAGGCGTTCACCGCGGTACGATCCGTCCCGGATGCGCCGCCACCAGTCCGTGTGCTCGAGATACCAGTCGACGGTGCGTGCCAGCCCGGTCGGCAGATCCAGCGACGGCCCCCATCCCAGTTCCGTCCGGATCCGCGTCGCGTCGATGGCGTAGCGGCGATCGTGGCCGGGCCGATCGCTGACGAACCGGATCAGTTCGCGGCGCGGCCGGCGAGCCGGCACGCGTTCGTCGATCAAGTCGCAGAGCATATGCACGATGTCGAGGTTGGCCCGCTCGGCTTCGCCTCCGACGTTGTACGTCCTTCCCGGTTCCCCGGCTTCCAGCACCCGCAGCAACGCCCTGCAGTGATCGGTCACGAACAGCCAGTCGCGGCGCTGCTTGCCGTCGCCGTAGACGGGCAGTTCGCGCTCCTCCAGCGCGTTGATCAGCATCAGCGGGATGAGCTTTTCCGGGAACTGGCGCGGGCCGTAGTTGTTGGAACAGTTCGTGATCATCGCCGGCAGGCCCCAGGTCCGGTGCCAGGCCCGAACGAGGTGGTCGGCCGCCGCCTTGCTGGCGGCGTATGGCGAACTCGGCTTGTACGGGTGGCGCTCGGTGAATGCCGGCTCCTCCGGCTCGAGATCGCCGTAGACCTCGTCGGTGGACACGTGGAGGAAGCGGAAACCCGGGTGCCCGGACTGCCAGTGCTCGACCGCGGCGTCCAGCAGTACCTGCGTGCCGAGCACGTTGGTCCGGACGAAGGCCGAAGGATCGTCGATGGAACGATCGACGTGGCTCTCGGCGGCGAAGTTCACGATGGCATCGGGTTCGTGACGCCGCAGCAGTTCGCGCACGAGCGCGGCATCGCCGATATCGCCGTGTACCAGTTCGTGGCGGTCGGCCGGCACGCCGGCCAGCGAATCCCGGTTGCCGGCGTAGGTCAGCAGGTCGAGGTTGACGATCCCGAAATCGGTCGTTTCGAAGACATGATGCACGAAGTTGGCACCGATGAACCCGGCGCCGCCGGTGACCAACAGCTTGCGCATGGAAGACGGCCCTTGCTGGATACGGCCCGCTGAGCGGGATTTCAGAACGGGATGTCGTCGGCCAGGTCGTCGTCGGCCGGCTGGTTCTGCGGCGGGCTGGAACGCTGCGGCCGCGACGAGCCGTAGTCCTGGTCGCCCATCGACGCCGAGCCGCCGCCGCGACTGTCGAGCATCTGCATGTCGTTGGCGACGATCTCGGTGGTGTAGCGGTCCTGACCGTCCTGGCCCTGCCATTTGCGGGTCTGCAGCCGACCCTCGATGTAGACCTTGCTGCCCTTGCGAAGATACTCGCCCGCGATCTCGCCGAGGCGGTTGAACAGGACGACGCGATGCCATTCGGTCTTTTCCTGCTGCTCGCCGCTCTGCTTGTCCCGCCATTGCTCGGTCGTCGCCACGCTGACATTGCAGACGGCCGTGTTGGCCGGCGTGTAACGAACCTCGGGATCGGCCCCCAGATTGCCGATCAGGATGACCTTGTTGATTCCGCGCGCCATAGTCTGTTCAAACCGTCGATTCGAAGCTCGAAAGTCTATCACAGGGCCGCGCCGCGCCCGCCCGGCGATCGTGCCAACGCCGGTGATGCCACGGGCCGTATAATTCGGGGAATGAATCATGTCAGCACAGCGGCATCGCCGGGGTCGCTGGCCGACGTCCTCGATCTGACGTCGGCCGATCGTCGGGCCATGGACGCACTGATCCGGAAGCGGCTCCGCTCGGACGTGCTGCTGGTCAACCAGGTCGCCGAATACATCATCCACGCAGGCGGCAAGCGACTCCGGCCGTTGGTCCACCTGCTGTCGGCGCGCGCCTGCGGATACGCCGGCGGAGCGCACGTGCAGCTCGCCGCCGTCATCGAGTTCATCCACACCGCCACGCTGCTGCACGACGATGTCGTGGACGGATCCCAGAAACGACGGGGGCGGCAGGCCGCGCACCAGGTCTGGGGCAATTCGGCATCGGTGCTCGTCGGCGATTTCCTCTATTCGCGCAGCTTCCAACTGATGGTGGAACTGGATTCGATCCGGATCATGTCGATTCTCGCCGAAACCACGAACACCATCGCCGCAGGCGAGGTCCTGCAGCTAATGCAGCTCGGCGACACCGACCTGGACGAGTCGGCTTACCTGCGCGTCATCGGAGACAAGACCGCCTGCCTGTTCTCCGCCGCCGCCCGGCTCGGCGCGGTGCTTTCGAAGAGCGAGCCGGCGCTGGAGGAAAGCCTGGCGAGCTTCGGCTTCGCGCTCGGCCAGGCCTTCCAGATCACCGATGACTGGCTGGACTATTCCGGCCAGGGCGAATCGCTGGGCAAGAACCTGGGCGACGACCTTTCGGAGGGCAAGGTCACGCTGCCGCTGATCCTCGCGCTGAAGTCGGCATCGGTTGTCGACCGCGACTTCCTGATCGAAACGATTCGGGCCGGTGGCACCCGGGAACTCGACCGCGTTCGCGACATCCTCGTGGAGACCGGTGCGCTGGACGACTCGATCGCGCGGGCGGTGGAGTATTCCGAGCAGGCCTGCGCATCGCTGAGCGCCTTGCCGGCCGGCGCCGAGCGGGACGCGCTGGAATTGCTCGCCCGATTCGCCGTCGACCGTTCCCTTTAGTCGGCCGCTTCGTGGCCCTCAGGCCGCTCCCATTCTTCGCCTGACTGCCTGTTCGAAGCGCGTTCCGCGCTCCTCGAAATCCCTGTAATGCGGAAAACTCGGCGCGCCGGGGGACAGCAGCACCGTCCCGCCGTCGTGCTCGCACAACTCCAGCGCCGCGTCGACGGCGGCTTCGACGTCGTCGGCGCGTTCGAATCGCCGCGGGTCGACCGCCCGCGCGTCGAGTAGCCGCCGCGCGATCCGCTCGCCGTTGTCGGGGAGCGCCACCAGTCCGCTCAGTGGCCGGCGGCGGCAATGAGCCGCGACTTCTTCCCAGTCCGCGCCCCGTTCCTGCCCGCCGACGATCAGGATCGGATGCGGTCCCACGGCCTGCAATGCCGCCAGCGTCGCATGCGGCGTGGTCGCGATCGAGTCGTTGATCCAGCGCGTTGCGCCGGCTGCCGGGACCCGGCTCAGCCGGTGCGGCAGGCTCCGGAACGAAGCGAGCATCGACGAGGCATCTTCGATGCGACCGATCAGCGACTCGACG
>JBPRGD010000103.1:0-1289 GCA_051428125.1 Candidatus Wenzhouxiangella sp. M2_3B_020
ACCCTCTCCGACACCGCCCGCATCACCGCCACCGCCACCAATACCGCGATGAATCCCGAAGGCGGTGGTAGTATCTCCTTAAACGCCTCCACCATGAACTTAGCTGGAATCGTCGGTGTCTTTGCCGACACCCAAGGACAAACCCCCGCCGGCACCTTAACCCTGAAACCTTATCAGAATCAATCCACCCTCAACCTCACCTTAGCGCCCCAATCCCGCATCTCTGCCTCCACCTCTGGCAGTGGCAGAGGCGGAAACTTAGAAGTAAGCGCACCGGAAGCCATCACCATTCGCGGTGCTGGAACACTTGCCGTGGAAACCACGGGTGAGGGTGCGGCGGGAAACCTGACGATTGACACCCAACGACTCACCATTGCTGACGGTGCAACTATCTCTGCCTCCACCGCCTCCGCCAACCCAGACGGCTTGGGCGGGAATATCACCATCAACGCCACAGAATCCTTCACCCTCAATCAAGCCCAGCTATCCGCCCAATCTACCGGTGCAGCCCAAGCTGGAAATATCACGATTAATACCGGACAACTCACCGCCACCAATGGCACTATTGCCACCTCTACCGAACAGTCGGCTGGGGGTGCAATTACCATCACCGCTGCGGATATCCGCCTGTTTGGAGATAGCGACATCACCAGTCGAGTTGCCTCGGGTGCAGGAGGTGGCGGTAATATTACCCTCACGGCTGACTCGATTATCGCCCTAGATGACAGCGATATCCTAGCATTCGCCCGTGATGGAAAAGGCGGCGATATCACCCTCACCACTCCCGCCTTTTTCGGTCAAAACTACCAAAGAGCGCCCAAAGGTACTGATCCTCGTACCTTAGATAATAACGATCGCGTGGATATTAATGCCACGGGTGCTATCGAAGGCGTCATCACCATCACCTCCGACACTGGCTTTATCGAGAACAGCTTCATTCAGTTATCGGGCAATGGAATCGACACCGACGAACTAATTGCTGAAAGTTGCATCGTTCGTCGCCATGAACCCCAACGGGGTAGCTTCTTTATTACGGGTACGGGGGGTATCCCGTTTCGCCCTGGAGATCTTTACGTTACACCTTATCAGACCGGGACGGTGCGGTCAATTCCTAGTGAGGGAGATGGGGGAGCTGGGGGAGCTGGGGAAGCTGGGGGAGAATCTTCGTCCTCAACTCGTCGCCCTTGGAAAATGGGTGATCCGATTATTGAACCGACGGGGATATATCGATTACCGAATGGGGAGTTGATTATGAGTCGCGAATGTGGGGAGTAACGGTAAAAGGGTAG
>JBPRGD010000104.1:0-1403 GCA_051428125.1 Candidatus Wenzhouxiangella sp. M2_3B_020
GGCGACAGCCACTGCACCCGGCCAGCCGACCCGCCTTCGAGACGCTGGCGCGTACGCGAAGCGATCGCCCGCTGATCCTGGATTCCGGCTGCGGCACCGGCGCATCCACGGCCGTGCTCGCGGACCGGTTTCCGGATCATCTCGTCGTCGGCATCGATCGCTCGGCGGCCCGGCTCGCGCGCGCACCGAGTTCGTTGCCGGCAAATGCCATGCTGCTGCGAGCGAGGGTCGAGGACATCTGGCGGCTGCTGTACGAACACGGCATCCGGCCGGCGCGCCACTATCTGCTGTATCCCAATCCGTGGCCGAAATCCGCGCACGTCCGGCGCCGATGGCACGGCCACTCGGTGTTTCCGGTGTTCCTTGCGCTTTCACGCCGGCTGGAGGTGCGGGTCAACTGGCGCCTCTACGTCGACGAGTTCCGCGTCGCGTCGGGCGTATGCGGCATCGAGACACCACCGGTGGTATCGTTCCAGTCCGATGCGCCGCTGACCCCCTTCGAGCGCAAGTATCGTGCCAGCGCGCACGAATTGTTCCGTCTGACCATCGACCTGGAGAATCCGCAATGAACCGAACGCTTTCGATCGCCACGTCCGCCCCGATGATGGCCGCGCTGATGACGGCATCGCTGTTTTCCGCGACTGCGATGGCCGACGATCGACTCAGGAACATCATCGACGACCCGGCCCGCCCGGACCAGCAGGCTGAGCGCGACGAGTACCGCCATCCTTACGAGACGCTGACCTTCTTCGGCATCGAGCCGGACATGACCGTCGTCGAACTGGCGCCGGGCGGAGGCTGGTACACGGAGATCCTCGCCCCTTATCTGGCAGAAGAGGGACAGTACGTCGGAGCTCACATCGACCCGGAAGCCGAGGACCTGCCGGATTTCTATATCGACATGTATACGTCCTGGAAGGACCGGATCTCGGAACAAGAGCGCTACGGCGACGTCGAGATCGTGCCGTTCACGCCGCCCGAATCGACCCGTCTGGGCGAGCCGGGCTCGGCCGACATGGTGCTGACGTTCCGGAGCACCCACGGCTGGAAGGGCGACGGCGTCTTCGAGAACGTGCTGGAGGCGGCGCACGACGTGCTGAAGCCCGGCGGCGTTCTGGGCGTGGTCCAGCACCGTCTGCCCGAGGATGCCGAGGAAGACACGGCCGGCTACGTCAAGCAGAGCTGGGTCGTCGCACAGGCCGAGTCGAACGGGTTCCGCCTCGTCGAGTCCTCGGACATCAACGCCAATCCCGCCGATACGGCCGATCATCCCAACGGCGTCTGGAACCTGCCGCCCACGCTGCGCGTCGAGGAAGGCGACGATCCCGGGAAGTACGAAGCGATCGGCGAAAGCGACAGGATGACGCTGAAATTCGTCAAGCGGTGATTCGAACGCCGGGAAG
>JBPRGD010000105.1:0-35825 GCA_051428125.1 Candidatus Wenzhouxiangella sp. M2_3B_020
CCGGTTTCGCCGGACTCGCCGCATCTCGCACGCGACGCGCCTCGGCCGTGGCGACGGCCACTGTCGCTCGGCGCGGCACGCACGATAAACGGCGGGTCCGACCGAAACGCGCTCCCGATCCGGGCCGGGTCGTGCCCTCTGTTTATCGCTGTTGATAAAAGTGGGTCGCCAGAAAGCCCGCGCAGCGGGCGTGGCGAAACGGGTTTTGAGGAAATGACGGGTCTTCCCGTCGCGGCCCGGAGGCCGCTCCTACGGGAGGAGAATGGGAACGACCCGGGCAAGTCGCGCAGCGGGCGTGGCGAAACGGGTTTCGAGGAAATGACGGGTCTTCCCATCGCGGCCCGGAGGCCGCTCCTACGGGAGGAGGATGGGAACGACGCGGGCAAGTCGCGCGGCGGGCGTGGCGAAACCGCTCTTCGATTCGCGGCCGGGAGGCCGCTCCTACGGGACGATAACGTCAGACGTTGAACCGGAAATGCATTACGTCCCCTTCCTTGACGACGTACTCCTTCCCCTCCAACCGCAGCTTGCCGGCCGCCTTGGCGCCGGCCTCGCCGCCGCAGGCGACGTAGTCGTCGTAGGCGGTGACCTCGGCGCGGATGAAGCCCTTCTCGAAGTCGGTGTGGATGCGTCCGGCGGCCTGCGGCGCGGTGGCGCCGCGCTTGACGGTCCAGGCGCGGGCCTCCTTCGGCCCGGCGGTGAAGAACGTCAGCAGGTCCAGCAGTTCGTAGCCGGCGCGGATCAGCCGGTTGAGGCCGGGCTCGGTCTCGCCGAGGTCGGCGAGGAACTCGGCCTGCTCGGCCGGGTCGAGCTGGGAGAGCTCGGCTTCCATCGCGGCCGAGACCACGACGACCCCCGCCCCTTCGGCTTCCGCGTAGCGCTCGACCTGCGCGACCAGCGGGTTCTCGTCGTGGTCGGTGTCGTCGACGTTGGCCACGTACAGCACGGGCTTGGCGGTGATGAAATGCCACTCGCGCAGCATCCTTCGCGCGTCGGCGTCGAGTTCGAGGCTTCTCAGCGGCCGGCCCTCGCCCAGGTGCGCGACGACGCGCTCCAGCAGCGAGGCAAGCGCTTTCGCGTCCTTGTCGCCGGACTTGGTCTGCTTGGCGACGCGCGCGAGTGCGTTCTCGGCACGCTCCAGGTCGGCCAGCGTGAGTTCGGTCTCGATGGTTTCGATGTCCGAAATCGGGTCGACCCGGCCGGCGACGTGGGTGACGTCGTCGTCCTCGAAACAGCGCACGATATGGGCGATGGCGTCGGTCTCGCGCACGTGGCCCAGGAACTTGTTGCCCAGCCCCTCGCCCTTGGACGCGCCGGCGACCAGCCCGGCGATATCGACGAACTGCATCGTCGTAGGCACCACCTTCTCGGGCTTGACGATCGCGGCCAGCTCGTCGAGGCGCGGATCGGGCACCGGAACGATGCCGACGTTCGGGTCGATGGTGCAGAACGGATAGTTCTCGGCCTGGATGCCGGCCTTGGTCAGGCAGTTGAACAGCGTCGACTTGCCGACGTTGGGCAACCCGACGATGCCGCACTTGAATCCCATTGCCTGGTACTCCTGCTTCGCTGGTTCAGCGCGCGGTTTCGCGCGCGTGCAACACTTTCATGGCCTCGCCGTCGCGGCCAGCGAGGAACTCGGGCATCACGTCCAGCGCGCGCTCGATCGCCTCGACGATGGCCCGCTCTTCGTCCGGACGCGCCCGACCCAGCACCCACGGCGTGACCTGCTCGGCGGTCCCGGGATGGCCGATGCCGATCCTGAGCCGCCAGAACTCCTGCGTGCCGAGGTGGCTGAACGCGCTGCGCAGTCCGTTGTGGCCGCCGTGGCCGCCGCCCTTCTTCAGCCGCGCGATGCCCGGCTGCAGATCGAGATCGTCATAGGCGGCCAGCACGCGGCCGGGATCGATGCGGTAGAAGTCCACCGCCGCGCGCAGCGCCTGGCCGGAATCATTCATGAACGTCTCGGGCGCGAGCAGCACGGCGTCCACGCCGTCCAGCTTCGCCTTCACGGCACGGCCGTGCAGCTTCTTCTCGGGCTTGAGCGAGACGTGATGGCGCTCTGCCAGGCGCTCAATAAACCAGAACCCGGCGTTGTGCCGGGTTCGGTCGTACTTCGGGCCCGGATTGCCGAGCCCGGCAATCAGCCAGGGGCCGGGCATTGCGGAGGCCTATTCTTCGACCTTCTTGTCGGGCGGGTTTTCCTTGGAGCCCGACGTTTCGCCGGAGGTTCCGCCCTCGCCCTCACCTTCGCCTTCTTCGTCGGCTTCTTCGGCCGCCTCCTCGATGGCTTCGGCTTCTTCCTCGTCGACGACCTCGGATTCGGCTTCGGCCTCCGCGATCAGCGCATCGGCCTCGGCGGCGAGTTCGCCCGTGCCCTGGCCTTCGCGGATGTAGATCGCGCTGACGACCGCGGCATCGGCATCCTCGTCGCCGTATTCCAGCGCCGGCAGAAGCACGCCCTCGGGCAGCGGAATCTCGCTCATCATGATGCGACCGCCGGGTTCGAGATTGATCAGGTCCACCGCGAGGTACTCGGGGAGGTCCTTCGCCTTGGCCGCGATCTCCAGTTCGGTGTAGTTGTACGAGATGACCACGCCGCCCTTTCTTCCGGCCGGGCTCTCTTCTTCGTTGACGAAGTGCAGCGGCACTTCGAGACGCAGCTCGGTGTCCTCGCGCACGCGCTGGAAGTCGACGTGCTCGATGCGCGGCTTGAACGCGTGGCGCTGCAGATCACGAAGGATCACCTTCTGCGTCCGGCCGTCGCCGACCTTGAGGTTGAGGACGGAGGCGTGAAACGCCTCGTCGTCGGCGGCGTGCAGGATGTAGTCGTGCTCGAGGGTCAGCGGGACGGGCTTGCGCGTTCCGCCGTATACCACGGCCGGCACCTTGTCTTCGCGGCGCAGGCGGCGGCTCGCACCTTTCCCCACGTCCTCGCGAATCTCGGCCGGCACTTCATAGGTCTTGGCCATGTTGAAATTCCGATATTCAGGTTGCAAGAAATCCGCCGGCCCGCGACCAGGCCGCCGGGGTAGCCCATCATTATAGCGGGTTTGGGTGGCGGTGCGCCAGATCAGGCGCGTTTCCGGCGAGCCGCCGTCGACCGCCCCGCGAAACCCGGAAACGGCGGTGCGACTCGTCTGCCGTCGCGGCGAAATCGCCGCTCCCACAGAAGATTGTCGGGTCGATCTTCATTCCGGTGGGAGGCGCGAAGTCGCGCCGACGGACCAATGCCACCCGACCCGAACAATGCCGAACAGCGGTAGGTCGGGGCTACGTCCCCGACGGCCATTGGCCCGACCCGTCGCGGCGAAGTCGCCGCTCCCACAGAAGATTGTCGGGTCGATCTTCATTCCTGTGGGAGGGCGAATTCGCGCCGACGGACCAATGCCACCCGACCCGAACAATGCCGAACAGCGGTAGGTCGGGGCTAGGTCCCCGACGGCCATTGGCCCGACCCGTCGCGGCGAAGTCGCCGCTCCCACGGGAGGAAAAGACCGCCCCGCTCAGTCGTCCCAGTCGGGCGAGAGCTCCCCGGGCGTGCACAGCCGGTGGTCCTTGGTCAGCCCGTCGATCCGCTCGAGCTCGTCGCCGGCCAGTGCGAAGTCGAATACGTCGAGGTTGGCCCGAGCGTGGTCGGGGTTCGACGTGGCCGGAATCGCGGCGACGCCCTGCTGGCGGATCAGCCAGTTGAGCGCGACCTGGGCCGCGGTCTTGTCGTGGGCTTCGGCGACCTCCCGCAGCACCGGGTCGTCGGCGACCTCGCCCTTGGCCAGCGGCATGTAGGCCGTCAGCGCCAGGCCGAGGCGGCGCATCGCCTCGTGCAGACGGTCCTGCCCGAGATAGACGTGGTACTCGACCTGGTTGGTGGCCAGCACGCCGTCGCCGGCGATGCCGACGGCCTGCTCGAGGTGGTCGATCGTGAAGTTCGATACCCCGATGTGCTTCGCGCGGCCATCCTCGCGCTCTCGCATCAGCGCTTCCAGCGTCGGGCCCATGCCGGCGTCGCCGAAGATCGGCCAGTGCAGCAGCAGGAGATCGACGTAGTCGCTCCTGAGCCGGTCGAGACTTTCCGAGACCGAGGCGCGCAGGTCGTCGGGCTCGAAGCGGTCGACCCAGACCTTGGTCGTGACGAACACCTCTTCGCGCGCGACGTCGGCTTCATCCAGCGCCTTTCCGACATCGGCCTCGTTGTCGTAGGCCTGGGCGGTGTCGACGTGCCGGTAGCCCATGTCCAGCACCTCCGGGATCATGCGCAGCACGGTTTCGCCGTCGAGCTGGAACGTGCCGAACCCCAGGGCGGGCATCTTCATGCGGGGGTGATCGATCAGCGGTGCCTTGGTCATGGGTCCTCCTGGTGTTGCGGGATCGTGCGTAGAAAAGAAAATGCCCGCACGGGGGCGGGCATTTTCAACCGTGCTCGAACGGCGGTATTCAGGGCGACGTGAACGTCGTGACCTGAACCGCGCTCGACGAAGCCTCCGACTCGCCGATGTCCAGCGGCAGATAGCCGTTGACCAGCCAGAAGAACAGCTGGTTGACGTACAGCGGACTGGTGACGACGCCGCTGCGGCCCCCGGGGATGATCTCGTCGGCCTCGGGGCCGGACGGCATCATGTGCGCGACGACGCGCCGCGCCGGGCCGGAGCCGAACATGAACTCGTTGACCCCGTCGGCGCGCACGCTGTGACCGGACGCATCGACGACCTCGAAGCCGCCCGGACGCGCCACGCCCGGCAGTTCTTCGCTCAGATCGTTGAGGCCGAAGCCGCGCGGGACGTTGAACGGCTTGGCGTTCAGCGGATGCCGGAACACGATGCGGTGCAGCCGGCCCCAGCGGTAGTCGTTCTGGTCGGTGGAGTTGCCGAACGCAGCGGCGAACTCGTCGCTGGCCAGCAGGTCCAGCGCTCCGCGCAGGCTCGCGAGCAGAACCGTGTCGCGGGCCGCTTCGGGGCTGGGTGCGCCTTCGACGTTGAAGAACGGCAGGCCGGACGCGCCGACGCCGTTGTTCTCGTCGAAGGTCTCGAGCAGGTGCACCAGCGCGCGCACCGATTCACGGCTGCCCGGGCGATTGTTGCCGAGCTGGACCGCATCGAGAACGGCGTCGATGGTGTTGGCGATCGCCTGGCCGCGGAACGTCGAGTAGATCGTGGCCGCGACGCTGTTGGCGATCTCCTGCTCGCCGGGCTCGGGCAGCGACAGCGGGTTGTCGCCCGGATCGAAGCCTTCCTGGATGCCGGTGGGCGTCGAGAAGTCCCAGTCGGCCAGCCGGCCGATCGCTTCCTGCACGCCCGGATCGGCGGCGAACTGCTGCAGGCCCGGCCACGCATCGGCAGTCGCTGCGTTCTCGAACGCCACGAGCAGGTGCGGGACGATGAACTCGGCGTCCAGCAGCTGGTTGTTGGCCTGCAGGATCTTGATGTCGGTCGGCGTGATCGGTGCGTCGCGCGCGATCAGCTCCTGGATCTGGCGATCGATCTGGCCCTGGCGTAGCGAGCTGTAACCGGCCGCCAGGTAATAGATGCCGTTGCCGCCTGGGCGCAGCTGGTTCAGCGCGTTGTTATCCACCGTCACGCCGACCGGATCGTTGTTGGCGTTGGCGATGTAGCCGGAGTCGGGGTTGACGACGTGCGGCATCTCGTCGAACGGAAGCAGCCGGTAAGGCACTCCGCGAGTGACGGGCTCGCCACCGTCCAGCCGGAGCCATTCGTGGTTCTGTTCACCGGTGCCGTTGCGGATCAGGAACGGCGGGACGCCGTCGACGGTGTTGTTCTGCAGGTCCTCGCGCAGCGGCGGATTGCCGGTTGCGAAGTAGGCGATGTTGCCGTCGACGTCGGCGTAGCCGAAGTTCTGGCCCCCGATGGTGAAGTTCGGCAGCCCGGCCCTGAAATCGTCGAGATTCTTCGCACGCGCCCAGGCGCGGAACGTCGAGAGCTCGAACGTCGGGCCCCAGCCGGTGTACTGCACCGACACGCCGGTGCCGTCGCCGTTGTTCTGAACGATCGGGCCGTTGTTGCGACGCGGAACGATGAACGTGATCGCACCGGCGTCGTAGCCGACCTTGGCGCGCTGTACGTTGTCGGGCTCCCCGTCGCCGATGGCGTTGACGAAGTACGACTGGAAGACCAGCTTCAATCGCTCCGGCTCGCCGTCGAAGACCGTGTGCGTGGGCAGGCCGAAATTGTTGGTCCGGAACTGTTCCTGGAAATAGTCGGTGACGTCGGTGGGGTTGACCGTCGAGCCCCAGCAGATGCGCATGTTGCAGCCCTGGATCACCAGCGGCGTGCCCGCGAACGAGACCCCGCTGACGGCAACGCCCTCGGACCGGATCACGAGGTTTTCCTTCGTGAACGTCGACGGCATGTCCAGGCCCAGGTGCGGGTCGTTGGCGAGGATGGGATAGCCGCTGGCCGTGTGCTCGCCGGAGATGATGAACCAGTTGGAGCCGGCCTTGCCGATGTCGCCGGTGATCGACTCGCCGATCAGTGGAATCTCGCGCAGCGCTTCGACGTGCCTGCGCAGGCTCTCGACGACTTCGGGGTCGAGGTCCGGCGCACGGAAATCGGCAGCGCCGGCGGCCTTTCCGCCGGACGCGGACTGGACGCCCTGCTGCTGCGACCCGGGCACTTCGATGATGCCGGCGTCGGCGAAGAAGCCGGGAATCGACACGCGCTCGGAGGCCGGCTCGACGCGGAACAGGTCCTCGAAGAACAGCGCCGTGCCGTCGAAGCCGGCGACCTCGCCGGTACCCTGGTAGGTGAGCAGGTCGATGGTGTTGTCGACGTCGCTGGAGTCGAACGACAGCTGGAAGGCCAGCAGCTTGCCGATGGCCAGCGAATCCACCGGCGTCCACGGCTCGGCCGCGGTGAGTTCCAGCGCGCCGTACTCGGCCGGCAGCTGGTTGTTGCGCAGCCATGCGTTGACCCCTTCGGCATAGGCCTTGACCCAGCCCTTCTCCTCGGGCGTCAGGCCGACCCAGGTCCGGAACGCGGCGCGGCGCAGGCCGAGCGTGCGCAGCTGGACGTCGTTGGACAACGCCCCCTGCCCCAGCAACTCGCCGAGCGTGCCGGATGCGACGCGGCGCAGGAAGTCCATCTGGAAGAAGCGGTCGTTGGCGTGCAGGTATCCCTGCACGAACGTGACGTCGGCCTCGGTTTCGCCGGCGATGGTCGGTATGCCGTCGGCATCGGTGTAGACGGTCACGTCTTCGCCCAGACCCGGAACCTGAATGACCTGGGCCGAGACGACGGACGAGAAAACGAGCAGGAAAGCCGCGAACAGCCGGCCGGTTACGGACAACTCACGTTTCATTGGTTCTACCCCATATTGTTGGAATTCCGGGGGTGTTGATACACCCTCTCGGAGCATTATTGCACAGCCGGCGCTCGGCCCGCATCCGCTGCCGCGCCGGTCGCGCTCCGCTTCTCTACCGAGGCTACAGTCGCGTTCGGACTTCCATCAATTCAGGAAAGAAACGCAGCGAAAGCGCCTTCTCGAGGAAGCCCACGCCGCTGGATCCGCCGGTGCCGGTCTTGTGGCCGATGATGCGCTCCACCGACTTCAGGTGCCGGTAGCGCCAGAGCTGGAACGACTCCTCGACGTCGACCAGCCGCTCGCACAGCGCGTACTCGGTCCACCACCGAGAGGTGTTGCGGTAGATCCCGACCAGCACGTCGACCAGGTCGGAAGAGAACGCGTGCGGCTCGGAGAGATCGCGCTCGGTGCACTCGGTCGGAACGGCCAGACCGCGGCGGGCAAGATAGCGCAGGAATTCATCGTAGATCGACGGCGACTCGAGCACCCGTTCGAGCTTTTCGGCGACGTCCGGCTGGTGCCGGAACAGCCGGATCATGTCGCGGTTCTTGTTGCCGAGCAGGAACTCCACGCACCGGTACTGGAACGACTGGAATCCCGAAGCCGAGCCCAGCACGTCGCGGAACTGCATGTATTCGCTGGGCGTCAGGGTCTCCAGCACTGCCCATTGGTTGAACAGCTGC
Organism: Candidatus Wenzhouxiangella sp. M2_3B_020; assembly: GCA_051428125.1. Taxonomy (GTDB): domain Bacteria; phylum Pseudomonadota; class Gammaproteobacteria; order Xanthomonadales; family Wenzhouxiangellaceae. Next base: position 7,998 of record JBPRGD010000105.1, read on the forward strand.
TGCTGGATCATCTTGACCCGCGCCAGGATCTTCATGCACGGATCGGGATCGTCGGCGGCCAGGTTGGCGATGGCGGCCTCCAGCTCGTGGATGATGAGCTTGAACCACAACTCGGCGGTCTGGTGCTGGACGATGAACAGCATCTCGTCGTGGTGCGGCGGATCGCTGAGCGGTTCCTGCGCGTTGAGCACCCGGTCCAGTCCCAGGTAGCCCTGGTAGTCCAGCCGGCCCTCGAGGTCGGTGCGGATGCCCGATTCGAGCTCGCGACGGTTCGGGGATTCGGTCATGACGGCGTGCGCTTCGGGTCGGGCTGCAGTGTAACGCCGGATTCACGCGCGGTTATAATGACCCGCCGGCCGCCTGCGGCGGCATCGTCGGCGACGGAGAGGGGCGCCGCCGGAACCGGCACAGCCGGATAACTACAAGACAATCCTGATCAACCTGAGGTTTCCCATGGCGGCAACGATTGCCTCGTTCAAAGTCGACTATTTCCAGTTCCTCGACGAGGACGGAAGCCTGCTCGACGGCACGCAGATTCCCGCGCTGGCGCGCGACATGAAACAGCTCGAGAGCCTCTACCGGCTCATGACGCTGACCCGCGTGTTCGACAAGAAGTCCGTGGCGCTGCAGCGCACCGGCAAGCTCGGCACGTATGCCTCGTGCCTGGGCCACGAAGCCGCGCACGTCGCGATCGGCTCGGCGATGCGCGAGGAGGACTGCTTCGCACCGATGTACCGCGAGTACGCCGCGCAGTTCTTCCGCGGCGTCAAGATGTCGGACGTGCTCAAGTACTGGGGCGGCGACGAGCGCGGCAACGACTTCTCCGGCCCGAAGCACGATTTCCCGTGGTGCGTGCCGATCGCGACCCAGTGCCTGCACGCCGCGGGCGCGGCGCTGGCCTACAAGCTCCACGGGCAGCCGCGCGTGGCCGTGACGGTGGTCGGCGACGGCGGTTCGTCCAAGGGCGACTTCCTCGAGGCCATCAACGCCGCCAGCGCCTGGAAGCTTCCGCTGGTTCTGGTCGTCGTCAACAACCAGTGGGCCATCTCGGTGCCGCGCAGCAAGCAGAACACCGCGCGCACGCTGGCCCAGAAGGGCATCGCCGGAGGCCTGCCGTCCATCCAGGTCGACGGCAACGACCTGGTCGCGTCGCGGTGGGCCATGGACAAGGCGATCGCCGCGGCGCGCGAAGGCCGCGGCGCATCGGTCATCGAGATGCTGACCTACCGGCTGTCCGATCACACCACCGCCGACGACGCCCGCCGCTACCGCGAGCAGGACGAGGTCGACACGGCCTGGAAGAAGGAGCCGCTGGTCCGATTGCGCAACTACCTGACCGACCAGGGCCACTGGGACCAGGTCAAGGAAGAGGAGCTGCTTGCCGACTGCAAGGAGCGCGTGCAGGCCGCGGTGGAGGAGTACACCGAGACCGTCGAGAACGATCCCCAGCCCATCGACGCGATGTTCGACTACATGTTCAAGAATCTGCCCCACCACCTCGAGGAGCAGCGCGAGATCGCGCGCCGGTTCCCGCACAAGGGAGGGAGCCACTGATGGCCGAGATCACGCTGGTAGAAGCGGTCACGATGGCGATGGCCCACGAGATGGAAGCCGACCCGACCGTCGTCGTGTTCGGCGAGGACGTCGGCGTCAACGGCGGGGTGTTCCGCGCCACCGCAGGGCTGCAGCAGAAGTTCGGCGACGACCGCGTGCTGGACACGCCGCTGGCCGAGGTCATGATCGCCGGCATGTGCGTCGGCATGGCTTCGCAGGGCATGAAACCGGTGGCCGAGGCCCAGTTCGAGGGCTTCATGTATCCGATGGTCGACCACGTGGTCAACCACGCCGCGCGGCTCAGGCACCGTACCCGCGGCCGCATGAGCTGCCCGGTGGTGTTCCGCGCGCCCTGGGGCGGCGGCATCCATGCCCCCGAGCATCATTCCGACGGCAACGAGGCGACCTGGGCGCACTTCCCGGGCGTTCGCACCGTGATCCCTTCGTCGCCCAGCCGCGCCTACGGGCTGCTGCTGGCCGCGATTCGCGACCCCGACCCGGTCGTGTTCCTGGAGCCCAAGCGCATCTACCGCTGGCAGCGCGAGGAAGTCGAGGACAACGGCGAGGAGCTGCCGCTGGACGTCTGCTACGTGCTGCGCGACGGCACCGACGTCACGCTGGTGACCTGGGGCGCGATGGTCAAGGAAACGATGGAAGCCGCGCTGGAACTCGAGGAGAACGGCGTCAGCGCCGAGGTGATCGACGTGGCCACCGTCGCGCCCATCGACATGGACACCATCATCGAGTCGGTCGAGAAGACCGGTCGCTGCGTCATCGTCCACGAGGCGCCGAAGCACTGCGGCGTGGGCGCCGAGATCGCCGCCGGGCTGGCCGACAAGGGCATCTGGTTCCTCAAGGCCCCGATCAAGCGCGTGACCGGCTATGACACCGTGATGCCGCTGTACCGCAGCGAAATGAACTACATGCCGAGCGCCGAGCGCATCGTGCACGCGGCCAACGAAACCCTGGAGTTCGAATGAAGACGTTCAATCTGCCCGATCTCGGTGAAGGCCTGCCCGATGCCGAGATCGTCGAGTGGCTGGTCGACGAAGGCGACGAGGTCGACGTCGACGACCCGATCGTGTCGATGGAAACGGCCAAGGCCGTCGTCGAGGTCCCCTCCCCGTTCGCCGGCAGGATCGTCAAGTTCCACGGCGGCCCCGGCGACGTGATCAAGACCGGTGCGCCGCTGGCCGACTTCGACGTCGACGGCGGTTCCGAGCCTGCCGAGGAAGGCGGCAAGGCCGACGAAGCCGGCACCGACGGAGGCGAGGAAGAAGCCGAGGAGAAAGCCGCCGATCACGCCGCGACCCAACCCGAACCGGCGCCGGACGATGCCGGCCAGGCCGGCGAGGAACGCGCCGACACCGGCACCGTGGTCGGCAACGTCACGACGTCGGACGAAGTGCTGCAGCAGACCCACTCGACGGTCGGCGGCGTCAAGGTCACGCCGGCCGTGCGCGCGCTGGCGCGCAAGCTCAAGGTCGATCTCGGCGACGTGGAGCCCACCGGCCCCGAAGGCGTCGTGACGTCGTCCGATGTCCGCAAGGCCGCCGAGGAAGGCCCGACGCGCCGTCCGTCGGAGGCCGATGAGCGGCCGTCCCGGCCGGCCCCGGCACCGGAGCGCTCGTCGCGCGAAAGCCGGGCCGACCAGCGCGAACCGAAGCGCGAAGAGCGCTCGGCGCCGGAACGCGAGCCACCGTCCGGCGACTGGGAACCCATCCGCGGCACCCGCCGAACGATGGCCCGCTCGATGAGCGAGTCGCACAAGCGCGTCGTGCCGACGACCATCATGGACGACGCCGACATCCACAGGTGGGGCCACGGCGAGGACATCACGGTCCGGCTGCTGCGCTCGCTCTGGGCCGGCGCGCAGGCCGAGCCCGGGCTGAACGCGTGGTACGACGACGAGCAGAACATGCGCATGGTCCACAAGGGCATGCACGTCGGCATGGCCGTGGACACCGCCGACGGCCTGTTCGTGGCCCGGCTGCGCGACGTGCACTCGTCCGATCGCGGGCAGATGCGCGACGAGATCAACCGGCTGCGCGACAACGTCAAGAGCCGCTCGATCCCGCCGGAGGATCTCAAGGACTACACGATCATGCTGTCGAACTTCGGCGTGTTCGCCGGTCGCTACGCAACGCCGATCATCAACCCGCCGTGCGTGGCCATCGTCGCCGCCGGCGTGCTCCGGCACGAGGTCGTGCCGGTCCTGGGCGGCCTGGAAACCCACCGCATGCTGCCGCTGTCGCTGACGTTCGACCACCGCGTCTGCACCGGCGGCGAAGCGGCGCGGTTCCTGAAGGCGATGATCGAGGATTTACAGAGAGCGGAATGATGTTTTGAAGGTGGCTCCGGTCGGGGATCGGAGCCGCCGTTCGACATCCTGCGGTAACGGGGTTTTCGTAAATAGTAAATAGTGAATCGTAAATAGAAACGTCAAAAGCGGGTCCGACGCAGGATTTCTGGAATTTTCTATTCACTATTTTCTATTCACTATTCACTTCTCCAACGAAAACCCAGAACCCAACGGTGGCTTCGATCTGCAGAGACGCCACCTGAAACAGAGGACATCTCACCATGCGCATCAGCATATTCGGAACGGGGTACGTGGGACTGGTGACCGGGGCCTGCCTGGCCGAGGTCGGGAATCATGTCGTGTGCATGGACATCGATCCGGACAAGGTCGAGGCGCTGAACCGCGGCGAGATCCCGATCTTCGAACCCGGGCTGGAATCGCTGGTGCAGCGCAACCACGACGCCGGCCGGCTGACGTTCTCCACCGACGCCGCCGAGGCGACGCGGCACGGGGAGATACTGTTCATCGCCGTCGGCACCCCGTCCGACCACGACGGCTCGGCCGACCTGCGCGCCGTGCTTTCGGTGGCGCGCACCATCGGCCGCGAGCTGAACGAGCGCCAGCTGGTCGTCACCAAGTCCACCGTCCCGGTCGGCACCGCCGAGAAGGTACGTGCCGCCATTTCCGAGACGTCTCCGGCCAGCTTCCGCCCGCGCGTCGCCTCCAATCCGGAGTTCCTCAAGGAAGGCGCGGCGGTCAAGGACTTCATGGCGCCCGACCGCATCGTCATCGGCGTCGAGGACGACGAATCGGAGTCCCGGCTCCGCCACCTCTATGCGCCGTTCAATCGCAACCGCGAAAAGATCTTCTCGATGGACATCACGTCCGCCGAGCTCACGAAGTACGCCGCCAACGCGATGCTGGCCACGAAGATCTCGTTCATGAACGAGCTGGCCAACATCGCCGAGCGCGTGGGCGCCGATATCGAGCGCGTGCGCATGGGCATGGGCTCCGACCCGCGCATCGGCTACCACTTCATCTACCCCGGCGTCGGATACGGCGGTTCGTGCTTTCCCAAGGACATCCGCGCCCTGGCGCGCACCGCCGCGGACAACGGCCACCAGGCCCGGATCCTGCAGGCCGTCGAAAACGTCAACCAGACCCAGAAGCACCGGCTGTTCGAGAAGATCAGCCTCCATTTCGGCAACGATCTCACGGGCCGTACGATCGCGCTGTGGGGACTGGCGTTCAAACCCGAGACCGACGACATGCGCGAGGCGCCGTCGCGCGTGCTGATGGAAGCGCTGTGGGACGCCGGGGCGAAGGTTCGCGCCTACGACCCCAAGGCCATGGCCGAGACGCATCGCATCTACGGCGATCGCGCCGACCTGCAGCTCGTCGACGATCCCTACGAGGCCGTCGAGGGCGCCGACGCGCTGGTCGTGATCACCGAGTGGAAGGCCTTCTGGAGCCCGGACTTCGAACGCATCAAGTCCGCTCTGCGGCAGCCCATCGTGTTCGACGGGCGCAACATCTACGACCCGCGCGACCTCGCGGACATGGGCTTCGTCCACGAGGGCATCGGCCGGCGCTCGATTGCGTCCGAATCGGCGCCGGCGGGCGATCTCAAGAGCATCTGAGTCGGCCCCGGGTGGCGCATTCCCGGGCCGGACTGCGTACCGATTGAACAGAGGTGATCGGGGCTATACACTGGCCCGGATCATTCACCTGAACGCATTCGATTCCCGGGGAACACGCATGAAACACTGGATTTCCACTCTTCTCGTCTCGGCCGCCGCACTCACGCTCACGGTCGACGCCATCGCCCAGGCCGGCACCGAGGTCCGCGTACGCGAAAGCTCGAACCGCAGCATGGCCGCGGCCCAGGCCGACGCCTACAACGGTCCGAAGGCCCGCATCGCGGTCGCGCGCTTCGACAACAAGACCGCCGATTCGCAGAACTGGTACAGCCCGTCGATCGGCGACGGCATGGCCGACATGCTGACCACGGCGCTGGTCAATACCGGTCGCTACATCGTGCTCGAGCGCGAGAGCCTGGACACGGTGCTGGACGAACAGGACCTCGGCGCCAGCGGCCGCGTGCGCGAGGACACCGCCGCCGCCATCGGCGAGATCGAGGGCGCCGAACTGATGGTGGTCGCCGCGGTCACCGAGTTTTCCGGCGATGCGGGCGGCACGAGCGGAAGCATCGGCGGAGGCAAGATCGGCAAGGTCTTCGGCGCGCTGTCCGGCGGGTCGCGCAAGGCGCACATGGCAATCGACCTGCGCGTCGTCGACGCGACGACCAGCCGCATCCTCGCCGCGACCAGCGTCGAGGGCGAGGCCAAGGACTTCAATCTCGGCGGCGCGCTGGCCGGCTACACCGGCTCGGTGGGCCTGGGCGGCTCGCTGTCGGGCTGGAAGAACACGCCGCGCGAAAAGGCGCTGCGCCAGGTCATCGGCGCGGCGGTGGACTACGTCGTTTCGGTCACGCCGCAGTCGATGTTGCGCTACGACGCCGCCGGCCGGCCGATGCAGGCCTCGAGCGGCGGAGGCGGAGGCGGGAGCGCCGGCGGTGCCGCCGCCGAAGGCGACCAGGTCGTCGTGACCGTCGCCACGCAGGCACACCAGGGTCCGGACGAAAGCAGCGACGTCGTCTTCGACCTGGGCTCCGGCACCATCGTCAACGCCAGCATCCGCGCCGGTGAGTGGATCCAGGTCGTCGACGACCAGGGCCGCACCGGGTGGGTACCGACGGGGAATACCCTGGACGTCCAGTAAACCCTCGTTCAGCAACGGAGGTTCGCATGATCTCAGTCATCCGCAACGCCGCCGTCGCCCTTGGCGCCGCGGCCCTGCTCGCCGGATGCCCGGCGGGCACGACCACCAACGTTCGCGACAGCTCCGGCCAGAGCATGGCCGACGCGCAGGCCGAGGCCTACAACGGGCCGAAGGCGCGCATCGCGGTCGCGCGATTCGAGAACAAGACCGCCGATTCGATGAACTGGTACAGCCCGTCGATCGGCGACGGCATGGCCGACATGCTGACCACGGCGCTGGTCAACTCCGGGCGCTACATCGTCCTGGAGCGCATGGCGCTGGACGACGTCATGAGCGAGCAGGATCTCGGCGCCAGCGGCCGCGTCCGCGAGGAGACCGCCGCGCAGATCGGCGAGATCGAGGGCGCGGAGCTGCTCGTCGTCGCCGCCGTCACCGAGTTTTCCGGCAACGCCGGCGGCATGTCCGGCAGCATCGGCGGCGGCAACGTCGGCCGCGCACTGGGCGCGCTGACCGGCGGCACGCGCAAGGCGCACATGGCCATCGACCTGCGGGTCGTCGATGCCCGGACCAGCCGGATACTCGCCGCGACCAGCGTCGAGGGCGAGGCCAGCGACTTCAACCTCGGCGGCGCGCTGTCGGGCTGGACCGGCTCGTACAACATGGGCGGCTCGCTGTCGGGGTGGAAGAACACCCCCCGCGAGGAGGCGCTGCGCGCGGTCATCGAGAAGGCCGTCGACTACGTCATCTCGGTCACGCCGCAGGAAATGATGCGCTACGACGCCATGGGCAACCCCATGGGGGCCTCGGGCGGCGCAGCCGCATCTTCCGGATCGCCGGTCGAGCAGGTCGTCATCACCGCCAGCTCGCTGAACGTCCGCGGCGGCCCCAGCACCGACAACCCGGCGGAATTCTCCCTGTCTTCCGGCACCGTCGTCGACGTCCTCACCCGCGCCGGCGAATGGATCCACGTCCGCGACGACCAGGGCCGCGAAGGCTGGGTCAGCGCCGAATACACGCTCGAAGTCCAGTAACGACGACCGCTCGCGGGAACGCGGAAAAGCCCGGCCCTCGTGCCGGGCTTTTTCATGCAGGGACGAAGGGCTGGTTATTTCCGGTTTCCGGTTTCCGGACTACCGACTTCCGACTACCGACTACCGACTTCCGACCTCCGACCTCCGACTACGAGCCACCTTCACCAACCGACTAACCAACCAACGAACCAACGAACCAACGAACCAACCTATTCCTCGAACCTCAGGTGCTTCACCGACCTTCCCTCGTCGCGGATCTCGCGCAGCGCGTCGATGCCGATGGCGATCTGGGAATCGACGAAGCTGCCGGTGACGACGCGGTCGGAGGCATCGGTCTTGACGCCCTCGGGCACCATGGGCTGGTCGGTGACCAGCAGCAGCGCGCCGGACGGGATCTTGTTGGCGAAGCCGGTGCTGAAGATCGTCGCCGTTTCCATGTCGATGGCCATGCAGCGCACGCGTCGGAGATAGTCCTTGAATGCCGCATCGTGTTCCCAGACCCGGCGATTGGTCGTGTAGACGGTGCCGGTCCAGTAATCGACGTCGTGGTCGCGCACCGTCGACGAGACCGCCCGCTGCAGCGTGAAGGCCGGCAGCGACGGAACTTCCGGCGGGAAGTAGTCGTTGGACGTGCCTTCGCCGCGGATCGCGGCGATGGGGAGGATCATGTCGCCGAGGTTGTTCTTCTTCTTCAGCCCGCCGCATTTGCCCAGGAACAGGCACGCCTTCGGGGATACGGCGCTGAGCAGGTCCATGATCGTCGCGGCGTTGGCGCTGCCCATGCCGAAGTTGATGATCGTGATGTTCTCCGACGTGGCGTTGCGCATGGCCTTGTCGCGGCCGCGCACTTCGACGCCCATTCGATCGGCGAACTTTTCGACGTAGTTGTCGAAGTTCGTCAGCAGGATGTACCGACCGAACTCCTCCAGCGGAGTGCCGGTGTATCGCGGCAGCCAGTTCTCGACGATTTCGCGTTTCGATTCCATCAGGTTCGATTCCAGTTCGAAAGAACGTCGGGGCCGATGGCCCCCTCGAGGTCGCCCAGCCAGGGTTCGAAATTGCGCCACTGCTCGACGCCGCTGCGGTAGATCGGCTTGCGGACCTGTTCCGAGCTGGCGGTTCGCACCGACCGGCGGTTGCGGTGGAACTCCACGCAGGCCTCCTCGAACGGCAGTTCCAGGAAGTCCAGCATCCGGCGGACCTGTGGCCCGAGGTCGCCGACCACGTCCTCGTAGTTGACCTGGAGGATGGAGTCCGGGTACAGCCGTTTCCAGTGCTCCATCAGGTCGACGTAGCCGGAATAGTAGCGGCCGATGTCGTCGAGGCTGTAGGTGAACTCCTGGCCCTCGGCGAACAGCTGCTTGTAGCCGGAAAAACAGCAGGCCATCGGCGCACGGCGGGCGTCGATGATCTTCGCGTTCGGAAGAATCGACAGGATCAGCCCGATGTGCCGGAAGTTGTTCGGCATCTTGTCGGTGAAGTACGGCGCGCCCTGCCGATGGATGCGCGTGTCCTCGATGTAGTTCCGGCCCATCTCGGCGAACCGCTCGGCGGGCAGGTCGTCGAGCACCGCGGGGTAACGCGGATCGTCGCCGCGCTGCAGCCGCCCGTTGAGGCGGTGCACGGTCGCCAGGATGTTGGGAAGCTCGAGCGTCCCGTCGACCCGACTGTGCGAGGCGAGGATCTGCTCGACCAGCGTGGATCCGGCGCGCGGCAGTCCGACGATGAATATGGGATCGTCGTCGGCCACGCCTCGCCCGGCGAACCGCTGGACACGCTCGGGCGTGAAGAACGCCTTCTGCCGTTCGAAATCGGCCTGCATCCGGTCGGCGCTGTAGCGCAGCTCGGCCTTCTTCAGCCGATTGCCGCGGTCGTAGTAGCCGAACGAGCGCTCGTACTCGGCGCGATCCTCGAACGCCTTGCCCAGCGCGAAACACACGTGGTATTGGTCCCCGGCCACGATCCGGCCGCCTTCGAGCAACGACGTCATCGTCTCGATCTCGTCGTCGTCGAAGCGGTAGGTCTTCATGTTGGCCAGCGACCACCACGCGTCGCCGTGCGTGGGCCGCTGCGCACAGGCGCTGCGGTAGGCTTCCACCGCGCGATCGTGTTCGCCGATGGTCTTGAGGACATGGCCCCGGTTCAGGTGGATGTTCTCGGCGTGCGGGACTTCATCGAGCAGCTCGTCCAGCAACGCCAGCGCTTCGTCGTTGCGAGCGACGGCGGAGCAGATGTTGGCGTAGGTCAGCTTCACCGGCACGCTGTCCGGCAGGCGCTCGCGCAGTTCGCCGGCAGCCTCGAGCGCGCGCTCGAACTTCTGGCGTTTCTGCAGCACCCTGACGTAGTCGGCGCGGGCATGGTCGAAGTCGGGCTTCATCTCCAGCACGCTCTCGAGCAGGAATTCGGCGTCGTCGTAGATGCCCAGCCGCGACCCGATGTCGGCCAGCAGCCGCATGGCTTCGGGATGGTGCCGGTTGTTCTGCAGGAAATGACGGCAGAGCTTCTCGGCCTTGTAGAGCTTGCCTTCATGGATCAGCGAGGTCACCGAGACGAGTTCGCGCGGCATCGCCTGCAGCCGTTCCAGGTTCGCCTTCGCGGAGCGGGCCCGGTCGGTCTCGCCGAGACGAAGCAGCGCGGCGGCGAGGAATCGCCAGCTCGCGACCAGCGCGGGATTGAGCTGCAGGGCGTGCTGGTAGGCTTCCGCGGCTTTCACGGCCTCGTTGCGATCACGATGAACGTGGCCGATTTCCTGCCATGCCCGGCCGTAGTCCGGTGCCGCCTTGCACAACCGGTCGAGCACTTCCAGCGCCTTGTCGAAGCGCTTGCCGGCCCGGTGTGCAACGGCGAACAGGTACAGTGCTTCGCGGTTCTCGGGATCGCGCTCGCAGACCTGCCCAAGCAGCCGGGCGGCATCGTCGAAACGCTGCTGCTTCAGCAGTTCCTCGGCGCGCTTGAGCTCGTCGGCCGGCTGTCGGTCGCCGGCGTGGGAGGGGTCGGTAGCCATGCGGGGAGTTTAACGTCTCGACCGCCTGCGCACCCCGGCAATCCGGGCGATCCCCATGAAAAAACGGCAGCCCGGGGGGCTGCCGTATCGAAGTCCGTTCCTCGAGGCAAGCCGGACGGCGAGACCGCCGTCCGGCCGCTGCCGGATCAGTAAGGCAGGAACTTGTAGGTGAACCGGATTCCGGCCGTCAGCGGACGGTTGGTCGTGATCCGCAGAATGTCGTCCTGCGTATTCTTGAACAACTCGGCCCGCTTGTCGGTGAAGTTCTCGACGAACAGCTCGGCGGTCCAGTTCTCGCGCGTCACGCCGGCACGCGCATCGAGGATGCCGTAACCGGCCTGGCTACGACGTTCCTCGGCGACCAGCGAGCTGAACGAGTTCGACGCGAACTTGCCCGACAGCTGGACATAGCCGCTGTCGAACAGATCGATATCCAGCGATTTCTCGTATCGCCCGCGCAGGTAGCCCTGGATCTCCGGGACCAGCGGCAGCTGGCTGCCGATCGGTGCGAGCTCGATCACCTGGGCATCGACGTCGGTCAGCTCGGTGTCGTTGTAGGAGACCGAGCCGAACAGCGTGAAGTTCTGCGTCGCACGCCACGTGAAGTCGGCCTCGACACCGAAGATCTCGGAATCGGCCGAGTTCTCGATGAACGTCAGGATGGAGACGTTCTCGGGATCGAAGCGCGAGACCTGCATGTCGGTCCACTCGATGAAGTACGTCGAACCGTTGATGCGCAGCGAGTTGTCGAACAACAGCGTCTTCCAGCCCAGTTCCCAGTTGACCACATCGTCGGTCTCGTACGTCGCGCTGACGTCGGGGAAGTCCGGGTTGACCGAAGGAATGCCGCCACCGCGGTTCCAGCCCGGCGGACGGAAGCCTTCCGAGCGGGTGAAGTACAGCATGACGTTGTCGGTCGGCGTGTACGAGAGGTTGAGCCGCGTGATCACGTCTTCCTCGGTGATCGGCTCCGGACGATGGCCGCCGTCCTGGTCGTAATCGCGGCCGGCGTCGCCGTCGGTGCCCTTCTGCGCGAAGTTCGACGAGCCCTTGAAATCGGCCTCGATCTCGTAGACCCGCGCGCCGCCGGTCAGCCTCAGCACGTCGGGAATGAGATCGTAGCTGAGTTCACCGAATGCGGCGATCGTGCGCTCGGAGCGGAAGATGTCGTTGAAGAACGCCACGCCCGGCGGACGCGTTTCCGGGTTGACCTGGAATGCATCGGAGATCGGCGCGTTCGGCGCGAAGCCGAGATCGTCGACGGCCAGGTAGAAGTAATCGTCCTGCGTTTCGAGCTCGTAGTCGTCGAAGAACACGCCGCCGACGAAGCGCCAGCGGTTTTCGGCCGGAGTGGAAATGCGGAACTCGTGCGTGTTGCGCGTATGGTCCTGCTTGATCTTCGTGCCCTTGACCGGATCGAGGCAGTCGTCGAGCACGGCGTTGCCGCCCGGGAAGTCGTAGGTGCAGGTATAGAAGTAGATGAACGCACCGGCGTTGTTGTATCCGGTGTAGTCCACCGACTGCTCGACCTCGCGGTACAGGTAGGCACCGGTGTAGATCAGGTCCAGCATGCCGGCCCGCCCTTCGACGGTCCACGCGGTCTGGTTGAACGTGTCTTCCAGCTCGTCCGGGAAGAAGCGCTGCACATCCAGGTCGCCGACCTCGGGGTCGTAGTCGAACACGCCATCGGCACCGAGCTCCTGGTAGGTGTTCTGGATCAGCAGATTCCAGTCGCGGTTGAACTCGTGGTAACCGCTGAGCCGGATGCCCTTGTAGAAGCTGTCGTTGAAGTTGTCTTCGACCAGTGCCGCGTTGCTGGCTTCCTGGAACGTCGTGTCCTCGGTGATCGCATAGGTGTCGGGGCCGTTGAAGCCGACCTGGACGTTCGATTCGGGATTGACGCGCGGATCGACCGAGAACGTGCCCTGGACGTTGTCGATATAGCCGCCCAGCTGAACGTTGTAGAACGCCGCGCGGAGCGCCGTGTCGCGTCCCAGCGGGATGTTCAGGAAACCCTCGCCGGCGCTGTTCATCTCGCCGTCCTTGGTGAACGACGCTTCGGCCGAGAAGCCGGCGTCGAAGCCGCCGAGATCGGGCTTGTTGGTGATGTAGCGGATCGTGCCGGCCTGCGAGCTGGCGCCGAACAGCGTGCCCTGCGGACCGGGCAGCACCTCGATGCGACGGAGATCGGTTGCGTAGACGTCCAGGTTGCGGCCCGGCGCGGTGACCGGCTGCTCGTCCAGGTAGAGGGCCACGTTGGGCTGCGTGCCCTGCGCGCCGGACAGCAACACGGTGATGGGCTGCACGGCCATGCCGCGAATGAAGATGGTCTGCTGACCGGGTCCTCGGCTGGCCGCGTTCAGGCTCGGCACGCTGTTGCGCAGGTCGTCGAAATTGCCGATGTTCTGCTGGGCCAGTTCTTCCTCGCCGATCGCCTGCACCGTCAGCGGTGCCGCCTGCAGGTCGACTTCCTCGGTCTTCGTCGCGGTGACGACGATCCGTTCGACCTCCCTGTTGCCTTCCTCTTCGTTGTTCTGTTCATCCTGCGCCTGCAGGCCGGTCGCGGCCGTTGCGGCAAGACCCCACAGGATGGCCTGCGATAGTCGGTTTCGTTTCATCATGGCTAGTTTCCACCTTTGGACAGTTGTTGATCGTGACGGTGCACGGTTCGGCTCGATCGGCCGGAATCCGGACGAGGACGATTGCGTATCTGCGACCGCAGCTTGCCGGAACGCCCGGCGGCGAGAGAGACCTGAAAGCCGTGGTCGCGTTTTCGCGATGACTGATGAATGCGGTAAATGCGATGCCGCAAACGTGAGCGAAATCGTGGGTCGGGACAGGCGCCAGTATCGGCGTCCATCTCCCTGAATCGCGATCGAGACTTCCAGCTGTTTCGACGGAGCGTTGTTGTTATCGTGATCGCTCCCGAGACGCCCTGGATCGCGACGATTCCCCGCTCATCACGCCTTTTTTATTCGTCGTCGTTGGCTGCAGTTCAAACGCAGCCGGGTTCCGGAATGCTTCCAGCCCTTTGCTTTGAACTTAGTGCCATAATCTTAACATGATTTGAAGCTCTCTCCCATTCACCCCGGCTCACCAGGCTCTTGAATTCCACGACCATCCAGTTCGCTGTTGCACGCGCCCCGGCCAGCGTCGGCAACGTCGCGGTCGGTTTCGACCTGCTGGGCCATGCGCTCGAAGAACCGGCCGATCGGGTCACGGTCCGCAAGATCGACGAAAAGGGTGTAAGAATCGACAGCATTCGGGGCAGCGACGCGCCGCTGCCGACCGATCCGGATTCGAACACGGCTTCGCGAGCGGTGGCCGCGCTGCTGCATGCGGCCGGCAATCCGTGCGGTCTCGCGCTGGAAATCGACAAGGGCATTCCGCTCGCCTCCGGGCTCGGCGGCTCGGCCGCTTCGGCCGTCGCGGCCGTCGTCGCGGCAGCCGCGGTGCTGGGGCTGGATCACGGCCCGGAGCAGCTTTATCCCTATGCCCTGGTGGGAGAGGCCGTGGCGAGCGGCGCCGCCCACGGCGACAACGTCGGGCCCCAACTGCTGGGCGGCCTGGTGCTGGCCACCGCCGATCGCCTGATCCCCGTGCCGGTGCCGGACGGTCTCGTCGCCGTCGCCGTCCACCCGCACTTTCGCATCGCCACGCGCGACGCGCGACGGTGCCTGACCGAGCCGTTTCCGCTGCAGACGGTCGTCGCCCAGTCCGCCAATCTCGCGCAGGTGCTTGCGGGCTGTTTCCGCGGCGACCTCGAACTGGTCCGGGCCGGCCTGCACGACGTCATGGTCGAGCCGCGCAGGGCCGCGCTGGTTCCCGGCTTCGACGCGGTGCAGCGCGCGGCCGTCGAACACGGTGCGCTGGGTGCCTCGATCTCGGGGGCCGGGCCGACGATGTTCGCCTGGTTCGCCGATCGCGCCTCGGCCGACGCAGCGGCGGGCGACATGGTGTCGGCGTTCGGCGCAGCCGGACTGGAAGCGCGTGCCTTCATCTCGCCGGTGGCCGCCCGCGGCGCGGCCGTGACCGAATCGGGCTGATGGTGATGGACTACACCAGCACCCGCGATCCCGACCTGCGGACCGACGCCGCCGCCGCGCTGCAGGCCGGGTTGGCCCCGGACGGCGGGCTTTTCGTGCCCACCGCCCTGCCCCGCTTCGACGCATCGGTCCTGGACCCGGGCATCAGCCTGCCCGAGTGCGCCGGAAATGTTCTCGCGCCGTTCTTCGACGGCTCGGACCTCGCCGAGCATCTCGACGCCATCTGCCGCGACGCCCTGGATCTGCGGCTGCCGATCGAGGCGCTGGATGCCGCGGGTCCGACGTGGATCATGGAGCTGTTCCACGGACCCACGGCCGCGTTCAAGGATTTTGCCGCCCGCTTCCTGGCCCGGGCGATGGGCGCGCTGCGGCCGGACGCATCGGCACTTCGCACCGTGCTGGTGGCGACCTCGGGCGACACCGGCGCGGCGGTCGCGGCCGCGTTCCACGATCAGCCCGGCTTCCGCGTCGTGATCCTGTATCCGGACGGGCGCGTTTCGGCCCGCCAGGCCCACCAGCTCGGTGCGTTCGGCGGCAACGTGCGCGCGTTCCGCGTGCAGGGCAGCTTCGACGACTGCCAACGAATCGCCAAGCAGGCCCTGGCAGATCCCAGCCTCGTCGCCGAGCGCGGGCTGACCTCGGCAAACAGCATCTCGATCGGCCGGCTGCTGCCGCAGATCAGCTACTACGCGCTGGCCGCGACCCGGCTGTCGGGACACGCGCCCATCGATGTCGTCGTGCCGACGGGAAACCTCGGCAACGCCCTGGCGTGCGTGCTCGCGCGCGACATCGGGTTTCCGATCCGCCGGATCCTGCTGGCGACCAATGCGAACCGCACGCTGCCGGAGTTCTTCGCAGGCGCCGACTACGCCGGACGCCCCGGCCTGCGGACGCTGGCCAACGCGATGGACGTCGGCGACCCGAGCAACTTCGAGCGCCTGGCGTGGTTCTACCGCGACCGCGATCCGCGCGACGCCGACATCGTGGCCGAAAGCATCGACGACGACGCGATCCGCGCCTGCATCCGGCGCGAGTTCCGGCGCAGCGGCCGCATCGTCTGCCCGCACACCGCCTGCGCGCTCGAATATGCCGAGCGCTTGCGCGAGGCCGGCGACGAATCCCCACTGCTCATCGCCGCGACGGCGCACCCGGCCAAGTTCGAAACCGTCATCGAACCCATCATCGGCGAGCCCGTCGCCCTGCCCCCGGCACTGGCCGACCTGCTCGAGCGGCCCAGCACCAGCGAAGCGATGGACCCGACACTCGAGGCCCTGACCGCGGTGCTTCGGGCGGGTGCCTGAAGTCGCGGAAAAACCGTTTCGGATCCACAGATGAAAGCAGATGAAAAAACAGCCTAGAAGCCTTTCACCGTTTGCAGATTGCGAGCAGGAGATCTGCCTCGTCCAATGAATCGCGAGTTAAACGCCAGGAAACCCGTGTCGAGGGTCTTTCGCTTTTATCTGCGTTCATCTGCGGATCCAATAGGAATTGAATCCATCTATCAAATCGATAAAAACAATTCATTTCCAAAATTCATAATCTGACGCTATATTTAGTCTCGAAGCGATAGCCATAGCCTCTCTCCTCGCGGCATCGCTTCTCGTTGGTTCTCCCTGCTCCAACAGCTGGCCCGGCCCTCGCGCCGGGCTTTTTTTGGCCCGCCGCCCGGCCGGATCGGGCAGAATCGCGGCTCGCTTCCGACTCGCGCATCACGATGATCGACCTCGCAGATTTCGATGCGGCCATCTTCGACATGGACGGGCTGCTGATCGACTCCGAACCGCACTGGCAGGACGCCGAGATCGCGGTCTACGAACCGTTCGGCGTTCCGGTCGACCGCGCCCTGTGCCGCGCGACCGCCGGAAGGCGGATCGATGAAGTACTGACGCTGTGGCACGAGCGCTTCGACTGGAACGGTCCGCCGGTCGACGAGATGGTCGAGCGCGTGATGAACGACGTCACGCGCCGCATCCTCGCGCACGGCGAGCCGCTGCCCGGCGTGAAGGAAACGTTCGAGACGCTGCAGGAAGCGGGGTTGAGGATCGCGATCGCGTCTTCGTCCCCGCCGGCGCTCATCGACGCGGTGGTCGAGAAGCTGGGAGTCGCACGCTACCTCGACACGACGCACTCCGGAATCCACGAGGAGCGCGGCAAGCCCGATCCCGCCGTGTTCCTGTCGACGGCCCGCAAGCTCGGCGTCGAACCCGGGCGCTGCGTGGTGTTCGAGGATGCGCCGTCCGGCATCGCCGCCGGCAAGGCCGCCGGAATGCAAGTGATCGGGGTGCCGTCGGTATTCGGGATCGACGATGAAGGCGTGCAGGCCGCCGACGTTGTCGTCGAGAGCCTGGACCGGCTCTGGTTCCACGGCCGTCCCGGGGCCTGAATACCGATCAGGGCGTGCCCCGGTGCCGCTCCTGGAATTCCCGCTTGAGCTCCGGCAGCGGCCGGGCGTAGAGAAAACCGTAGGAAATCGCGCCGTTCTTTTCGTGCGTCGCGTGATGCATCTTGTGGGCCTGGATCAGGCGCTTGAGATACCCGCTCTTCGGTTGCCACTTCAGGGGCCAGCGGCGATGCACCAGCCCGTCGTGGAACACGAAGTAACAGAAGCCGTAGCCGGCCATGCCCCAGCCGATCCACCAGGTCGGGCCGAGGTTCTCGGCGCCGATGGCGATCAGCGTCATCGATACCGCCGTGCCGACGACGGCGAACAGGTCGTTCTTCTCGAACCACCCGCTGCGTGGACGGTGGTGCGACTCGTGCCAGCCCCAGCCGAACCCGTGCATGACGTACCTGTGCGTGAACCACGCGACGCCTTCCATTGCGACCAGCGTGCCCAGGAACAGTCCGGCGTTGATCAGTATCGTCATCGACTCCGACTCTTCAATTCATTTCACATCGGCCAGGCGCCGCGTCAGGGCCATCGTCAGCAGCATCGCGATCAGCGCGGCCCCCGACAGCACCAGCCACCCGAAAGCCAGCTCGGCCGGACCCTCGCCGCGCCAGAACATGCCCTGCCAGCTCTCGATGACCCAGGCGTTCGGCGTGATCCAGCCCAGTTCGCGAAGCCAGCCGGGCATCAGGAACCGCGGCATCATGCTGCCGCCGACGGCCGATAGTATAAGCACCACGAATGCAGACGCCGTTTGCGCCTGTTGACGCGAGGAGCACAGCGAGGCAAGCAGCAGGCCCAGCCACGCCGAGACGGCCGCGGCCAGCAGCGCGGTGACCAGCCAGGTGCCGAAATGCGCCGGCCAATCCAGGCCGTACAGCAGCCAGGCCACGGCGAAGATCAGCCCGGCCTGGACCAGCCCCTGGAGCGTCAGGAACAGCCCCTTGCCGAACACGACGACGGTATAGCCGCCCGGCCCGGCCATCAGCCGATCGACGATGCCGGCGTTGCGCTCGTCGATCAGCGAAATCGCGCCCTGCATGGCCGCGAACAGCAGGAACAGTATGGCCACCGCGCCGGCGTAGTAGCTCACCCCGTCGTCGAACCCGCGCCCGCCGCCCAGCAACTCCCGGGCGACCAGGCCGTCGCGGCCCGCGCCTTCGGCATCGGACGCGGCCTCGTCGGCGCCGGCATCCTCGAGTGCCAGCCGGATGGATTCGCGCTGCTCCTCGGTGTAGGGACCGGCCAGCGCGTCGATCAGCGAAGCGGCCCGCTGGATGCCGAGTTCGGGGAAACGCGTGCGCAGCACCTGCTGGACCCGGCCGGCGACCACGGCGGCGGCGAGTTCGCGCGACGCATCGCCGATGACCACGATGGGCGGATCGGCGTCGAGATCGCCGCCCGGCTCGGCGCGCAGCCAGACGGCGGCGTCGGCCTGGCCGCGACGGACCAGCCGTTCCAGCGCGGCTCTGTCGCCGGCCGCCGGACCCTGCACCGGCACCATGCCCTCGGCCCCGGACAACGCCGAAGCGATCTCCCCGCTCAGCGGGGTGCCGGCCGAATCCGCGATCGCCACGCGCATCTCGAGATCGTTCTCGCCGGCCCCGGAAAATACCTCGGCGAACACCAGGAACATCAGCGGTGGCAGCACGAACGCCAGCGCCAGCGCGCCCCGATCGCGGAGCACTCCCAGCCACATGATCCGCGCGACGGTCCCGGTCATGCTCACGATCATGCCGCGCGCTCCGGCGCGGTGCCGTAGAGGCGGACCCACAGGGTGTCCAGCCCCGGTCTCCGAACGCTGAGCTCACGCACGCAATCGGTGTCGGGAAGTTCGTCGCGCAGCGTCCACGCGCGGTCCTCGTCGATCAGGCCGCGCCAGTGCATGCGCTCGGTATCGGAGGCTTCGAGGCCGGCGGCGTCGAGCACGCGGGCAACCGCGTCGCGCGGCGTGGCGTCCAGCAGCACGCGGCACTCCCGCCGTTCTCCGAAGAACTCCCGGATCAGGCCGCCGGGCGTCCCGGTCGCCGCGATCCGGCCCGCCGAAAGGAACGCGACCTCGTCGGCCAGGCCTTCGAGCTGGGCCAGGTCGTGGCTGGTCATCAGGATCGCGATGCCGGTTCGGCCGAGGCGATGGAGCAGGCGCTCGATTTCCCGCCGCGCGGGCGGATCGATGCCGACCGTGGGCTCGTCGAGGATCAGCAGGCGCGGCAGATGGGTCAGCGCGCAGCCGATGTTGGCGCGGCGCTGCCAGCCGCCCGACAGACGCCCGGCCGGCCGCTCGGCCACGGACTCCAGGTCGCACACCTCCAGGCTGCGCGCGACCGACTCGTCGACCTGCGCACGCGCAACGCCGGCCAGCCTCGCGAACACCGCCAGGTTCTCGCGAACGGTCAGGTGCGGGTAAAGCGCCACCTGCTGGGGGACCAGCCCGATGCCGGCGCGCGCCTCGGCATCGGTTCCGGGATCCCGGCCGGCGACGCGCACCGTTCCCTCGTCCGCGTTCAGACGACCGCAGATGCAGCGGATCAGCGTCGACTTGCCCGCCCCGTTCGGTCCCAGCAGCGCGAGGACCCGCCCGGCGGCGACGGAAAGGTTGATCTCGCGCAGCACCGTGGTGTCGCGGAACGAGAACGCGAGCGATTCGATGTCGAGGATCGGCGAGTCGGCCGACGATTCCATCCGGCGGGTCCGGCTACCCGAGCCGATCGAAAAGCGCCCGGACGTATCGATGCAGAAGACCGTCGGCGAGCTCGAGCTCGGCCAGTTCTCGCTCGGCGGCGACCAGTTCGGTTTCAAGCCGGTCGCGCAATTCCGCCTCGCCGATCTGGTGCACCGAGCCGCCCTTGCCGAGATCGGCCTCGCGGTCCTTGCCGGTGTCCAGGCCCGACCGGCGTGCGTCCAGCAGGTCGTCGGCGGCCTGGAACGCCAGGCCAACATGGCCGGCGTAATCGTTGAGCGCGGCGAGCCGGCGCTGGGGAAGATCGAGGATCATGCCGGCGCCGACGACGGCGAGCTCGAACAGCACGCCGGTCTTCTGGCGGTTGATCCGGCGCATGGCCTCGTCGTCCAGGCCCTGATTCCGTTCGCCGAGATCGCGCGATTGGCCCGACACCAGTCCGGCGGTGCCCACGGCCTCGCTCAGTTCCGCGACCAGTGCCGTGCGCACGGCACGGGGCAGCGAGCGGCTGCGCGCCAGCACGCCGTAGGAATGGTTCAGCAGCGCGATGGCCGCAAGCGTGGTCGTCGCCTCGCCGAAGCGGAGATGGGCCGCGGGCTGGCCGCGCCGCATCCGCGCATCGTCCATGCACGGCAGGTCGTCGAGCATCAGCGAAGCGCAGTGCACCATTTCCAGCGCGCAGCCGAAATCGAGCAGCGGCTCCGGGTCGTTGTCGAAGTCCAGCGCCGTCAGTATCGCGAGCAGCGGACGCACGCGCTTGCCGCGCGAAAGCAGGCTGTAGCGCATGGTCTCGAGCAGACGGGGACAGGCTTCGTCGCCCGAGTCGATCAGCGTCTCGAGCCGGCCGTCGACGCGTTCGCGCCAGCGTTCCACGGCGGCGAGGGGACCGGATCCTCCGGAGGATCGACCGCGAACCGCGGCGACGTCGACGATGGCTGACATGTACTGCGCTCCGGTTGAAAGGCGGGATCCGCGGTTCCGCGGTCCCCGGCTCAGGCGTCGTGAGAATGTTAACCGGCCTGATCGGCGGAGCGCACTATACGTTCGCACGCCGTGAATCGCGCGTGAATTTCCGATCCTCCGGCAGACTACGATCCCGGACGTCCTGGAATCGATCAGAATAGACCCGATGCCCGCGCCCAATACCCAACTGCTGCTGGCCGGAGGCGGCCTCGCCGCCTGCCTGATCGCGCTGCGCCTGCGTGCGACGCATCCGGACACCGCCGTGACCATCGTCGAGGCCGGCGCGCGGCCCGGCGGCAACCACACCTGGTCGGTCCACGATACCGACCTGACCGGGGACCAGCACGCGCTGCTGGCCCCTGCCGTCCGGCGTCGCTGGCCGGCGCAGCAGGTGCGCTTCCCGGCCTATTCCCGGACGCTGGACTGTGGCTATCGCAGCATCACCTCCGACGCGCTGGCCGACCTCGTCGAGACCTGCGACGGCATCGAGGTACGTGCCGGCACGCGGATCGCGGACCTGGCGCCGGACCACGCGGTCACCGATTCGGGCGAGAGGCTGAACGCTTACGCGGTGATCGACGCGCGCGGACCCGGCGACGCCGACGGCATGGTGCTGGGCTTCCAGAAGTTCGTCGGGCACGAGGTCCGGACGGCCGAACCGCACGGCGTCGAGCTGCCCATCATCATGGACGCGACGGTCTCGCAGTCCGACGGCTACCGCTTCGTCTACGTGCTGCCGTTCGACGAGCGCACGCTGCTGATCGAGGACACCCGCTACAGCGACGGCGCCGAGCTATCCCGCGAAGAACTGGCCGGCGCCATCGACGCCTACGCCGCCGAGCGCGGCTGGTCCATCGCCGAGCGCGTTCGTGCCGAAGACGGCGTGCTGCCCATTCTCATGGCCGGCGACTTCGATCGCTTCTGGCCGGCCGACCCGGAACGCCCCGCCCGCGCCGGGCTGCGCGCCGGCCTGTTCCACCCGACGACCGGCTACTCGCTGCCCCAGGCCGCCGCGCTGGCCGACGCGGTCGCCGCGGCATGGCCGATGACCGGCACCGAGCTTGCGACGATGACGCGCGGGTTCGCGGGCCGCTTCTGGCTGGAGACGCGCTTCTTCCGGCTGCTCAACCGGATGCTGTTCCGGGCCGGGCGGCCCGAGCATCGCTACAGGGTGCTCGAGCGCTTCTACACGCTGTCGGAATCGCTCGTCACGAATTTTTACGCCGGCCGGCTCACACTTTCCCAGAAGGCGCGCATTCTCGCCGGAAAGCCCCCGGTGCCTGTCGCCGAGGCGCTCCCGCTGCTGCGCGAACGGCCATTCATGAATACAACGTGAGATCGGAGTCATGACGATCAGGAAACGCGCGGCCGTGATCGGCTCGGGATTCGGCGGACTCGCGCTGGCGATCCGGTTGCAGGCGGCCGGGTTCGACACCACCGTGCTGGAGAAGCGCGACAAGCCCGGCGGGCGCGCCTACGTCTACGAGGACAACGGCTTCGTGTTCGACGGCGGGCCGACCGTGATCACCGATCCGTCGGCACTGCGCGCGCTGTTCGAAGTCGCCGGCCGGCGCATGGAAGACTACGTCGAGCTGCTGCCGGTCGACCCTATGTACCGGCTGTGCTGGGAAGACGGTACGGTGTTCGACTACACCAACGACCCCGAGCGGCTGGAAGAACAGATACGGCAGCTCAATCCCGGCGACGTCGACGGCTACCGCCGCTTTCTCGATTACTCGCGGCGCGTGTTCGAGAAGGGCTACCTCGAGCTCGGTCATGTCCCGTTCCTGAACTTCGGATCGATGATCCGCGTCGCGCCGGCGCTGATGAAGCTGCAGGCCTACCGCAGCGTCTACGCGCAGGTCGCGCGCTTCGTTCAGGACGAACGCCTCCGTCAGGCGTTCTCGTTCCACCCGCTGCTGGTCGGCGGCAGCCCGTTCCGGACCTCGTCGATCTACGCGCTCATCCACGCGCTGGAGCGCGAATGGGGCGTGTGGTTCGCCAAGGGCGGCACTGGCGCGCTGGTGCGCGGGCTGGTACGGCTGTTCGAGGATCTCGGCGGCACGATCCGGCTCGACAGCGAGGTCGCGCGCATCGACACCGCCGAGGGCCGTGCGACCGGCGTGACCACCAGGGACGGCTGGCACGGCGACTTCGACGCGGTGGCCAGCAACGGCGACGTGCTGCACACCTACGGCAAGCTGCTCGGCCACACCGACCGCGGCCGCAAGCAGGGCAAGTCGCTGGAAGCCCGGAAGTGGTCCATGTCGCTGTTCGTGATCTACTTCGGCCTGAACCGGGTGCACGAGCACCTCGCGCACCACATGGTGCTGTTCGGCCCGCGCTACAGGGGACTGATCAACGACATCTTTACCGCACCCGAGCTGGCCGAGGACTTCTCGCTGTACCTGCACGCCCCGACGCTGACCGACCCGTCGCTGGCGCCGGAAGGCTGCAGCGCCTACTACGTGCTCTCGCCCGTGCCCCACCTGGGCACCGCCGACATCGACTGGGACGAGGCCGGACCGAAGTACGCCGACCGCATCCTCGACTACCTGGAACGCCACCACATCCCGGGGCTGAAGAACGACCTGGTCACCTGCCGGACCCTGCACCCGTTCGGCTTCCGCGACGAGTTGAATTCGCACCTGGGCTCGGCGTTCTCGGTCGAGCCCGTGCTCACGCAGTCGGCGTGGTTCCGGCCGCACAACCGCGACGCCGAGATCACCAACCTCTACCTGGTCGGCGCCGGCACGCATCCGGGCGCCGGGATCCCGGGCGTGGTCGGGTCGGCCAGGGCCACCGCCGACCTGATGATCGACGACTTCGGTCTCCGGCAGGCCGTCGCCTGAAGAGCCGGCGATCAGGCGACAGGGCCATGCAAACCGACGCGCTGGGACGACACGCCGAGGACACCATCGCCGAGGGCTCGAAGAGCTTCGCCGCGGCGGCCAGGCTGTTCCGGCCGGCGATGCGCCGCGACGTCATGCTGCTCTACACATGGTGCCGGCACTGCGACGACGTCACCGACGGCCAGCAGCTGGGACACGGACGCCTGGACACGGCCGGGCCGGAGATCGTCGAGCGGCTCAAGGCCGATTCGCTTGCCGCCTGCGCCGGGCAGCCGCGCGACACCGCGCCGTTCCGGGCGCTGGCCGAGGTCGCCGAACGCCACGAACTGCCGGTCAACGTCGTTGCCGACCACCTCGCCGGCTTCGAGCGCGACGTGAACGGCTGGCGGCCCGAGGATATCGACGACCTGCTCGAATACTGCTACTTCGTCGCCGGTGCCGTCGGCATCCTGATGGCCCGGATCATGGGGATTCGCGATCACGTGACGCTGGCGAGAGCCTGCGACCTGGGCCTGGCGTTCCAGCTGACCAACGTCGCCCGCGACGTCGTCGAGGACGCCGAGGGCGGGCGCTGCTACCTGCCCGCGACGTGGCTGGCCGAGCACGGCCTTCGACCCGACGACCTGGCCGATCCGGCCCGGGCCGACGACGTGTTCCCGCTGGTCGCCCGCCTGGTCGAAACGGCCGAGCCGTATTACGCCTCGGCCAGGGTCGGCGAGCGCGCCCTGCCCGCCCGCGCGGCCTGGGCGATCGCCACCGCGCGCGCCGTCTACCGCGACATCGGCCGGATGATCGTTCGTCGCGGTCCCGCCGCGCTGGCCCAGCGTTCGTTCACCGGCAGGGGTCGCAAGACCTGGCGGATGCTCGGCGGCGGCGCGCAGGCGCTGGGCGGACGGCTGCGGCGGGGCGCCGGCCCGGCGAGGGACGGCCTCTGGACCCCGGCCGCGCTGAAGCCGGCCCGGGCCTGACCCCGGGTCTCAGCGGCCGGCCGCGAACCGCTGCAGCCAGCCGATTCCCAGCAACACGATCAGCGAGATGTACGCGCTCGCCACCAGCATGACGTTCAGCCCCATCCCGGCCCATTCGATCGTCGCGTGGCCAACGACGATGATCGCGACTACGACCGCCGGCGAGGCGACCAGCACGACGGCGTCGACGAGGCGCGACCAGCGCGGCGCCGCGGCCGGGCGCGAATACCAGTAAAGCCACAGCAGGAACAGCGTGACCGGGGCCGAGACGAACAGGTCGATCCACATGGTGGCAGATGTCGGAAGGGCCGGGAAGAAAAACGGCGGCTACGATAACTGATCGCGGGGCAGCACGGTCACCGCCACGGCGGCCATCGAACCGGCGAGCGTGAGCACCGGGTACGCCACCGCCGATGCGATGTCGCCGTCGAGAACGAACAGCCAGGTCTCGACGCCGAACGCAGAGAACGTCGTCAGCCCGCCGCAGAAGCCGGTCATGAACACCGACCGGCGTTCTGGAGAGGCCGGGAATCTCCCGGCCGGACCGGTCAGACGCCAGTAGACCCCGATGGCCGCGCAGCCGGCGATGTTGGCGATCAGCGTCCCCCAGGGCCAGCCGGCGAACCCCGATTGTTGGCCGGCGACGGCGAGCGAATAGCGAATCGAACCGCCGAGGCCGGCGGCGAGCGCGATCCAGCCGTAGAGCGCGGCCCGCGTCGACCCGGCCACGCTCAGACGACGAGCCAGCGCGCCGCCAAGAAGCCGGCCGCGACCGCGGCCACGCAAGCCAAGATCGAGCCGAGCGAGTAGACCAGCGCGCCCGCGCGGCGACCGCGCCGGATCAGCAGCACCGATTCCAGGCCGAACGACGAGACGGTCGTGAAACTGCCGAGGAACCCGGCGACCAGCAGCAGGTGCGGCCACGACGGCGACGGCAGCACCGCCGCGCCCAGCAGGATGCCGGCCAGCAGGCAGCCGAGCACGTTGACCGCGGCCGTGCCCCACGGGAACGCGTCTCCGACACGAGAAATGATGCGACGGCCCAGCTCGTAGCGGCACACGGCGCCGGCCGCGCTGCCCAGCGCCACGCAGGCGATCGCGCCCGGGCCGACTGGAAGCGCCACGCTCACGGGCTTTCGACGATCTCGAACGACAGCGGCGGCAGGCCGTCGACCTCCGCCCGGACCCGGTCGCCGACGACCAGCGACCCCACGCCGGCCGGCGTGCCGGTGAACACCGCGTCGCCGGCGTGCAGCGACACCTCGTGAGACAGGCGCGCGAGCAGTTCGGGCACCGGCCAGATGAGATCGCCCAGCACGGCGGCCTGGCGCGTCTCGTCGTTCACCGAAAGCGTGATGGCGACGTCCAGGTCCGGCCGCCAGTCCTTCGCCGGCACCCAGGCGCCGATCGGCCCGGAGGCGTCGAAGCCCTTGGCCAGCGCCCAGGGCTGGCCGGCCTGCTTCGCGCGCGCCTGAACGTCGCGACGGGTCAGGTCGCAGCCCACGGCCCATCCGGCGATGCAGGCCTCGGCCCGCTCCGGGGACAGGTCGGCGCCGCCGTCACCCAGCAGCACGACCAGCTCGACCTCGTGGTGCAGCTCTCCGGTCAGCGGCGGATACGGAATGCGGCCGGACTGCACCAGCGCCGCGGCGGGCTTGCCGAAGAACACCGGGTCGGAGCGGTCGGGATCGGCGCCCATCTCGCGCGCGTGCGCGGCGTAATTGCGCCCCACGCACCAAGCGTTGCGCACGGCAAACGTCTCGCCATCTGTGCTCCGAACTCGGGCTGGGGCCCACGAAACTCTAGATCGCATAAATAAAACTCTGAGCCTTGTCCCGGCTACACGACCCAGCCGGGCTGATATCTGATTTGAGCAAGTTCATGCCGAATGGCTAGCACTCGGATCACAGCAGGTGTTGTTTGAATTTTCGAGTTCCGGAGACCTTGTACGCCTTGCCAACTGTGTCTAACTAGCTAAGTGGAATAACTTTGTAAAGAATTTTTTTTCCATTCTTTTCGGATACATTCATTGTCAAATATTGTGAAAGAACCTCCCGTGCTTGCTCAAGCTCAACTCCCGACACTACTGAGATACTAGTCTCACGAGACGACAGGCCACTCAGCGACGAACCAAGCTTTAAAGCTTCCGAGTCCGCAATTATCCACCGGTCATGGATTGCACATGAATCGCTATTTCGAAAATACGGGCAAACAACTAAAATATCAGGAAGTGGTTCACTTTGGAATCGTCTTCGCCATTCCACAGCGACTGAGTCGACGCTCTGTTCGGATTCAACATATCGCTCTAAAAAACTAGGACCAGAAATCAATTTTATGTCAACATTCGAATGCGCAAGTTGTGCCGCCCTAAGAATGCTTACAACACGGACATCAAGCCACGGGTCGCAGATAATTAGTGAGCTAGGCTCCTGCTGACGAACCCACTCGACAACAAACTTAATAGGCCCTTCAGAATCGTCCGACGCAAAGAACCTCTCTCTGCTCTCCTCATCACTCTCGCGTAAATTAGCCCATGGCATTTCTGGCGTTGTCAGCCCTGCGACAAAAAGAAGCATGTGAAACGAGTCATTTATTGCTTCCAGAATGTCTAAAGAGCGTGCCGCTAAAACGTCTTCAGGCGTAGATCGCAGCAAGAATACAATTGCTCCAGCAATGACTGGGAACACGTCAGAGAGACTCATTCCTTCAACAAATAAAAGGTCCTCCCCGACATTCCGGTTCCCGACTAATGTCGACTCACCACGACTTGCGTGCTCGAGCCCCTCCCAATATATTTCCACAAGAGCATCAAAGGCAGAATCTTTCTCTGAGAGACTTTCTCCTTTGACGATACTTTTCTTGGCTTTCTCTAATCTCTCACGGTCCCCGAACATCTCTAAAAACCGTGAACCCCTACTGGCACCTTCAATAGATGACGCTACACTCGCGGCCCACTCCGGATCAACGCGATAAAGAGCATCCACCACCGCTTTAGTATTTTTGGTTCCTTTTGCCAAATTTTCTGCACCATCGCCAGAGATCCACTCAGGTAGTTTAACGCGCAACTCTTGTTTGCAATAGGTCTTAGTCTCTTTTATCAAGAATTCGCATCGAGCTAACTTCTCAACTACCGAAGGGATCTTTTCAATCGACGACAAGGCTAGATTTTTAATTTCCTTTTTCTGTTTCGCTTTTTGCCGCACAAATAGAGAAAGGCAGACAGAATAAATAAACGCTCTGTCGCTCTCATTCTCCACC
>JBPRGD010000106.1:0-1707 GCA_051428125.1 Candidatus Wenzhouxiangella sp. M2_3B_020
AGGGTTTAGGGGTTAGGCAGGCAAGAACGGTTTCGGGTTTCGGGAAGGTCAAAGGTGGAGTAGGTCGGGGCTACGTCCCCGACGGAAATTGACATGGCCTGTCGCGGCGAATTCGCCGCTCCCACAGGAGGAGAGAAGATCGCGGATCGTAGTCCGCTCCCGCAACGGCAGGGCGTCGTTTGCTCGCCAAAAGTGTGGCCTCAGCTATGCAGTCGTGATTTGTTTCCTATTCTGTACATAATGACTTTTTTGTATAGAATAAGAAACAGAATGATGCTGAGGACACGGTATGCCCCGAACCATCGAAAAACTCGACAGCAAGGTGCTGGAAGAGCGTGTGGCCGAGATCGCGCTGCAGATTCGGCAGCGGCGCAAGGTACTCGGCTTGAGCGCGACGGCCGCGGCCGAGGCCGCCGGGATCTCGCGGGTGACCTGGCACCGCATCGAAAAGGGGGAGACTTCCGTGACCATTGCCGGATGGCTGAATGCGCTGTCGGTGCTCGGGCTGGCTTTCAGGGTCGGCGCGTCCGAGGGACCGGACGCGGCCGACGCCGACAGTGCCCCTGCAATCCCCGTGCGCGTTCGGCTGGATCGTTTTCCGCAACTCGCGGCACTGGCCTGGCAGGTGCACGACCGGGCCGAGTTGACGCCGCAAGAGGCCTGGGACATCTATCGGCGCAATCGCCATCACCTCGACGAAGAGAAGTTGAACGAGAGCGAGCGGCGGCTTCTGCAGGGGCTGGAAGTCGTGTTCGGCCCTGTTGAAGCAAACGATGTT
This sequence comes from Candidatus Wenzhouxiangella sp. M2_3B_020, assembly GCA_051428125.1. GTDB lineage: Bacteria > Pseudomonadota > Gammaproteobacteria > Xanthomonadales > Wenzhouxiangellaceae. The sequence goes on from JBPRGD010000106.1 coordinate 779, forward strand.
TGAACGGCCCCATCACCAGCGCATCGCTTATCTTCTCGGGTTGCTGGATTCGGAGCTGCTGCGTGCCTGCAAGTGCTGGTTCGGAGGCGGTACGGCCATCGTGCTGCGCTTCGGCGAGTATCGCGAGTCGCGCGACATCGACTTTCTGGTCTCCGACGCGGAGGGCTATCGGGCATTGCGGCGGCGCCTGACCGGCAGGACCGGGATGGGGGAAGTCTTTTCCGCCACGCCGGACGCGATTCCGGCCAGCAAGCCGGTTCGTGCGGACCGGTACGGGATTCGCACGCGCTTCGAGGTGGCCGGCGCAGAGATCAAGTTCGAAATCGTGAACGAAGGGCATATCGAACTCGAGACGCCAAGCGCCACGGACACCATCTGCGGGGTCACGGCGCTGACTTCCGTCGACATGGCCGCGACCAAGCTGATGGCGAATGCCGATCGATGGGCGGACGATGGCACCTTCAATCGTGATTTGCTCGATCTCGCGATGATGGAGCTGTCCCGGGCCGACATGAGACAGGCCCGGAACAAGGCGCGGGAAGCATACGGCGATTCGATCGACCGTGGACTGGGACGTTCCATCGAGCGTCTACAGCAGCGCGAGGGATGGATGGAGCGTTGCATGGATATGCTCCAGTTCCGGTTGCCCAGAGCCGTGGTCTGGGATCGGATTCGCCGATTGCAGCGGCGGTTGGAGGAGGGGTGAGTTCCGGACCCTCGGAGCGGCATTGGCTGTGCTGTAGGAGGCCGCTGTAGGTCGGGGCTACGTTCCCGACGGAAACGGCATCATCTGTCGCGGCGGATTCGCCGCTCCCACAGGAATGAAAACCAGGATCGCGGTTCGGAGACCGTTGCCAAAAGAATCGGTAGGTCGGGGCTACGTCCCCGACGGGAATCGGCATCATCTGTCGCGGCGAATTCGCCGCTCC
>JBPRGD010000107.1:0-13729 GCA_051428125.1 Candidatus Wenzhouxiangella sp. M2_3B_020
GGTCCCGAGTCAGCGTGCCGCGGCGCCGTGACTAACCAACACACCGCCTCGTTCGCCCCACCGATGTTGGTTAGGGCGACGGCAGACCATCGAGGAGCGGCGCTCGGGCTGTCCGGGTCCCCGAACTCGACGCACTACGAGAAGATGAGCGAACTGATCGACGCCGGGTTCGTCAGGAAGAACAAGGCTGGCGGGATCGCGCCGAACGTGCGCGGGATGGTCGCGGACGAACTCGATGGGTACGGCGTGGATGATGCGACGGTTGTGGAGACGTACGAGCAGGTGCTTGCGAGGGTCGCCTCGGCGTAGCGCGGCCGGGTAGTCCCTGGACGCGTCCCTCACTTCTCGGCGGGTAGTTCGTGATGGATGCCCGACCATCACGCACGTGCTCGCGCTGCGGAGCGGCCAACCAGACGCGGAGGGGGGAATCGAGCGAGTCAGAGCGGTGTTGCCCGTCTTCGTGACGTGTCATATCGCTCAGCCACCACATCATCAAACACGGAACTCATCCGTTCGGCCGTCAAAGTACGTGTGTACTCTTCGTACGGCCCACTACCCAATTCACGCGGCCGCTCATCAAGTAGCTGCCCAAGTGCTGTGATCGCATCCACGTCCCGGTTTGAGGCCACCACACCGTTCTCGAACGCCGCCACGACGCACGCCATCGATCCGTCCCGCGGTCCGAGAGCCAGTATCGGGCGGTGAGCCGCGATGTAATCGAACACTTTCGTCGTCATTTCTTGCCGCGACCCTCCGCTAACGGCGAGGCCGGCGTCAGATCGACACACTAATTCAGCGACTGTGCCGGGAGGTTGGCGTCCGACTTCAGTAACCAAGTCGCTGACGCCTGCGCGGCGGGCTGCACCGCGCACTCGTTCTTCGGGCTCACCGACGTGCAGAAACCTGACGTCGCGGCCGCGGTGCGCGGCAAGCGCCGCCATGAACGGCCGAGGGTCTCGATACCAGCCGAACTTCCCCGCGTACACAATCTTGAACTGGCCGTCGCCGTCGCTGCGGCACTCGCCTGGGTCTGCGTGGACCGACTCGTCGTACCCGTTCGTTACCGTGACGAACCGGTCGGCCAACGCGGGGTAGCGGTCTCGGTAGGCGGCCGCGATGCCGTCGGTCGCGGTCGTGATGCGGGCCGCGCCCCTGAGGACGGCTGGTTCTGCCTGCTCGGCAACGGTTCGTTCGAGCCGCCCGAACGCGGTCGGGTTCGGAGCGGTATAGGGCGCGAGCGTCCACGAATCCCTGAGGTCGACGATGTACGGTAAGCCAGTTAGTCGTTTTGCTGCCGGGAGAACCGCCAACGGCATGAACGGTCCGGCGGTCTGCCAGATCACGTCGAACGTGTGGAGTCGGTCAAGTCGCCGGATCGCGGCGAGTAACCGAGGCCCCCATCTCGCGCTGTCGAACGTGCGGTCAACGTCGGAGAACGGCACTTTAACGCGGTGGATCGGGATGTCGTCAGGGTGGCTGGACGGTGGGGCGTCGCTGCTGCTTGGCGTGAACGTGATGATGTGGGCGTGCCACTTCTCGGGGAGATGGGCAGCGAGCTGGGTTGCGCGGGTGGCTCCGACAGATGTTGACGGGAGGTAGTACGGCGCGACGATGAGTGCCCGCGACCTGGTGTCGTGCATACCGGGCGGATGGCCGCGAACGGTATAGAAGTTCGTTACCGGGGCTTCGTCACGCTTCCGTGCCGGCGCCGTCCAGGCACTGGATGCCTGTCGACCCGCTGCCGGTGTTGTTCGTGACGTCCGCCGTCGTCCCCCAGTACCACGACTGCGTCCCGGCGACGGCTTGCGCGTCGATCACGTTGTTGTTCAGCGTCCCGCCGTTCACCTGGACCGGCCCAAATTCGAATCGCGCTGGGGCGCTCTCGGCCAAGTAAACAAAGTCTGCCGTGCCGTTCGAAAATCGGATGTAGCCGATCCGCATGAAGTTCCCCGACGAACGGTTCCGGACGATGTACGGGGCCGCCGCGTTCTGCCCGACAGGCTCGAAATTAATACATCCCACATTGATGAATCCGGTACCGGACCCGGTGTTACTGATGGCGCCGGCTGCCGTCCCGCCAATGTTGAGGTGCTCAACGATTACGTCACCGGCATCAGCGAACATCGCGTACCCGTCGGACCCAGACCTGTCGTCGCGGAGGTAGACGGCGAGCGTCCCGAAGTACCGTGCTGGCCCGGTGCTGGTGAGGTCAACGGCACTGCTACCGTCCGAGTCGAGGTTCCGGATGCGGATGTTTCCGTGACGGATTTCGTACGGCCCGGCCGTCCCCATGTCGATGGCGGTGCCGTACCAGCCGTTGATGCAGATGCGGTCGAACCACAACTGCATGTTGTTCTCGCCGGTGTGCTTGATCGCTGTTGCTTTCGTCGTTGGCGGGGTATTGAATGAGGACGGGTTACCGCTCAGCGTGAAGTCGGTGTACGCGCCGAAGTCAGTGCTGGTCCCGCCAGCGCCGAACGTCATCCCGGTCGACCCTGCCGAGTCAATGATCAGGCGAGTGGTGTACGCGCCCTGGCCGTGGATGCTAACGTGGTTCGGGACAGTGATGCCGGCGCCCTCAGTTATCTCTCCTGGTGGAAGAAGCACAGCTCCGCCGTCTGTGTTTCCGTCGCTCGCTGCGGCGACGTCATCGATGGCATCCTGCACGGGCGTGGTCGTTGAGGACGGGTCGACGGTCACCGGGCTGGCGCCGCTAGCCACGACGACAAGGTTCCCGCCATTTAACTCTTCGGCGATGTTCGCTGACCCGCCGAATTGCGTAATGGTCCCCGTCCCATCGCGCTGGTACGGGACGCCGTTCTTGTTGTAGAAAACGAGGTCGTTGTTGCTCGACGGCGCTGCAGGGTCGCTGGACTGGCTTTTGATGTAGTTATCTTCGCTCCAGAAATCTGCGGGGTTGGCTTCAGTCCCGATCTGGCCGGCTGACTGACTGCCGGCTTCCGCTCGGCCGGTGTAGTACCCGCCGAGCAGGCTTGCGAGGCCTACCCCGCCACCGGTCAGGACGGCTCGACGACTGACATCGTCCGGCGTGACGGCGTCAAGCTGCTGTTCGAGCTGCCGGACGCGTTCACGCAGGTCGTCTTTGCTCGGTTCGGTGTCGGAATTGGTCACTTCTTCGTCGGTGCTCATTATTCGTACCTCCGCTCGTATGCCGCTCGCCACTCTTCCTCGTCGATGCCGCCGTCGTGCTCGGCGGCCAGCATCCGCATGATTCGCTTCTGCCGCCGCAGCACCTCGTCCATCTTCGACCGGAGCCGTTGCAGCTCGCGCTCGGTGTCGCTCGGCCCGTCGCTGGACGGCCACTGCCGCCGGCCGCCGCGCGCGATACCGGTTTCGGTCGGGCCGCGCGTCGAGCGGCCCGCGGACACGACGTCGTCACGAAGCAGTTCGTGGCCGCGGTCCTCGCGAATCTCTTTCATCGACCTGACTTCCGGGCCGTGCTCCCGGTGCAGGCTGCTGGACTGGTCTCGGTCAGTGCTCATCGCTCACCTCCGTCGGAACGGGTAGGGGTACGTTCCATAGGCCGATGCTCGGGATTTGCACCCGACGTGCCACTGTGGGCATCGGCACCGCCGATTTCACCGCCGCGCACCCGGCTGAGGAGCACGTCGACCCCCGGGGTTGCGTGCTCGAAACCACTCCGCAAATCCGTGTTTTCGGTGCCGTTCTCGAACACCTCCTCAATCCAGCTCGGCGACCCCATCTTCGGGTCCCAGTGCTCCGCGAGCGCGAGCAACACGACGGTGCCGAGGAATAGCCACGCCACGAACGCCGCCGCCCAGAACAACGTGCCGCCCGGCGCGGTCCGAAGTGCTTCGTTGAGGAGCGCGACCGCGCCGAACGTCCGGGCGAACGGCACGGCGAGGAACCACGCGGGCGGGCGCAGCCTAAACCACCGCGCGAAGATGGCGTACACCGCGACGGCCCGGGCCGCCGCGAGCGCGACGATCGCGCAGACCACCACGGCCGGGTCGAACGCGGCCGTCCCGCCAAGGTCAATCATTCCGTGTCCCCCTGACGCCGCACAGCACGTGGACGTCGCGTTCAGCGACCTCGGCGCCGCACCACGTGACGTCGTACTCGAGGCTGCGGAGCAGGCCTTCGGTCGCTTGTGTCGGTGCGCCCAGGAACCCATGCGTCTCGACAATGATGGTTCGCGGGCGCTCACCGAACGGGACGGACCGCAGCCCGGACAGCACGAGTTGCTCGGCGCCTTCGATATCGAGCACCCACACGTCAGCGTCCGGGAGGTCCGCTGCACCGAGCGTCTCGTCGCAGTCCGGGGCGCCGTAATTCCGGCGGCACTCCTCGCCGCCTTCGAACGCGCCGAGCAGTGCGTGCCGGACCGTGATGCGGGGCTGCATCCGGTTCCGACGAGCAGTATCTTTGACGCGCTCGACGAGGCGGCTGACTGGTTCGAACGTCCAGACCTGCCCGGACGCCCCGCAGTGCCGCGCCGCCACGACAGACGAGACACCGAGCCCGCCGCCCGCCACGACCACGGCGTCGCCGGTCCGGACGTTGTTCCGGATAGCTTTGACCAGGGCGTGCTCGTACGCCGGTTCGTTCCGCCGCTGCCAGAACCGCCGCGGCGCGATACTGACGCCGTTGTACGTCGGCTCGCGGAGCGGGAGTTGCGGGACGACGAACCGCTCGATAGCTTTCGCGGTGAGGCTCATCGCTCCACCTCACCTCGCCACCCGACGATTTCTGCCGGGTTCCCGGCCACGATGGCGTCCGCCGGGACGTCCTCGGTGACGACGGCGCCCGCGCCGACCATCGCGTTCGGGCCGATACTGACCGGGAGCACGGTCGCGTTCGTCCCGATAGCGACGTTCGGCCCGACCTCGGTCGCTTCCCACTTGTCGCTGTCGCCGGCAGGAGGGTGGCGGTCGTTGATGAACTTCGCGCCGTGACTGACGAAGCAGTCCGGCCCGATGTCGACGAGCGAGCACACGAACGCGTGCGACTGGATGCGCGACCGGTCACCGACCTTGGCGTCGCGCTGTATCTCGACGTTACTCCCGACCATGACGTCGTCGCCGAGCACGCACCCGTACGCGTTCACGAACCGCCAGATGGTGCAGTCTCGTCCCGCCGTGACGTTCTTGAGGACGCTGAACTCGGCGACATCGGTACCGTCACCCAGGTCGCACCCGTCCGTTACCGAACGCCGCTCGGTGCTGGTACTCATCGCATCCTCCATAGCCGCCGGAGTTGCAACGCGATCATGCCGACCGGGATGGCGATCGTGGCCGCCATCCCGAGTTGAGCGACCGGGTGCGCAAGCGCTGGGTTCGCGTGCCCGAACGCCAGCCCGACCGCGGCGACGTCGAACGACAGTCGCGTCAGCGGGATGTACAGCGGCAGCAGTAACGCGTCCGCCGGCGGCTCAATGTCGGCCTTCAGGTCAGCCACGACGCCGTCCTCGGCTGCACTAAATTCGGCGGCAGCGCTGTCGAAGGTCCGGGACTCGTTCTCGGCGACAGACGCACCAGCCAGCGTACCGAAACTGAACGTCGTGATGAGCACCAGCGCGACCATCATTCCGCTCAGACCGCCGAACAAACGCCTCGTAATCATGACTGCGTCACCTCGCCGTTCATGTGGACGAGTTCACCGTCTGGTAGCTCACAGTGGAGCCCGCCGTGGTTCACCGAGTTCACCATGATGAGTTCGCCGTCGTGGTCGGCGCACCAGTCCTCAGCCTGCTCCCAGTCGTACCGCGCGTCCAGCGACATCGTGGTGTGCCCGACCAACGCGACGACTACCGCGATGATGCCGAGCGTCACCGCCCACGCCACCGCGTCGTGCCCGCCGAGAGGCATCCCGACCATCTCAGAACACCACCACGAACGATAGCACGACGCCGGCCAGCAGGAACAGGAAGCTCCCGACCAGCATCGTCGCCGGGCTGTACTCGGAGGTGTCACCGCCGAACTCGACGAGCGCCGACGTCAGCGAGGACTCCGCGATGTCAAGTTCTGCCGCCCCTTGCAGCTCCTCGAGTTTGTCCGCGGCTTCGACCCAGACCTTGTTCGCCGGGTCGCTGATGCTGGTGTCGACGAACTGCCCGACACCGCCCCGGACCGAGTCCTCCGCGATTTTCGCCACGCCGCCGTCCGGCACGACGCCCGCCCCGACCTGTGGCGGATACTCGCCTTCCGGCAGTGCGTAATCCCCGAATGCGTCAGCGACGCGGTCGTACGTCACGCCGAAGCGCGTGCCGGCGAACCGTGACCAGAACGTCGCCCGGCCGTTCGCAACGCTGTCCTCGTCGGTCTCGACGACTTCGTACTCGTCGTCCGGTCGCTGATTCACGACCGCGGCGCCGTACGAGTACGTCGCGACTTTCCAACACGCGTTCCCGAGCGCCTCACCGAGACGCATCCCGAGCGGCAGGCCGTAGCACGCAAAGATCGGGAGCGCGAACCCCAGGCCGAACAGGACGAGGTACACCGTCCAGAGCACGATGTCGCCGGTACTGATGCCGGCGATAAACCGCTCAACGGCGCTCAACGCGAGCACGTTACTCATCTGCGTCCCCTCCGCGTTCGCGCTCGACGAACAGGCTGTACGCGGCCGACCCCAGGATGCAGGCTGTCCCGACCACTGTCGACATCATCATCGGGGGTTCGACGTACGAGACCGCGTTCGCGTAGCACCGTGACACGCCGCTCGCCGGTCCGGTCCCGCACAGGTCGAGCCCGCTGATGAGCAGGTCGGCAGCGATGCCTATCCCGAGCGCGAACCCGAGCGCCATCATCCCGGTCATCATGACGATCGCTGGCGCGTTCTCGGTGAGCGCTTCGCGCGTGAACCCGAGTTCCTTCGCGATACTCACTTCGCCGCCGCCGCTGTCGGTGCTCATGGAACCACCACCGACAGGTACGGCACAACGGTCGGCGCGAGTTGGATGGGGACGCTCACGGTATCGGTCCCGACGGCGCCGCCGACCTTCGACAGCAGCACTGGAGCGGCGCCGCCAGCACCGAACATAAACAGCCAGACTGTGTACGTCATCGCGCGAGAGGTGTTGAACCCGGCCTGGCCTTTCTTCGTGAACTCCTTGACGACGGTCGCGAGCCGCGGCGACGCAGAGCCCTGCACGGCCGCGAGCGCGTCGTCGAGATTCACGAGCGTCCGCCCCGGGTCCAGGTCGAACCACTTCGCGCGACGCCCCTGTTCGTCCGTCCAGTCACCGTTCCGCTTCCGGCGCCGAAGCTCGCGGCCCATGTCAGCGACCCGCGGCGTCACGATCACGCCGCGGCGTTCCAACGCGACGCCGAACGGCTTGTTCTTCAACCGGCTCATGTAGCCGTTCGGGTCCTCGAAGTAGTGCGGGTCGCCGTTGATGATGACTTTCTCAGCACCGACCTCGGCGTCGTACCGTGCGGCTTTCAGCGCGTAGCCGCTGGTCGCTCGCTTCACGAACAGCCCGCGGTCGATCGCGTGCATCGCCAGCTCGACGTACCAGTCACTCAGCCGTCCGCCCGCGATCACTGGCGCGAAGAAGAACGCCGCGACACCGAGAACGACGGCGAGCGGGCCGTTGACGAGCAGACTCACAGCAACCACCCCGCGCGCACGATACTATTCCGGTGGTCCTTCACCATTGTTCGCGCCGCGCGCACGGTTCGCGCGATTACTCTTCTGCTATGGATTCCTCCCCAGGGCGTGTGTGTGCGTGACTTGTGACTCATTGTTCAACCTCCACGTCCGGGTTCTTCTCAAGCAGCGACTTCGCCTCTCGCGCAGTCGGCCGGCCAACGTCGTACGTCGGCTTGATTAGCTTCCAGTCGATGTACCGCGTCCCGTTCCCGCCGTGGACGCTCACGAACTCCTCGATGTCGTGGTTGGCTGCGATGTCTTCAGCGATCTCTGTCGCCGACATCCGCTTCTCCTCACTGTCATCCATCGAGTCGATAGCGTCCTGATAGAGACCTTCCTTGAACGTCTCTTTCTTCTCCTCGTACGTCGCGACAAGGTCATCGGTCGGCGGGCCGATGCGCAGCCGCGTGACGCGCTGGACGCGTCCACCGACCCGCATCCGCGGGTACTTCTTGTATATCTTATCGCGTTCGTCGCGCGTCGGCTCGACGTTCTTCCACGACAGTTCAGCGTACTCGCCGCGCTGGAGGTCGCGCATCTCGACGAACCCGTGCAGACGACCGCGGAACTGGCTGTCCAGTTCCGTGAGTCGCGGCAGCGTCAGCCCGACGATCATGTTGTCGTCGCGGGCCGTCTGCATCACTTTGTTGAGCTTTATCTGGTCTTTGTCGTACCAGGACCGGACACCGAGCCCGACACCGGACTCGTCCGCCATGATGGCTTTCCCGGCCCGTTCGGGCTTCGGGATGTCCTTGATGCATCGAAGGAACTGTTCCGGGTCGAAGTGAATGCGGTCAGCGTCGAACGTCGGGTCGGCCTTCTCGAGGATGCTCATCGTGGTGTGGCTCTTCCCCGAGCCCTCGCGGCCGACCACGACGAAGCAGCTCCAGTCGTTCAATTTGTTCGGCGGGCGCCAGACCTTCTGCCGGATGACGCGCGCCGTCAGGTTGTTGCTCTGGAGCGATTCCGGGCAGCCGTCGTTATTCGGGGCTTCGACGATCGACATTACCGCAGCACCTCCTCGGCCTGCACGTCGACCTCGGCCGCTTCCGGCAGCCACCCGAGGTTCTCGAGGCACTTGTCCAGGTGCTCGAACACGTGCGCGCACGCATTCGGTGTCAGGTACACCGTCTCGGTGCGCGTTTCCTGCATCTCGCCGTGGTCCAGCAGCAGCGATATCGTGACTTCCCGGCCGCCGCCCCACGTCTTGCGGAGTGTTGCCGGGTTGACCGGCGTGGGCTGCCATTCGACACGGTGCCAGATGTTGCTGAGGTCGTACTCGCCCCACTCATCCGTCATCCCGGCGTCGTACTCGCCGCCGACCGGCGTCGACACTTTGCACAGCGTGCGGTCCCAGTCGATGGTGAGCGACTCGGATTTTGCCGCGATGTGGTTCCGGTACCGTAGGATGGCGGCGTTCAGCGAGATGACGATGTTGTGGACATCGATGCAGGTGTTGTTGGGGATGATTGGGCTGGTGCATTCCTGCATCGCCAGCTCGGCGTTGTTCCGCGCGTCGAGCGTGGAGTCAATCCATCGCTGTTTGCCTTTGTCCTCGTCGCCGTGGCCGTAGCTTGTTTTCGCCATGTTACTTGAGGTATTTCCCGACGAGGCCGCCGTTCGAGTCGTCCTGGTCGCCGCGGTCGACTTCGCTGCGCGCGATCTGCGTCTTCATGATTTCCTGCTGCTTCATCCCCCGCGCGCGAGTGACCCGCATCCAGATACCCTGGAAGAACGTGTCGACCTGCATCCGCTGCGTCGATGACAGCGGCTCAAGGCGGTCTTTCGGGCTGTCGTTGATGTACGCGCGGTCTTGCCCGACGACTTCGCACTCGCGCGCAGGGTGCATCGAGAGGTACATCCGGTGGCGGGTGCGGAGGTCCCACTTGATTTCGACGACCTCTGCGGTTTCGAGGTACGCCAGAATTAGGTCGGGCGACGTCAGGTTCCGCAGGATGGTTTTGCTGCCTTCGCTCAGGTCGGATTTCGTGAGTTCGCGCAGCAGGTCGCTGTGGATGTCGTTGGCGCGAGCGCGGGCGTCATCGACGCCGCCGGCCGCGACTTCGTGGTCGCGTTGTTCTTCGATGTCGAACTCGCCGTGGCCGTTCGCGGCCGCCATCAGCTCTTCACCTCAACGCGGCGGCTGACCCAGTTACCGACACGGCGGCTGATCTCGGGTTCGGCTTGTGAGACAGCCATCGGGGCGATGGCGAGCGATGCAATGATGCCGGCCGGCATGAAGAGGTCGTAGCCGAACGCGAGCGACAGCACGATCCATGACGCGCCGACGCACAGCACGGCGAGGGCGGCGACGAACGATGCTCGTTCGAGCTGCGTGCGGTATTCGGGGCTGCGTTCGTAGCCGTACGTGCTGAGGCCGCGTTCGAGGATGCGTTTCATCGCCTCGGTGTTGCCGATGTCTCGGTCGTTTTTGAAGGCGAGAAAACGGTCTTCGATGTCTGGCGGCATCTTCAGGCCGTAGGTTTTCTTTTCGTTGCTCATAGCGGGTCAGGTCCGTTTCCCGGCGTTAATCCGGTTAACACCCGTTAATTATCCTGTAGTTATATATGACTTGTCCATAACTTATAGCGATGTAATGCCCGAAGGCATGGTAACCACTGAACGGGGGTTCACGCACGGCCCCAGCATCGCAGAAACGACCAAGATGGACGGTCTCCGCGCCGGCGCGGCCCGCGTCACGGGCGCCGCGAAGCGCAAGGTCGCCAAGACAGCGCTCCAGACCGCCGTCGACTACCACGGCGTCCGCAACGAGGGCACGGACTACATCCTCCGCGAAGCAAAGCGCAGCTCGACCTGGGACCCCGAGACCCAGGACTCGATGCTCGTCAAGGCCGGCCAGAGCATGGACCTCGTCGGCGTCATGCTCACGATCGTCATCGCGACCGTCATCGGTTTCGTCGGCCTCCAGGTCATGGCGCAGACCGACTCGTCCGCCGAGTTCGAATCCGGGAGTTCCTACGACAACGCGTCCCAGGAGCTGTCCGGCGGCATCGAATCGACGTTCGCGCTCGTCGACGTCGTGTACATCACGCTGTTCCTGGGGCTCATCATCGGTGCGCTCCTGTTCCTGCGACGGTAGGTGTCACCGCTTCCCGGCTGTATGCCGGGCACGTGTGTTCCTTCCAGTCCCCACATTATCGCGGCGCCGGGCCGCGAGAAACCCCGACCCACCAACACAGGTGACTACTGATGCCGACGCACCGCCACACGCCACACGCACGCGGAGTGTACATGGCGGCGAGGGCGGTGCCGACGCGGCTTCTTGTGACGACCAGTACAGCGAATGAGCGACTTTACCAGAGCGATGGCTGCGTTTGTCGCCGTCGGCGCAATCCTGTTCCTCGGCCTGCCGGCCGTGGACGGCGAGTTCGAACGAACCGTCAGGGATGGCGCGGTCGGCGGCGGCGCAACCGTCGTCAACGAAACATGGACAGCAAACACATCGAACGCAGTCGAACTGACTCACTCCGGCAAGAGCGGCGTCGTGTACAACGAGACCGTCGAAGTGTACGACTCAACCGGGGCCGAAGTACCGGACAGCGAGTACCGCTGGTATTCACACAACGGCACGCTGCGCGACAAGCCCGGCGGGACGCTCACGGACGGCGAGACCGCCGACGTGACGTACGGCTGGGCGAACGCGACCAACAGCCAGCAGCTCGCCAAAGACACGGCCGACATCCCGCTGACGCAGAGCGACGGTATCGCAGCGCTCGTCGGGCTGGGCGTCATCGTGGTCGGGCTCATGATGATCCGGAGGATGTGATGGAGGTGGCAGCATGGACCTAACCGTCTGGCTCGCGCTGGCCGGCATCTCGCTCGTCCTGACCGGGCTCGCCGTGTACGGCAACCCTGACGTCACGATCGTGACCGGCGTGTTCAGCGCTATCACGTGGACGCTGTGGGCGTTCGGGTCGACCGCGCTCACGTCCTACACCGAGACCGGCGAACCCATCACGCGCGCCGAGCCCGCAGTCGCGTACATCGGTATCGGGCTCGCCGTTCTGTCGCTGCTGCTGGCCTTGCTCGGTACGGAAGGCCTGCTCGACGTCGGCGGGCGCATCATCAAGAAAGGCCTCGGTCTTGAGGAGGTGAAAGGCTGATGGCGCGACTCGGTCCCGGCGACACCGGCGGGTCATCATCCGACGACAGCAGCGACACGCAGCAGAGCCAAGCACCGCAGGAGGACTTTGGAGGAACGGATAGCGCGAACGCGGACGAGCAGATCGTCGACCGCGTTCGCGAACGGCGCTCGCCGACGAGTGCCGGGCAGGACACACAGCAGGATGACCAAGCGCCCCAAGAAAACCTCGGCGACGCGCCGGGGGCGGGCGCGGACGAACGGGCCGTCGACCGCGTCCGCGAACAGCGGTCGGTAGACCCGGAACCGCCGGAACAGCAGAACCCGACCCGGACCGACCTCGGCGGGACGGGTAGCGCGAACGCGGACGAGCAGGCTGTCCGGCGGGTGAAGCGCCAGCGTTCGGCGACGGCCGCGCCAGAGCAGCCAGATGACACCCTGTCCCGCATCGAGCGAGGCGCAGGCGGCGTCGTAGCAGGAGCAGAGTCGTACATCAACGACCTCCAGCGGCGCTCCAGAGAAGAACTGTCGCCTGCCGGTGCGTCGGCATTCACGAAGTCGAACGTCGAGCAGGCACGGGCGGGCGAACGTGAACTCGCGCGGCGCTCCAGAGAAGGAGACCTCATCGCGCAACTATTCCAGACCGGCGAGAACGTCCAGCGTGCATCCGTTGACTTCGGAGGGGGCGCCGGCGACGCGTACAACACGTTCGTCGACGCCAACCTCACGTTCTGGGACACCGTCAACCCAGGCGTCGCTGACGTGCAGCGCGGCATCATGGGCGTGAACGTCGGTGAGGCAACCGTGCGCGAGCAAACGACCGGTGCGGTCGAAACGCTCGTCGCGGGCCCGGGCGTTATCGCCGGCGGGGTGCTGCAAGCGAACGCCGCCAGTTTCAGCGCGCAAGGCCAGTTCATCGACTCGGTTTCCCCAGCCGCGAGTGGCGATTTTGACACAGCGACACAGCAGTTCAGTGACCTGCTGACCGGTCGAGGGAGCGAGACCGCGCAGCGCCTCGGTGAGACAGGGGCCGCGTCGCTCAAAGCGCAAGGTAGCTACGCGGCGAGCCGCCCGGTCGAGGCAGGCCTCGTGTACGCAGCGCCAGCGCTCGCCGGCGGGAAACGCGGCATCAAGGCCGACGTCGCACGCGGCCGCCGAGCGGCGGGCGCGACGAAGAGCGGTGCGGAGTTCATGTACCGCAAAGCACCGAACCGCTTCACCGACCCGGTGACGCGAGCGACCGGGCGGACGAAGTTCCGGGCGCGAGACGTGAAAGCGGAAACGCGACTGAAGCTATCGCAGCAGGCCGAAACCGTCCAGCGCTACCAAGACGCGATGTACCGCACGAAGGCACGCGGACGGGCACGCGCCCGAGAGGCGAAAGCCGATCTGAAGTTTGAAGCCAAGCAGCGGGCGCCGGACGCTGCGGTCGAGGCGCCCCAGCGCGTGCAGGATTCGCTGTTCCGCATCGAGCAACGCCAGAAAGCACGCGTACGCGAGGCGAAAGCAGACGCGCGGTACGCGAAAGACGTTGCGTCAAGTGAAGTGTCGCGCCGCATTAGCCGGTTCGGTGACAACATCCAGTCCCGGTTCGGTTCTGGCAAGAACAATGGTGGGTACGACACCATCGTCAGCCGGAAGAACCTGAAGTACGAGGGGGAGAGCGGAAAGTACCCGACCTGGGAGTCCGAAAGCGGCATGAATCCGTTCCGAGAGACGAACATCCCCATCGAGGGGACGAAGGGCGGAAAGACATCCGGGAAGTCCAGCTCCGGGACGGCATCGAAGAGCGGTGGATCGTCCCGTGGCGGCATCAGTGACGTGCGCCGAACGCGCGGGAACCGCGGCGGGACGACGCAGCGGACGCGTGGCGGCGGAAGCCGGCAGCAAACCATCCTGAAGCAGCGCCGGAAGTCACCGCCGAAAAAGACGAACACCGGCGGAGGAGCCGAGACGCTCATCAACCCGTCGCAGACGCGTAGCGTGAAGCCGCCG
>JBPRGD010000108.1:0-15431 GCA_051428125.1 Candidatus Wenzhouxiangella sp. M2_3B_020
AAAAAAACATCACGTCAATTCGCACTCGGCAACGGCTTGTCGGGATCGATGCCGAGTTTCTCGCGGGCGGCGAAGAGCTCGGAACGGCTGATCTCCTCGCGCTGGTACAGGCCGGCCATTGCCGCGTAGGCGATGTGGTAACGGTCGACTTCGAAGTACTTCCGGAGGTTCTCGCGCGTGTCGGACCGGCCGAAGCCGTCGGTTCCGAGCACCAGGTAGTCTCTCTGGGGCACGAACGCGCGGACCTGGTCGGCATGGGCACGAACGTAGTCGGTGGCGGCCACCACCGGGCCGGGCCGGTCGAGCAGCTGCCTGCTGATGTAGGGTATCTCGCCGGGTTCTTCGGGCTTGAGCCGGTTGCGGCGGTTGATCTCCACGGCGTCCTTGCGCAACTCGGTGAAGCTGGTCACCGACCAGATGTCGCTGGAGATGCCGAATCGCTCCTCGAGAACGTCGGCCGCGGCGATCACCTCGTTGAGGATCGCGCCCGATCCCATCAGCTGGATGACCGAACGCCCGTCGCCGCGCGAGCCATTGTCCCAGCCGCTGTCGCGAAACAGGTACATGCCCTTGCGGATGCCTTCCTCGCAGCCTTCCGGCATCTCGGGGTGGTGATAATTTTCGTTGAGCGTCGTGATGTAGTAGTAGACGTCCTCCTGCTCGGCGTACATGCGCCGGAGACCGTCCTGCAGGATCACGGCCAGCTCGTAGCCGAACGTCGGGTCGTAGGCCACGCAGTTCGGAATCACGCCTGCGAAGACGTGACTGTGGCCGTCCTCGTGCTGCAGGCCTTCGCCGTTCAGCGTCGTGCGGCCCGACGTGCCCCCGATCAGGAACCCGCGGGCGCGCATGTCACCGGCGGCCCAGGCCAGGTCGCCGATGCGCTGGAAGCCGAACATGGAGTAGAACGCGTAGAACGGGATCATCGGCAGCCCGTTGCTGGCGTAGCTGGTCGCCGCCGCGATCCAGGAACTCATCGAGCCCGCCTCGGTAATGCCTTCCTGCAGCACCTGCCCCTGCCTGTCTTCCTTGTAGTACGCGAGCTGATCGGAATCGACCGGTTCGTAGAGCTGGCCCGACGGCGCATAGATGCCGATCTGCCGGAACAGGCCTTCCATGCCGAACGTGCGCGCCTCGTCGCAGATGATGGGCACGACGTTGTCCTTGATGTTCTTGTCGCGAAGCAGCACGGCGAGACAGCGAACGAACGCCATCGTCGTCGAGATCTCGCGATCGCCGGAACCCTTGAGCACCGTGTCGAACGCCTCGAGTTCCGGCACATCGAGCTTCGGCGCGTCGGAATGCCGCTTGGGCAGGAATCCGCCGAGTTCGCTGCGCTGCTTCTTCACGTAGCGCACTTCGTCGGAATCGACCCCGGGGTGGTAATACGGCACGTCGTCGATCTCGTCGTCGGAGACCGGCACGTTGAAGCGGTCGCGGAAGTACTCGACGCCCTCGTCGTCGAGCTTCTTCTGCTGGTGCGAGATGTTCATGCCCTCGCCGGACTTGCCCAGCCCGTAGCCCTTGATGGTCTTGGCCAGGATGACCGTGGGCCGGCCTTCGGTGTGCGTGGCCTCCCGGTAGGCGGCATGGATCTTGTGCGGATCGTGGCCGCCGCGGTTGAGGCGCCAGATGTCCTCGTCGCTCATGTCGGCGACCATTTCCTTGAGCTCGTCGTAGGCGCCGAAGAAATGCTCGCGGACGTAGCCGCCGTCCATCGCCTTGTACTTCTGGTAGTCGCCGTCCAGCGCCTCTTCCATGCGCCGTCGCAACAGGCCCTTGTGATCGCGCGCGAGCAGCGGATCCCAGTAGCTTCCCCAGATCACCTTGATGACGTTCCAGCCGGCACCCCGGAACACGCCTTCGAGTTCCTGGATGATCTTGCCGTTGCCCCGGACCGGCCCGTCCAGGCGCTGCAGGTTGCAGTTGATCACGAAGATCAGGTTGTCGAGCTTCTCGCGACCGGCCAGCGAGATCGCGCCCAGCGATTCGGGCTCGTCGCACTCGCCGTCGCCCATGAAGCACCAGACCTTGCGCTTGCTCGCGTCGGTCAACTCGCGGTTGGTCAGGTACTTGAGGAAGCGGGCCTGGTAGATCGCCATGATGGGCCCCAGGCCCATGGAGACCGTGGGCAGCTGCCAGAAGTCCGGCATCAGCCACGGGTGCGGGTACGAGCTCAGGCCGTTGCCGTCGACTTCCTGGCGAAAGCCGTCGAGCTGGTCGGCGCTGAGCCGGCCTTCGAGGAACGCGCGGGCGTAGATGCCGGGCGAAGAGTGGCCCTGGATGTAGACGAGATCGGAGCCGTCCTGATGGTCGGGCCCCTTGAAGAAATGGTTGAAGCCGACGTCGTACAGCGTGGCCGCGGACGCGAAGCTCGCGATGTGGCCGCCAAGTTCGCCGCCGCGACGCGAGGCGCGAACGACCATCGCCATGGCGTTCCAGCGGATGATGGAGCGGATCCGGCGCTCCATCGAGCCGTCGCCCGGCATGCTGGGCTGGCGATGCGGCGGGATGGTGTTGATGTAGGCCGTCGTCAGGTCGAACGGCAGGTGCGCACCCGACCGCCGCGCCAGTTCGACGAGGCGGTTGAGCAGGAAATGCGCCCGCTCGGCGCCTTCGCGATCGATGACGGCGGCGAGCGACTCCAGCCATTCCCGCGTCTCTTCGGGATACCGGTCGTTCGGGTCGGGGTACTGGTCTACCATGGTCGGGTCCGTATGCTGCTGATGACGAATGGAATCGGGCGGCACAGGTTGCCCGCTTCCCCGGTCGATGGGATCATAACAGCCATGCAGGAAATCGATCACCCCTGGCGTCTGGACGGCCGCGTCGCGCTGGTCACCGGCGCCTCGAGAGGCATTGGGCGCAGCATCGCCGAAACGCTGGCCGAACGCGGCGCATCGGTCTGGCTGATGGCGCGCGGCCGCGACCACCTGGACGAAGCCGCCGCCGGGCTCGAATCGGCGGGTTACCCCGTCGAGACGGTCTCAGCCGACGTCGCCGATCCCGATGCACGGGCAGCCGCGGTCGCCGATATCACGGCGCGCGTCGGGCGGCTGGACATCCTCGTCAACAATGCCGGGTTCAACATCAGAAAGCCGGCGCTGGAGCTGGAAGCCGACGAGGTCGAATCCGTTCTCCGTACCAACCTGCTGGCCGCTTTCGAGTTGAGCCGGGACCTCCACGACCTGCTGGGCCGCTCCCGCTCGGCTGCCATCGTCAACGTCTCCTCGGTCGCCGGGCGGACGCACCTGCGAACCGGCGCGGCATACGCGATGAGCAAGGCCGGCATCGACCAGATGACCCGCAACCTCGCCGTCGAATGGGCCGCCGACGGCATCCGCGTCAACGCCGTCGCACCCTGGTACATCGAAACGCCGCTGGCGCGGCAGGTGCTCGACGATGCCGATTATCTCCAGGAGGTGCTGTCGCGCACGCCGCTGAAGCGCATCGGCCGCCCCGAGGAGGTCGCCGCGACCGTGGCCTTCCTCTGCATGGAAGGGTCCGGGTACATCACCGGGCAGGTGATTCCGGTGGACGGCGGTTTCACCATCTACGGGTTCTGAACACGGCCCGGCCTCGTCGACCGCCCCCACGAAGAGGGGCGCGGCCGGCAACGCACCGGCTCACCCGTGTGAGCCAGGTCAAGAAATCATCGGGGTCGATGTCTAGACTGTGAATGGGTCGACCCGGTTGCCGAATCCATGAACGTTCCTTCCAGACGCTTCGTCAGCCGCCTGACGCGCCAGACGCAGGCCCTGGTACTTGCCGGCGGCCGCGGTTCGCGGCTGGAGATGCTCACCGACTGGCGGGCCAAGCCCGCGGTGCCGTTCGGCGGGCGCTACCGGATCATCGACTTCGCGCTTTCCAATTGCCTGCACTCCGGCATTCGCAGGATCGGCGTGCTCACACAGTACAAGTCGCATTCGCTTATACGCCACCTGATGCTCGGCTGGAACACGCTGAACAACGACTACGGCGAGTTCCTCGACGTGATCCCGGCGCAGCAATGGCTGGAGGACGAGAGCTGGTACCAGGGCACGGCAGACGCCGTCTACCAGAGCCTGGACATCATCGAGGCCGGCCGCTCGGAACTCATACTCGTCCTGGCCGGCGATCACGTCTACAAGATGGACTACGGGGAGATGCTGGCAGCGCACGCCGAGCACGGCGCCGACATCACCGTGGCCTGCCACGACGTACCGCTGGCCGACGCTTCCGAATTCGGCGTCATGCAGGTCGACGACGCGCACCGCGTGGTGGCATTCGACGAAAAGCCCGAACGGCCCGAACCCTGGCCCGAGCGGCCCGACCGGGCCCTGATCAGCATGGGGCTATACGTTTTTTCGGCCAACTACCTGCACCGCACGCTGAAGGCCGATGCCGACGATCCCGACAGCAGCCACGACTTCGGCAAGGACATCATCCCGAAGGCGCTGGCGGCCGGCGAGAATGTTCTTGCCGTTCCGTTGCGCAACGCCTGCCCCGACGCGCCGTACTGGCGAGACGTCGGCACGCTGGACTCGTACTACCAGGCCAACGCCGAACTGCTGCTGGAAGACCCGCCGCTGAACCTGTTCGCTTCCGACTGGCCGATCTACACCAACCTCGTCCAGATGCCGCCGGCGAAGTTCACCGACCACGGCGACGCCGCCGGTTGCCGTATCCGCGACAGCATCGTCGATACCGGCTCGCTGGTTTCCGACTCGGAGATCGAGGAATCGGTGCTGTTTCACGCGTGCCGGATCGAGCGCGGCTGCCGGCTGGATCGTTCTCTCGTGCTGCCGGACTGCCATATCGGCGCGGGCTGCCGGCTGACGCGGACGCTGCTCGACAACGGCTGCGAACTGCCGCCCGGCACCGTCATCGGAGAGGATCCGGAGGCCGACGCGGCGCGTTTCCACGTCACGCCCGGCGGCGTGGTCGTCGTCAACCGGGAAATGCTCGGCCAGCCGCGTGAATACCGGCCGCACGGCGCGTCCCTGACGCACGATTGAACCGCGCGCGGCAAGCCTGCGGCACGGCGCGGGTCATCCGGCGGCCCCTCCGCCGTGCCGCGCCAGCCAGTTGCCGATCGCATTCCCGGCGTCCAGCGGCGGCAGTTCGGCCGGCGCTCCGGCTGCAGCGGATTTCAAGTCCTGCACGACATCGAGATAGCCCTCGGCCGTGCGTCGCCAGGTATAGCGCTGATTGACCATCTGGCGCGCGGAACGGGACAGTTCGTCGTGCCGGCGCAGCGCCTCGAGCATGCCGTCGGCCATGTTGCCCGGCTCGGCCGGCTCGACGAGGATGCCCGTGCCGTCGGCGAAGACCTCCGACGGCCCGCCGTGTCGCGTCGCGACCACGGCCAGCCCGCATGCCGCCGCCTCGATGGGCGCCAGCCCGAACGGCTCGTACAGCGAGGGCAGCACGAACACCGACCCCCGGCGTGCGAAAAAGCGGTACGCCGTCGCCAGCTGCCGCTGCGAACCCGCGTTGACGAACACGACGTCGTCGCGCAGCCCCTCGGCGTCGATGCGCGCCAGGATCGGGGCGAGCACGAGCTGCTCGTCCTCGCGCAGCCGGTCCAGTTCGGTGAACGGATCGTCGATGCCGCGAACGAACAGCGCCAGGCGCGCGCGCTCCCGCAGTTCCGCGCTGGACAACCAGGCCTCGACGAAACCGCCGACGTTCTTCTTGGCATCCAGCCGGCTCGATGCGAGCACCATCGGGCGGTCGTCCGAGCCCGCGCGTCGCTTCAGGGTTTCCAGGAAGCCGGGATCGTCTCCGTCGCTCCCGGAATGGAAGATGCGCTCGTTGATGCCCGGCGGCACCACCGCGAAGCGCGCATCGTCGGTCGTCTCCACCGCGCCTTCGTATAGCGGATGCGCGTACTGTTCGAAGCGCTCCGCGCGCGTCGAGGTCACGATGCGGCCGGCATGCGCCATCGCCGCGCGCTCGGCCGCGATGCGACGCGAGAACCGGAAGCGCGACTCGATCTCGCCGATGTTGTCGGGCGTCGCACCCAGGCGCTCCAGCTTCTGCGCGCCCAGCGAATGGCCGGTGAACGTGAACGGCAGGCCGGTGGCGCGCTGGAGCAGCACGCCCATCCAGCCGCCGTCGGCGTAGTGGGTCGTCACGGCCTCGGGCGGCGCATCGCCGTAGAACTCGACCAGGCGCTCGACCATTTCGCCGAGGTGCGGCCACAGCCGTTCCTTGGGCAGGAACTCCGGCCCGCCGGCGTCCAGCCGGACGATGCGAACCCGGTCGGCGTGCTCGTCGTAATGGTCCACGGACGCGTCGAAGCCCGGCCATTCCGGGTCGTCGATGCGCCGCGTGACGATGTCGACGTCCGCGCCCAGTCCGGCCAATGCCAGCGCGAGTTCCTTGACGTAGACCAGTTGTCCTCCGAAGTCGGGATGCTCGGTCAGGTACGAATCGGCGCGGTCGAAGTTGCCCTGTGGATTGAGGAACGCGATCCGCATCAGGCGCCTCCGGCCGGGTGGACGTCGTAGTCGGTATCGACGATGAGATCGGCGCGCTCGGCATGGGCCGAGATGATGGCGTGTTCGATCTCGAGCACGCGGTCGATGAACGGATCGAGCTCGGCGGCGTCGCGGCTGCGCTTCTCGCGATGGGCGCGCGTGGCCTTCCAGTCGCGGTCGATGAACACGCGAACGTCGGCGGCGTCGAGAAGCGTCGTGTACGTCCCCTCGGCGATGGCGACGCGGGCGCGGCGAAGATCCACGGTTTCGTCGTCGATCCGGTCTTCGGCGTAGCGCACCAGCGGCTTGTCCAGCGTCTCCCGGCCGTCGCGGAATGCGACGAGGTGCGCGTCCAGCAGGTCCAGCCGGACCTCGCCGGGACCGACCCAGTCGATGTCCTTGCGCCGGGCGGCGTCGTTGCTTTTCGGGGGAAGGACGAAATAGTCGTCCTGCTGGAACACGACGGTCGAAAGGCCCCGCGCCTCCAGGAGTTCGGCCAGCGCCGCCGCGGTCTCGGACTTGCCGCTGCCCGACTCCCCGGCCACGGTGACGACGAGCCGGTTGTCGCCGGCATCGTCGCCGGGGAGATCGTTCTCCCTCAGCCACGCATCGATGCCGTCGGCGGCGCGGCGATGATGAGACTCGATGACGATCCGGTCGCCGTGCATGGTTTTTTCTCCCCGGCCGTGAATGCGTGGGTCCGTATAATACCGAAGCCATCGTCACGCTCGGCACCCTGCCCCCTTTCCGGCCTCGCTGTCCATGGACTCCTACAGCTTCGATTACGCGCAACAAGTGCGCCGGCGCCTCGCCGAGCGCCTCGGTGCGGTCGAACGCAGCCGGGGCCTGGGCGCGGCGCTCGACGGACTGCGGGCGCACCAGGTCGAGAGCGGCTTCATCCAGGACGACCTCTCCGAGGTCCAGCGCTACGAGTTCCGGCGGGCAGACGGCCGGGACTACTTTTCCGCCCAGTTCAACCCCGCGCGCGCCCGGCGGTTCGGGGGCCGCGGCCTCCATCGTCCGCCGCCCGGCATCGAGCCCGTCAACGACGGCTGCTTCCTGTGCGCCGAAAACATCGCCTGGCAGCAACAGGGCGCCGAGGTGGGCTACGGCCTGTCGATGGGCCACGTGCCTTACACCGCCTGGATGAATCCGTTTCCCTTGGCGGTGGGCCACTGCGTGATCGCCGCCGACGCGCATATCCCGCAGCACTGGAGCCGAAGCGGGATCGGGCTGGAAGCGCTGGTCGCCGACCTCGTCGAGATCGCCGATGCCCTGCCGGGATGGATCACGTTCTACAACGGCGTCGGCGCCGGCGCCTCGATCGAAGGGCATCTTCACTACCACGCCCTGCCGCGCACGCCGGGTCTTCCCGACATGCCGATCGAACTCGCGGCGGACCGGCACCGTGTGCAGCTTTCCGAGGCCGATACCTTGAACGGCGCGATCGCGCGCGGCCTTTACCCGATGGACTTCGCGCACTGGCGCGGTCCCAGCGAGCGCGTGCTGGAACCGGCCTCGGCCTGGCTGAAGCGCTGGCAGCACCAGCGCGGCGGCGACCCGGACGCCACGGCAAACGCGATGGCCGTGCGCCACGCGCAGGGTACGGACATCGACCTGTTCTTCGTTCCCAGGGTGCAGTCGCGCTCCCGCGCCGAGGGTTTCGGCGGCGTGATCGGCGCATTCGAGACCATGGGAGAAATCATCTGCTCGCGGCCCGAAGAGCACGACCTGCTGGAGGCGGGACGCATCGACTACGCCACGATCGAGGACATGCTGCGCCACGTCTCGGTGGCGCTGTAGATCGAGCGGCCCGGCTTCAGGACGAAGCGGGCGCGGCCGACGGCTGCGCCACTTCCCGCAGGGCGTCGTCGGGCAGCACGTAGGACGTTCCGATCAGCGGGTGCCCCGGCTCCAGCAGGCTCGGGAAGGTCATCCCCGGCAGGACCTTGACGGCGAAGATCTCCTCCACCGCATCGCTGAAGCGCAGCAGGCCGGCCGTTTCGCCGGTCTCGAGATCGATGATCCACACGCCGCTCCTGCGCTCGGAGCCGTCGGCCGTGATCGGGATGCCTTCGAAGGTGTTGGTCTCGCGCACCTGGCTGAGGCCGACCAGCGCGTAGCGATCGACGAAGTCCAGCCCGCGCGTGAAGCCCGGCACCTGCGCAAGCCGACCCGATTTCGCGGTCTTCGGGTCGTACCACGACAGCGCGCCATACCCGGACTCGAGAAACCAGACGCGCTCCCGGTACCAGCGCGGCGAATGCGGCATCGACAGGCCGTCGACCAGGACCCTGTCGCGCACAACGTCGTAGAGTACGCCGCCGGCGTTCTTGTTCTCGCGCCAGCCCCCCGGCGCATCGGTCATGCCCAGCGCGGTCACGTAGCGGACCCGGCCGTCCACGACCGCCATTCCGTTGAGATGGCAGCGATCCTCCAGGCCGTAGGCCGATACCCAGGGCGGCCGCCACCGCGGCACGAAGCTGTGATCGAGATCCAGCGTGCAAAGGCACGAGAACCGCGTGTTGACGAACCAGAGCTCGTCGCCGACGAAATCGAGTTCGTGGATGTCTACGTTGCCGGTGTAGTGAATGGAGCGTGGAATGAAGCACGCGTCGTGCCGGCCCTTCGGTTCGACCTTGGGCGCGACCGCCGGCGTGTTGCGGAATTCGAACACCTCGTTGTTGGTGCCGACGACCAGGCGATTGTCCTTGAGCGCGATTCCCATCGGCCGGTTGAACGCGCAGAAGTGCGTGTTCAGCTTGCCTTCGTCGGCGCGCAGCAAGACGACCTGCCCGGCCTGGTAGGTCGACACGGCCACGCTCAGGCGGCCCTTGTCGAGCAGTGCGAGAAAGCTGGCCGAGAACTCGCTCTTCAGCGCTTCGCCGGGATTCTCGCGAATGCGGCGGTTCAGCGCCTCGCGCCGCTCCTTTTCGGCCTTCGCCTTCTCGGAGAGTTCTTCGACCCTGGAATCGTCACTGGATTCGGATTCGCTCACGCGCCGTACTCCTCGATCGTCGGACGTGTTCTACCATAACGGCGGTTTTCGGGCAGCAGAGGGAGTCCATGCCGCGCTTCGACTACCAGGTCGTCTGGCAGCAGACCGATGCCGAGCTGGCCGCCGAACTCGTCGATTTCTGGCAACGCCACGGCGCGATCACCGACGAACGGGAAGCGCGCCGCCGGGCCGGGCAGGTCGTGGCGATCGCGCGCGCCGAAGACGGTCGTCCGGCAGGCGTCTGCACTGCAATGGTCCGGGATCTGCCCGACCTCGGAAAGCCGGTCTACTACTACCGCACGTTCGTCGCGCGCCCGTACCGGAACGGTCTCGTCGTCCGGCGCCTGCTGGCGATCGCGGTGAAAACGCTCGAGGAATTCAGCAGGCAACATCCCGACCGCGCCGGGGCCGGCGTCTACCTGGAACTGGAGAACCCGTCGTTCTCGCGTCACCTGCGACAGGCCGTCTGGCCGCGCAAGGGGCTGGAATTCGTCTACTTCGGTCGCACGCCTCGCGGACTGGAGCGCCGGATCCTCTGGTTCAGGCACACGAAGATCTGACCCGCCGGGCCGGCAGCGCACGTAATCGCTCGCGGACGTAATGAAAAAGGCCCCGGCCGCGACCGGGGCCATCGAACTGCGGAAATGCAGGCGCGGATCAGCCCGCGCCGCTGCCGCGGCGGAATCCGAGCAGGCCCGCCAGTCCGAGCAGACCGGCCATCAACAGCAGCCCAAGCCGATCCAGTACCGGCACGGGAAGGGCTTCGGCCACGCTTCCACCGCGCTCGACCGCGCCGATATCGCAACCGGTGCCGGCCGGGCGCGGCTCGCCCCGCTGATCGGCCGTCACCGAGGTGCCGCAGCCGCCGGACCCGGGCGGAATCGCATCGAGCAGCGGGCTGCCCGGCGCCGGAAGATGCGTCCGCGTCGGCCCGCCGTTATCGGCCAGCGATCCGAGCTGTGGATTCGCGCCGGTCAGCGAGGTGCTGGTCGCATCCTTGTTCAGCGTGCCGGTGGTCGGATCGACGCCGATGAGAGAGAACGTCACGTCCGCGGTGCCGGTCCCACCGGGGGCTCCACGCAGCGCGCCGGCTCCGCCGCCGACGGCGATGTCGGGATCGTTCGTGGCCGAATTGCCCGAAATCACGCTCGCATTGACCGTCTGGCTGCCATTGCTGGATAGAAACAGACCGCCGAAATCCGAGCCGCTGGTATTGGCCGTGACCGTGGAGAAATCGATGCGGGTCTGACCATAGGTGGGCGTCGGTGCGTCGCCTCGAGCGGCGTAGCTGCCGGAGCCCGTCGCGATGATCAGGCCGCCGACTTCCTGGGTCGCGGAGTTCCCCGAAATGGTGCTGTTGACCAGCTCGGACGTATTGGTGGAAGCCAGGTAGCCCCCTCCGGCGTAGCCCGCGGTCGCATCATTGTTCGATATCGTCGTGCCAGCGATCGTGAGAGTGACATCGGGGCCCAGCGCCGCAGCCGCCACCCCGCCGAACGAGCCCGCGGTATTCGCGGTGATCGTGGAGTCTTCGATCGAGACGTTGCCGTAGTATCCGACCAGGTAAACCCCGCCGGCGGCAGAGTAACCGGCCAGCCCGCGTCCGAACGGCCCCTCTTCGATCGCCCGCTCCGTACCGCCGGGCAAGCCGATCGCGGAGTTTCCGGAGATCACGCTGTTGCGAATCCGGATGTCCTGGTAACCGACGTCGGCAGACAGCCCGCCGCCACTCCCGGCGGTGTTGTCGCTGATGGTCGAGTCGTTGATCGACAACGCTCCACCCCCGCTATGCGAAATCCCGCCGCCTCTTCCTTCGGCCTGGTTTCCGGTGACCGTCGAATTGTTGAGCGTCAACGAGCCGTTGTACTTGCTGTAGATTCCACCGCCTGCCGCCGGCACGCCGCGAGTGATCTGGCTGCCGCTCACCGCACCCCCGGTGATGGTCAGATCATTGATGACGAGATCCGTGCCGTACGAATACACCACTCGGGAATTGCCACCGGCATCGATCGTGACTTCGTTGCCCTCGATCGTGATCTCGTCGCCGCTGGTCGACAGCTGACCGGAGGTCAGCGTGATCGTCTGCCCCGAGATCGACGAGAGGTCGATGACGTCGGCTTCGGCGTTGGCGTTGGCCTGCGTCAGCGCGTCGCGCAGGCTCCCGCTGCCGCTGTCGTTCGTGTTGGTGACCTGGAACGTTGCCGCGCCGGCGTGACCCGCACCCAGAGTGGCGCAGATCGCCGCCGCAAGCGCGGTCCTGCGATGATTCTCCATCCGTGATTCTCCCCGTTGGAATGTTCTGCCGATCGTGCCGGTCCACCGCAGCATAGCTGCGGCCGCGGCAGTCTTCAATCCCTGTCTACGTTCGCGCGGCGCAGAACCCGCCAGAGCGCGCCTGAGCGCCGCGGACCCCCGGGCTTCGATGTCGTCCGGGCCCGTGCAATGTTCCGGAAATGTGACGGGTTCCTCATGATTGCCCCCACACCCGCCTTGACAATCTCTTCACAACTCGTTCAAGGTGAAAAGATGGCTGATCATCCAACCGGAGCAAGACGCCGCTTTGGCGCCGTATAGGGAGGTGCGACGGTTGCAGTGCTGCTTCCCCGGATTCAGCCGGGATCGGGCACCCGCCTGATCGAATCGCGAAGCCCGGCAACCCCGTGGACATGCTCCACGCCGAGGCTTCGTAGATCCCCATACAAGCAAGAGGAGAGTCACGGAAATGAATCGAGTCACATACAGAATCGCGGGCCTGCTGTGCGCCGCGGCCGTGGCCTGCGCCGCGCCGGCGTGGGCCGCCGACAACCGCTACATCATCCAGTTCGAGCCCGGCAAGGCCGGCCAGGGCGTCGCCGCGCTGCGCGCGTTCGGCGGCGAGGTTCACGTCGACCTCACCGACCGCGCCGTCAACGCCGTCGCGGCCACGCTGCCGGAGCAGGCGCTGCGCGGACTGCAGAACAATCCCAACGTCACGCTGATCGAGGAGGACGCCCGCGTCTACCCGATGGCCGAGACCGTGCCCTACGGCATCACCATGGTCCAGGCCGACCAGGTCAGCGATTCCAACGCCGGCGCGTTCAACGTCTGCATCATCGATTCGGGCTACCACGCCGGCCATTTCGACCTGCAGGCCAACCCGGTCAACGGGCTCTCGCTTTCCGGCAGCGGCGATCCGTTCATCGATTCCTGCGGCCACGGCACGCACGTCGCCGGCACGATCGCCGCGGTCAACAACGGCGACGGCGTCGTCGGCGTGCTGCCGGGCGCCAACATCAACCTGACCATCGCCAAGATCTTCGGGGACGACGACTGGAACTCCGGCTCGTGCGGCTACAGCTATACGTCCAGCGTCATCGACGCGGCGTTTGCCTGTGCCGATGCCGGCGCCGACGTCATCAACATGAGCCTCGGCGGCGGCGGTGCGTCCAGCACGGCCGAACAGGGCTTCCAGGACCTGCTGGACCAGGGCGTGCTGTCCATCGCCGCGGCCGGCAACGACGGCACGACCGGCTACAGCTACCCGGCCAGTTACCCGGCCGTGGTCTCGGTGGCCGCGATCGATAGCACCAAGACCGTGGCGGACTTCTCGCAGAAGAACGACCAAGTCGAGCTGTCCGGCCCGGGCGTCGGCGTGCTGAGCACGGTGCCGACAATCAGCGCCACTGCGGAAGTCGCCGGCACCAGCTACACCGTCTCGGCGCTCGAGGGCGCTGCGAGCACCACGGCGTCCGGCTCGCTGGCCAACGGCGGGCTGTGCGACAGCGCCGGCAACTGGACGGGTGATATCGTCCTTTGCGAGCGCGGATCGATCTCGTTCGGCGACAAGGTCGCCAACGTGGAAGCCGGCGGCGGCGCGGGCGCCATCGTCTACAACAACGAGCCCGGCGGTTTCCTGGGCACGATCCAGTGCAACGGCCCTTCGTGGCGCGCCTGCACTTCGCTCCCCGCGGTCAGCATGAGTCAATCCGACGGCCAGTACCTGGTCGGTAACCAGCTCGGCGCAAGCGCGACGGTATCGACACTCGCCACCGCCCCGGCCGACGGCTACGACAGCTACAACGGCACGTCGATGGCCACGCCGCACGTCGCCGGCGTCGCGGCGCTGGTATGGAGCCAGGCGCCGTCCGGCACGACCGCGGCCGACATCCGCAACGCGCTGGCCGCGACCGCCGAGGATCTCGGCTCCGCCGGCCGCGACAACAGCTACGGCTACGGCCTGGTCCAGGCCGCCGAAGCGGTCACGTACCTCGGCGGCGGCGGTGGCGACACGAACACCGCGCCGACGGCGTCGTTCACCTACTCGTGCACCGACCTGTCCTGCTCGTTCGACGGCTCCGGCTCCAGCGACGCCGACGGCGACTCGTTGACCTATAGCTGGGACTTCGGCGACGGCAACTCGGCCACCGGCTCGACGGCCAGCAACACCTACAGCACCGACGGCAGCTACACCGTCACGCTGACGGTCAACGACGGCACCGATACCGGTACCGACAGCCAGACCGTGACCGTCAGCAGTTCGACGGCCAACGAAGCGCCGACGGCTTCGTTCACGGCCTCGTGCACCGACCTCGGCTGCTCGTTCGACGGTTCGGGTTCCAGCGACAGCGACGGCAGCATTGCCTCCTATGACTGGAACTTCGGCGACGGCAGCACGGCGACCGGCTCGACGGCCAGCCACACCTACGCGGCCGGCGGCACCTACACCGTCACGCTGACGGTCACCGACGATGCCGGTGCGACCGACTCGGTCAGCCAGGACGTCACGGTCAGCGAACCGCCGAGCAGTGGCATCACGCTGTCGGCCAACGGCTACAAGCAGCGCGGCCGACACAGCGTCGATCTGAGCTGGGACGGTGCGACGTCGACCAACGTCGATGTCTATCGCGACGGCAACTTGGAGGCGACTACCGCGAACGATGGGGCCTACACCTGGTCGAGCAACAACCGCGGCGGTGCCAGCTACACGTTCCAGGTGTGCGAAGCCGGCACGAGCACCTGCTCGGACACGGTCACGGTGGTCTTCTGATCACCTGAACAAGAAGGCCGGAAAGGCCCGGGGCCCGTGCCGCACTGCGGTACGGGCCTTTTTAATGCCTTGATGGCAGGAAGCAGGAGAGAGAAAGCGGGAACAATGAATTGCCCCCTCCCATACGCTCCCCCGCGAGCGCGGGAGGGCCAGGGCGGGGCAATTTGGCCTCAACGCGAGGCGTGTCATTGCGACACGTCAGCAAACGCCTTCCAATCCCTGGCCCCTCGTCCCTTTCCACCTTCCCCATTCACTGCCTTCCTGTCCGCGTTCATCTGCGCTCATCCGCGGTCCCGATAATCTTTCCGGCCCGCGTACCGCTCAGTCGTAAGCCGCCCCCGATCCAGTGGCATCGCGCCAGGCCGACAGGCCCCAGCCGACGAGTTCGCCGTCGGCGAACACCACCGGCGTGGTTTCGTCGCGGGTCGTGGCGCCGTCGCCGTCGACGCGCTGCGTGCGGTAGAACAAGACCCGGTACTCGGTGCCGCGCTCGACGAACGCTTCGGTGAAGTCGGCTGCGTGCGGCATTTCGGCCCGCACTTCGCCGATCGGCATCCCCAGCGCCAGCGAATCGATCGCACGACGGTTCTCGCGCTCGATCTCGGCCCAGTCCGACGTCGAGCGCTCCATCTCGTCGGTTCCGATCGCGACCACGCAGCCGGACAGCCCCGCCACCAGCGTGACCGAAACAGCGGTTCGAAGAAATGCATTCATTGTTGTTCTCCCGGATTCCAGAAATGTCCTTCCACTTCAATACGCGCCACGACAAGCTCGGTTACAGACGCGGTAGAAAAACAAATAGCGGATCGAAGCTAAACCCGGGATGAATGCCCGGGAAAAGGCAGTGAATGGGAGATTAGTGAAGAGAAGAAAGGGGTCAGGGGTTAGGGGTTAGGGGTCAGGGGTTAGGGGTTAGGGGTTAAGGCCCTCCCCCGCGTGCGGG
>JBPRGD010000109.1:0-1269 GCA_051428125.1 Candidatus Wenzhouxiangella sp. M2_3B_020
CCACCTACTTACCCTCTGCGTTTGTGTCGATCGCGCATCCATTGAATTATACAACCGATGGGCAGGGCGATGAGCATGGCAATAATAATATGAATGAAGACATTGACACCATTGTAGGTGGTACATTTCACTACACCCGCACCCGGACAAATGGGTGTATCAGAGTTGGTTTGATTCTGGATAAAGGTTTGGATGGGTTGGGAATCGACTTGGGAGGATATCCCACTTACGGCTAATCCGGTTCCGACGACGGCTATCCAGAGTTCTAGGTTTTGCAGCTTCTGGTCGAAAGCGCGATCGCGTTCTGCTTGATCTAAGTCTACGATACCCCGCACGGTTTCTAGCATTTGTCCAAATAAGTCTTGTCCGGGTGACAGATAATTGATATCGGTTTGGATTTGCTGTTTATCGCGTTGGCTATCTT
Source organism: Candidatus Wenzhouxiangella sp. M2_3B_020 (assembly GCA_051428125.1). GTDB lineage: Bacteria > Pseudomonadota > Gammaproteobacteria > Xanthomonadales > Wenzhouxiangellaceae. Next base: position 425 of record JBPRGD010000109.1, read on the forward strand.
TGAGGAAATCGTCCCAGAATTGGGGGATATCGCCAATTTGGGCAATATTCCGTTGCTTGGTGTCAAAGTTGGTAAGATTGGTTTCCATCGCGGTGTGGTGGGCGCGTAAGTCACGCAAGCATCGGGCGTAGTCGAGGGCGATTTGGGGGATTTGGTTGAGCAAATTTTTCAGGGTGTCGAGGCGGGTTTGGGGGTTGGTGGTGAGGTTGGGTAAGGTTTGGATTTGTTGTTCTAACTGGCTGTAGAGGTGTCGCGCTTCGGGGTAGCGTTGGCGGGATTGGTGATAGATGTAGCGGAGTTTGTGATAGGAACAAAGGAGTTGGAGAAGTTCATCGTAGGCTTTTCCCAGAAGTTCAACAGTGGGAGATTGGTTGGTGTTGAACGAGATGAGGATGTGACATTGGCTGGCGGGGTTATCGGGTTGGCTGGGTTGGGTGGCGAGGTAGTCGAACAGAAGACTCCCGAAGAGGCTGTCTTGATCCTGGAGGCTGGGGTTGAGGGGAGTATTGGCGAGGAGGGCGGTGGCACATTTTTCAGCAAGGCTGGCGCAGTCGGTTTGGGCGTCTACTTCGGCGTATAACCACAGGGTTTGTCCGAGGGAGGCTTGGATGCGGTGGGGGAGGAGGGATTGGGGAAAGAAGTGTTGGAGTTGGGGGATGGTGATGTCGAGGTGGGGAGAATCGGGGGTGAGAGTGAGATCAATGGCGTAGGTGTCATTGAGGCGAAAGGGTTGCAGGTTGGCGGTGATTTTGAAGCCATCGGCGGTGGAGATAGCGCCTAAGTCGATATCTTGGGCGTGGGTAAGCCAGTGGGTTTGTTTTCCGGGTTCGTTTTGGGGCGTGTAT
>JBPRGD010000110.1:0-2805 GCA_051428125.1 Candidatus Wenzhouxiangella sp. M2_3B_020
GGCGGCGAACAGCAGCCCGAGCCAGATCAGCCCGGCGATGACGAGCGTGGCGCCGGATACGTAGGTCACGGGCATGGCGGAAGGTCGAGCGCGCGGTTCACGGCCGGAAGCTTATCCGATGCGGCCGGGGAAGAAAAAAAACGGGCCGGCGCGTGGCCGGCCCGAGTCGGGGGCAAAACGGGAGAGTCCCTGTTTCTTTGACGTTATCGTTCCCCGGGTCAGAAGTTCACGCGCCCGGTCAGCGTGATGGTGCGCGGCGGACCGTAGAACGCGTTCATCACGCCTTCCAGGCCCAGCGTCGGCGCCTGTCCGTCGGGCGTGGCGAAGACGTAACCGGACACCTTGTACTCCTCGTCGGTGAGGTTGCGCCCGTGCAGGCCGATCTGGTACTTGCCGTCGAAGCGTTCCCAGACGAGGTTGAGGTCGAACAGCGAATAGGCATCCTGGTCCAGGAACTGCGACGGGATCTCGAACTGGTTGGTGTCGCCGCGATACGACCACGAGCCGATGACCGAGAACGTACCGTCTTCGCCGAACAGGTTCAGGTTGCGCTGGTAGGTCAGGCCCAGGTGGGACGTCCATTCCGGCGTGTTCTGGAAGACCCGCTCGTCGGCGACGTCCTCCAGCGCCTGCGAGCCGCTCGCCGGATCGCTGACCAGCGTGATGAACTCGTCGTACTCGGCGTCGATCCAGCCGACCGTCGCAAGCGCGCTGAACGAATCGCCGGTCTGGAAGATGTCCCGGGCCAGCTGCGCGCTGCCCTCGAACTCGACGCCCTGGACCGTCGCCGCACCCGCGTTCGTGGTCACGCCGGCGAAGGTGTCGGAGATCCCGTCGCCGTCGGTGTCCACGCCGATGGAGCCGGGCACCTGGATGTCGGTGTAGTCGCTGTAGAAGTACGCGATGGCCGTCGTGATGCGACCGTTCGAGAAGTTGCCCTTGTGGCCGATCTCCCAGGTATCGACGGTCTCGGGTTCGAACTTCATGAACTCGAAGATTTCCTGCTCGCTGACGGTGCCGTCGCCGTTCAGATCGGGCGCCAGGGTGGTTGCGCCCCGCGGATCGAAGCTGCCGCCTTTGAAGCCCTGACTGTAGGAGCCGTAGACGTTGTGGCTCGCGTTCGGCTGCCACGACAGACTGACCTTGGGCGTGAACTCCTCGAAGGTTTCGGATCCGTCGAAGTCCGAGCTCGTTTCGATGGGAATGGCGTCGCCGCCGAAGAACGGGGTCGCGCCGCCGATGAAGGTCTGACGCAGCACGCGCGACGAGCGCTCGTCGCTGGTGTAGCGGCCGCCCAGCGTGAGCTCCAGGCCGGTATCCATGCCGAGCATCCCGGCGAGGTCGAAGCTGACGTCGCCGAACAGCGCCCAGGACTCGGTGTCGACGTCGCCCAGCGTGAACGCGTTCAGGCCCGGCAGGCCGATCAGGTCGCCGGTCTGGAACAGCCGGACGTCGAAGGCGTTGAAGGCGTTGGCGTCGATGTAGTAGAAGCCGGCCACGCCGGCGATCACCGGACCGGTGTACTGCAGCTGCAGCTCCTGCGTGAACTGCTCGTTCTCGTAGCGCACCGGCACGTCCAGGTCCACCGGCGGCAGGGCCTCGAAGTCGATCGCCTGGTCGGCGTAGTCCTCGCGGTAGGCCGTGATGTTCTTGAAGGTCCACTCCGGCGTGATGTCGTATTCGATCAGCAGCTGGCCGCCGTAGGCCTGCATGTTGTTCGGCCCCTGGATGCCGGAGCGGGAGTCGTAGACGTCGTCGAGGACGGGGAAGCCCGAGAACAGGCCCGGGATCAGCCGGTGACCGCCGCGCGGGTTGGCCGTGTCGTTGAGATAGTCGCCGGACAGGCGCACGAACCAGTCGTAGCCGGGCGTCCACTCGATGCTGGCGCGCGCGGCCTGGATGTCCTTGTCGTAGTTCTCCTCGTCGAGGAACAGGTTGCGGCCGAATCCGTCGCGGTTGAAGGTGGCGACGCTGGCGCCGACCGCGAGCGTGTCGCCGATCGGCGTCTCGGCCTTGACAATCAGGTCGCGCTGCGCGTAGCTGCCCACCGACCCCTCGATGCTAAGCGACGGCTCGTCGCCGAGGCGCCGGGTCACGTACTTGACCGCGCCGCCGACCGTGTTGCGCCCGTACAGGGTTCCCTGCGGTCCGCGCAGCACCTCGACCCGCTCGACGTCGTAGACCTCGAGCACCGCACCCTGCGGCCGGTTCAGGTAGACATCGTCGAGATAGATCCCCACGCCCTGCTCGAAACCGGCGACCGGATCCTGCTGGCCGATGCCGCGAATGAACGCCGTGAGCGTGTTGTTGGTGCCGCGAGAGACCTCGATGGTCGTGTTCGGCACGACCTGGTTGAGGTACGTGACGTCCTCGGCGCCGACGTCCTGCAGCTTCTCGCCGCTGAGCGCGGTGACCGAGATCGGAACGTCCTGCAGCGATTCTTCGCGCCGCCGTGCCGTGACCGTCACGACATCCACGTTCTGGAGATCGGCGCTCTCCTCCTCGCCGTCGTCACCATCGTCGCTGTCCTGCGCGACCGCGGTCGCGAGACCGAGGCACAGGCCGGAGACCAGTGCCATCCGGATTGCGCGCCCCAGCTTCGTGCGCCGGTTTCTTGTCGTTGTCGGATCGATCATGCTCGAACACCTCACCTTGTAATTTTTAGTAGCCGGAATGACGGAGCGCCCGGCCGGACCGGGGCAGGTTGAGGCGAGTCTAGCCAGCATGACGGGGCGGCAACACTGTACCAAGGTACGAGACCCGCGGATCCGCCCGCCATGGGCTGCTCGTACCTTCGTACAGTTC
>JBPRGD010000111.1:0-1903 GCA_051428125.1 Candidatus Wenzhouxiangella sp. M2_3B_020
GAGCGCTGCCCCATCGTCGATACCTGGTGGCAGACCGAGACCGGCGGCATCCTGATCAGCCCGTTGCCGGGCGCGACCGAGCTCAAGCCGGGGTCGGCCACGAAGCCGCTGCCCGGCGTCAAGCCCGCGCTGCTCGGGACGGAGGGCGAGACGCTCGAAGGCGCCACCGAGGGCAACCTGGTGATCACCGACAGCTGGCCGGGTCAGATGCGCACCGTCTACGGCGACCACAAGCGCTTCGGCGAGACCTATTTCTCGGCCTATCCCGGCTATTACTTCACCGGCGACGGCGCCCGCCGCGACGAGGACGGCTTCTACTGGATCACCGGCCGCGTCGACGACGTCATCAACGTCTCCGGCCACCGGCTGGGCACGGCCGAGGTCGAATCGGCGCTGGTCGCGCACGAAGCCGTGGCCGAGGCCGCGGTCGTCGGGTTCCCGCACGACATCAAGGGGCAGGGCGTCTACGCCTACGTCACGCTGATGGAAGGCCGCGAGGGCGACGAGGAACTGGCCAAGGAACTGGTCAAGTGGGTTCGCAACGAGATCGGGCCGATCGCCACCATCGACCACCTGCAGTGGGCGCCGGGGCTGCCGAAGACGCGCTCGGGCAAGATCATGCGCCGCATCCTGCGCAAGATCGCCGCCAACGAGCACGACCAGCTCGGCGACACGTCGACGCTGGCCGATCCCGACGTCGTCGACAACCTCGTGGCCAACCGGCGGCAGGTCTGAGCTCGCGTCATGAATGACCCGGGTCGCGGAGGCACCATGCGATGAACGCTGCGACGGCGCTGGTCTCGCCCGAAAAGCTGGTGGTCGTCGACGACCACCCGCTGTTCCGCGAGGCGCTGTCCGGTTCGATCAAGTCGCGCCTGCCCGAATGCGACGTCGATGCCGTGGCCTCGTTCGACAAGCTGCAGGAGTTGCTGTCGGACCGGCCGGACATGGACCTGGTGCTGCTCGACCTGCACCTGCCGGGCAACCACGGCCTATCGGGCCTGGCCTGGCTTCGCGGTCACTACCCGGCGCTGCCGGTCCTGCTGATCTCGGCCCACGACGAGCCGGACGTGGTCCGCCGCGCCCTGGCCGACGGCGCCGCCGGCTTCCTGTCCAAGTCCGCCGAGCCCGAGGTCATCATCGAGGCGATCAACCAGGTCATGGCCGGCGAAACCTGGGTGCCCGACGGCCTGGAACAGGCCCCTGGCCAGCCCGACGAAACCGAGCTCGCCCGCCGAGTGGGCGAGCTTACGCCGCAGCAGTACCGCATCCTGTGCATGCTTGGCGAAGGCCTGCTCAACAAGCAGATCGCGTGGGAGCTCGACATCACCGAAGCCACCGTCAAGGCCCACATGACCGCCATCATGCGCAAGCTCGGCGTGCACAACCGCACCCAGGCCGTCACGCTGTTCAACCGCCTCGACGTCGCCCGCCAGGAATGGGAGTAGCGGCGACCGCGCGACCGGTCTTGCCATGACCCGTCGCGGACGGCGCCCCGACCTACGGCATCGTTCCAAGCCGGAGCTCTTTTCTCCTGTGGGAGCGGCGACCTCGCCGCGACGGGTTGACTCCTTTCCGTCGGGGACGTCGCCCCGACCTACGGCATCGTTCCAAGCCGGAGCTCTTTTCTCCTGTGGGAGCGGCGACCTCGCCGCCAGTCCATGGGCGTCGGAGACGGCGCCGCGACCTCCGAACCCCGCTCAGTCGTAGGAGCGGCGTCTTCGCCGCGATGTCCTGTCGGTAATCGGCCCAACCGTCGGCGCGAAATCGCGCCTCCCACAGGAACGAAAATCGACCCGACAAGCCTCTGTGGGAGCGGCGACCTCGCCGCGACGGTCGAAGCCTCCACACCGGCACCGGCCTCCCGCGGCAGCACGCCGGAACCACCGGAGACCGGCCCACC